>JAPYSM010000206.1 GCA_029936485.1 Dehalococcoidia bacterium
GCCACTCTAAGTGGAGCACCATCAAGCACAAGAAGGCTGCGACCGATGCGCGTCGGGGTCAGCTATTCACGAAGATCGCTCGCGAGATAATCGTAGCGGCACGTGGCGGCGCAGACCCCGAGACCAATTTCCGGCTGCGGCTTGCCATACAGACCGGTAAAGCCGCGAACATGCCGAACGACAATATCGACCGGGCCATCGCAAAAGGTTCCGGTACCGGTAGCGACGGCATTGAGCTGGAAGAGATCACGTACGAGGGGTACGGACCCGGCGGTACGGCGATCATGGTCCAGACCCTGACCGACAACAAAAACCGGACCGCGTCCGATGTCCGCCAGATGTTCTCCCGTGCAGGCGGGACCTTGGCAGCCGCAGGTGCGGTGTCCTGGGGATTCTCCAACTCCGGAGTGATCCTGGTAGAGACTTCTGCCGGCGACTCTGAAGAGGTCGCACTTGAAGCGGTAGACATGGGTGCAGAGGATTTTGATATCGAAGGAAATTCGATCGAGTTCAAGGCGTCGTTCACCGACTTTGAGCCGCTGAAGATGGCCCTTGAGGCGATGGACGGTGTTGAAGTGGTGTCCGCAGACCTCGCGATGGTGCCCGCCACTCTCGTCGAACTGGACGATGCCAAAGCCAAGCAGACGCTCCGGCTCCTGGACACGTTGGAAGAGCTCGATGATGTCCAGAAGGTATTCTCTAACGCTGACTTCCCGGACGAGGCGCTGGCAGAATACGCCGAGGCCGACTAGGCCCCGTCAGGCCAACAATGGATTACGACGCCTGGGCCGAGTGGTATGACGTCTTCTACTCTACCGTCGGAGTCGAGGACGTCGAGTTTTACGTCGGGCTGGCGCAAGCTTCGGGTGGGCCGGTGCTCGAGATCGGTTGCGGCACCGGGCGCGTGAGCCTCCCTATCGCCGCGGCTGGTATCGATGTGGTCGGCGTGGACGTTTCAACAGCCATGCTTACGAAGGCGCGTGAACGAGCGGCCACAACAAAAAACCATAGCGGCGCGGTTGAATTCGTTCAGGGCGATATGCGGACGCTTGCACTGGATCGGCGTTTCCCACTCGTCATCATCCCCGCCCGCACTCTGTACCTGGCGCTGACGCCGGAAGAGCAGCTGGAATCGCTGCGTCGCGCCGCTGCGCACCTGGCGCCGAGAGGCGCGCTTGCATTCAACCTGTTCGTCCCGGATTCCGATCTGATCGCGGACGTGTCCGAGGAGCCGCTCTCGATGGGCGAGACAATCCATCCAGAGACCGGATTGCGATGCCTGCTGAGCGCGGTAAATCGACCCGATCCGGTCGGTCAAACGATCCACAGCATCCAGACGGTTGAAGAGTTGAGCGACACCGGAGAAGTAATGCGGACAGTGGACCTTGAAGTGGACCTTCGCTATCTGTACCCGTCCGAGGTCCACGTCATGTTGGAGGAGGTCGGAATCGTGGCCGATCAGGTGTTTGGCGATTTCGACGGCGGCCCGCTAACCGAGGACAGCGGAGAGATGGTGTGGGTGGTACGGGCAGCAGCATCCTGAGGTTCTCCAAGGACCGGCGTTGAGCGGGGCCAGTCCTGCCCCTACGTTTGCAGTGACGCCGTTCGCTCCTTATCTCCGCCCCTCGCATAGAATCATAGTGACGTCCCGTTTGATGTAGGGGCGTATGGCAATACGCCCGGGGCGAAACGCGCACACATCCCAACATTTATGCCTGATTTCAAGATTGTTTCCGACTTCAAACCCACCGGCGACCAGCCGCAGGCTATCGACGCGCTCTCGAAGGGCCTTGATGATGGGAAGAAGCACCAGACCCTCCTGGGTGTGACCGGCAGCGGCAAGACCTTCACGATGGCACAGATCGTCGAGCGTCAGCAGCGCCCAGCCCTTGTGATTGCGCACAACAAGACCCTGGCGGCGCAACTCGCTTCCGAGTTCCAGGAGTTCTTCCCGGAAAACTCGATCCAGTACTTCGTCTCATATTACGACTACTACCAGCCAGAAGCCTACATCCCCCGATCCGACACCTACATCGAGAAAGAATCCGACATAAACGAGGAGATCGACCGTCTCAGGCACGCCGCCACACGGGCGCTGCTCACACGTCGTGACTCGTTGATAGTGGCCTCTGTATCGTGCATATACGGCCTCGGCTCTCCAGAGGAATACCAGAGTTTCGTCCTGAACGTGAAGAAGGGCGAATCGACCGGGCGCAATAAGATCGTGCGCCGCCTCGTGGATATGCACTACGACCGCAACGACATAGACACCAGTCGTGGTCGGTTCCGGGTGCGCGGTGACACCCTCGAAGTCATGCCGGCGTACGACGAACTGGCTGTGCGTGTGCAGTTCTGGGGCGATGAGATCGAGCGCATCACGGTGCTGGACCCGTTGACCGGCGAGATCCTCGGCGAGCGTGAGGAGATCGACATCTACCCGGCCAAACACTTTGTAACTTCCGAACAACGACTGCTGGACGCTCTGGACGATATCGAGGAAGAACTCGATGAGCGACTAAAGGTGCTGAACGACGGCGGTAAGTTGTTGGAGGCGCAGCGTCTAGAACAGCGCACGCGTTACGACCTTGAGATGCTGCGGGAGACGGGATCCTGCCCGGGCGTTGAGAACTATTCACGGCCTCTGGGGCGGCGTGCTCCCGGGTCTGCCCCGTGGACTCTACTGGACTACTTCCCGAAAGATTTCCTGATCTTCATCGATGAGTCGCACATGACACTGCCGCAGATTCGCGGCATGTTCAACGGCGACCTCGCACGCAAATCGGTGCTCGTTGATTACGGCTTCAGGCTGCCGTCTGCGATCGACAATCGGCCCCTGTCGTTTGACGAGTTCGAGGAACGCGTCAACCAGATCGTGTACGTGTCTGCGACGCCCGGGCCGTACGAGGCTCAGCACGAAGAGAAGCGTGTCGAGCAGCTGATCCGACCGACCGGACTGCTCGACCCCACAATCGAGGTGAAACCGACCGCTGGACAGATCGACGACCTGATCTACAACCTCCAGGAGCGGGTCGATCAGCATCAGCGCGGTCTCGTGACGACGTTGACGAAGCGAATGGCGGCC
>JAPYSM010000033.1 GCA_029936485.1 Dehalococcoidia bacterium
GAACCCCCGACCAACTGCTTAGAAGGCAGCTGCTCTATCCGCTGAGCTACGAGGGCGCGGGCGCCTGTGCGTCTCTAACAGGATATCGGGGTCAGGCCACCTTCGTCTACGCGTCGGTGTGTGCAGGCTATAGAGATTCACGCCGTTCACATCCCGATCGAGCGTTGTCCTCTGACCTCGTTCATCCCTTACTGGTAACTCGTGCGTAGTCCGGACGGGTCCACAACCAACCCGCGACGGCCCCTACTTCACGCAAACGTGGGCGCGGGTATAATCCCTTCGAACGCCGAAGGCCCGGAACTAAACTACGTTAAGAACCAGTTGGGCTCTGAGGTACATAAACAAACCGGATATTTCTGGACGATACGCCCGCCGTACAGGAGGCACCGATGACCTCGAAGGTCTATTTCATGGATGCCCGCAGCGACTCTGCGGATACGAGTCTCATCGCTAAGACGCTGACCGTATTTGACGCCGCAGGGCTCGACAAGATGGTCAACAAGGGTGACGTTGTCGCCATCAAGGTCCACTGTGGAGAGTGGAACAGCAGCGCATACCTACGTCCCGTATACGCCCGGGCGCTAGCGGACCGCGTCAAGGAACTCGGCGGCCGACCCTTCGTCTGCGATACCACGACACAGACCTACAACCCCTATGGAAGTCGGGCGACGGAGCTCGACCTTCTGGAGACCGCATCCCGAAACGGCTTCAACGCCCTCACCCTTAACTGCCCGTTCATCAGTGCAGACGGCTACGTCGGCACCAGCGACTACCGGGTCGACATCCCGGACGGCTATATCCTTAAAGAAGCCTATGTCGCCCAAGCGATCGCAGCAGCTGACGTCCTTATCACTTTGACCCACTTCAAGGGTCACGGTATGGGCGTAATCGGCGGAGCGCTCAAGAATCTGGGGATCGGTGCACAGTCCAAACGTGGCAAGTTCAACGTCCACATGGGTCGCCACCCGAAGTACGGTGCAGGCGATGCGATGGAGTTCCTCCCGGAGAACTTTAAGGGCAAGGCGAAGGACCCTGACTGGACCCTCCTTGAAGATTGCTGCCCGCTCAGCCTGTTTGAAGTCACCGATGACGATGAGCTCAAGTGGGACCGGGAACGCTGTATCAACTGCCTGGGCTGCATGGGAGTCATGAACCCACGTGGAATATTCAAACCAAACCTGGCCAACTTTGACGCCACCGACGCGGCCATCGCTGACGGTGCTCTTGGCGTCGTAACGGCGGTAGGCCCCGAGCGTTGCGGTTTCGTAACGGTCGCAGTTGATGTGTCACCGAAGTGTGACTGTGCCGGTTTCTCCGACGTGCCGATAGTTCCGCACCTCGGCGTATTTGCAAGCACAGATCCGGTCGCCATTGATCAGGCCTGTGTCGACGCTGCCCAACACGCGCCGGGCATTCCAGGGTCGCTTTCTGAAGAGGTCGGAGTAGACGCGCCGGGCGACCGCAAATTCGATCTTGCTGGCTCCTCAATCGAGGGAGCGAGCGAGCAGACGACCATCAACACAGCGGTCGTGAACGGACTCGGTTCCCGAGAGCACGAACTTATCCATGTCGAACGGGCAGGAGCCGAGAAATTCCGGTTCCCGCTCGACACACGACCAACTCGGCAGCGCTTTGGCAAACTGTTCGAGAAATTCCAGCCGTTCCCGTTCGATCGGTACGACACCCGTGGCTTCAACCGACTCCCAGAGGTGGACCTGGACGCCGTCAAGGGTCACGCCGGCCCGACGGTGGACCCGCATTCGCACGGCGACGCCCCGTATCACGGCGATGGTGTGTTGTGGCATCCGGGGATGGAAGAGGCCGCCGGTCACAGTGGAATGAACCCGACCGATTCGGAGAAGGCGGAGACTCCCGCTGGCGACGACTAGCCGCGTGCGGCCCTTATTCGGATAAGGCCTTCAGATCATAAAAAGAGGCGTTCCCTGAAAGGGGAGCGCCTCTTTTTTGGCCTTGCCTCGGAGAGATTTTTCGGCCATCCTGATGGCGTTATATCTGCTCCTTTCCTTTGCAGGGGGGGCTAAGGCCTGATTTCAAGACATTTACCGTCGCCAGCGATTTAGAGATTTCCGGCGCCGGACGACAGACCGATCAGAAAAAATTCAAGGAGAACGATTCAGTTGGCCAGGGCACAAGACCAGCTCGACGAAGCGATCGGCATCATTCGTGAGACCGCCCGCGGGCTTGATGATGACCTCAAAGGACGCTCGGAAGCAGCAGCCTCCGCTATGGAAGTCCACCGAGAGAAGTTCTTTTTCCAGTCCCTCACAGGACTGCCGTTTGCCGTAAAAGCGAACAGAGGCGCCAAGGGGTTCGCCGCCTCCGCCAGCGATACCACGATCGCCGTGCTGGAAGCGGTCGCAAAAGAGATCGACGACAAGGCCGATGCTCCCGGCACCGTCCTGACCTAAACATGTCGACAATACTGGTAACGGGCGGGGCGGGCAGCATGGGTCGCCTCGTCGTCGGCAATCTATTGGAACAGGGTCACACTGTCCGAGTATTTGACCTGCCGACGGTCAACTACGAGGGACTTGAAGGTGAACCACGCGTTGAGATAGCACGGGGCGATCTGACGAATCCTTCCGATGTAGGCAATGCCTGTGGCGGCGTAGACGCCATCGCACATCTTGCGGCCATCCTGCCGCCGGTCGCAGAAGCCGAACCTGAACTGACTCGCCAAGTCAATATCGACGGCACGCGCGTGGTTGTGGAGGCGGCGCTGACCAAATCACCATCTGCCCGGCTCGTGCTCAGCTCCTCTGTTAGCGTCTACGGGGACACCACGCCGCAGGCCGACGAAATCACGGTGCAGCGAGAGGCAAACCCGGATGATGTGTACGCAGCGTCCAAGGCGGAATCTGAACAGATCGTTGTTGAGTCGGTTCTAGATTGGGTCGCTCTCAGGATTTCCGGCGTTGCAGTTCCCGTGTTCCAGGAACCACCTGCAGAGTGGCCGTTCACACGCGACGACCGAATCGAGTTCGTTCATCGTGACGACGCAGTTTCAGCACTGTCCGCAGCACTCACCGCGCCCAACGCGGGACGCAACATCTTCAACGTAAGCGGTGGCCCGACCTGGCGAATGTTCGGAGAGAAGTACGTCAACGACTACTACGAGCTGGTCGAAGCCGACCCCGCAATGGCCGTGTACCAGGCTAACCCTGGCCACTTCGACTGGTACCAGTCGGCAGACGGCCAGGCGACACTGTCGTACCAGAACACGCCATATGATCGGTACCTGGAGCAGATCCAGGAAGACATTATGAAGATGCTTGAAGGGTAAGATTTGGGGCATCCTCAACGCGGAGTATGTGGAATCTAGGGCTGATCACCCTGCGCCCCTACAACGTGGGGCAATGCGTTCGGAGCGGATCGACACGATTAACTGTCATCCCCAGATCGACTCGGAAAGCCTGTCCTGAACTTGATTCAGGAATCTTCCGGCCAGCATTCCGCCACACGAGTAATCTTCGTATAGGTCATCCCGCAACCTGGCTACGGAGCGATGACTATTTATCACCGTCCTCTTCCTCACGACTCCGCGCCCGTATCTCCTCACGCAATCGCCGTGTTCGCCTTCGGTCTCGCCATGCGGCGATCATCCATGTCACGCTCGCCGCGCCCATGCCGTACAGGGCGAATATCGGTAGGGGAAGGGACCGACAGGCCAGCACCGTCCCTTGATCGGAGTTGCGTTTTGCTGTTCTATTGCTCAATCTCACTCATCCGTGTTCAAGGAAGTCGCTGCCAGAGCCGCCTCACGGGACTCCGCCCTAATCTCTCGCACCCTGTGCCATACGAACCATACGGCCAATCCCAGTATGGCCAGGATGATCGGGATATCGAACGGGCGGGTGGCAGACCTTATGGCTTCGTAATTCGCGCCCAGTAGAAATCCCCCGAGGGCCAGGCCAAAGGTCCATGGCAACGCGCCCACGAAGGTGAATAGAGCAAATTTCCATACGTTCATCCGCGCGATTCCGGCGGGAATGGCGATGAACCCGCGCACGCCCGGGATCATTCTGGCTACGAACACGGTCAGGTCGCCGCGGGTCTCAAACCAGCGATCGGCACGATCCAGATCGGTATTCGTTATTAATAGATACTTCCCGTACTTTTCAATCAACGGGCGCCCACCGGCGCGAGCGACGAAGTACTCGATGAGCGAGCCGGCAAGGCTTCCGACTGCTCCGGCCAGCCCCACAAGCACCACGAACACGAACCCCAGGTCTTTCTCTTCGACAAGTTTCCACCCGGCGAACGGCATCACGATCTCACTAGGGAGAGGTATTGCCGTGCTCTCGATGGCCATAAGGCCGATGACGCCGAACCACCCTATGGCGTCGAAGACGTTGGTGACGAAATCGAGAAGCCAGGCCTCGGTGCCATCGATCAGGTCGCGAATGAAATCGATGGCGGGTCTCTCCGGTCGCTGTTGGTTGATGAGTCGAATTTCGGGCAGGGTAGGGCAGTGGTCTTCATAAACGCCTTCCCTCGCTAAAATTTAAGTAGAACTCCAACGGGATCAAGGATATGAGTCTAGCAAAGCTATGATGCGCGTCCATTCCCCCCAGAAACCGGTCCGTTTCGACGGTTTGAACGTAACGGTCGCCGGAGAGGGGTGTTTACGACGCCGACACCACCCGAACCCCATTTGCGTCGGTAACGGCCCGTCCGTGCGCGACAAATTTTCCATTGAATATTCGGGATCTTGAATCTTTAGACCTCTCGGTCGTGGTTTTGGGAAATTCGAAATGCTCTTTTGACGCCCATTCACGTCGAGGTACACGTATCCGGATAGCTGTACCGGGTCACGTATCACCTGAATTGCATATTGCGGGCCTCAAAACGAGATGATTTGGCTTTGTTTGTCGCTTGCCACCCCTCCCCTTCGCCGTCAAGCTAATTTAGCTATAAATAAAGCATCTATATTATGGAAAATATGGTATATATTTATATAATCAACAAAACAAGTACAGATAAAACACAGATCAAATTCAGTACGGTGTACAATATATTTCACGTGCACCAGTAGCGCCCTTTGGCCCCCTTCGCTGGAAGGATCGGCAGGGCGGCGCAGGAAAGGGAATGCATGGTCGTCAGGAAGACCAAAAAGATGCTCGACGTCGAGAAGCGCATCCGGAGGCCGCTCGAACGGGCCATACCTGAGATGCTGAACGAAGAGGGCTTCACCGAGACGGCTAAGCAGTTGAAGCTGCCTAAACCCACCCTTACCTACTGGATGTTGAAGTTGGGTATCGAGATGCGCAGGGTGGCGCTGGCCCCCGGAGAAGAGATCGAGATAAAGCGGTCCAACGTCTAACACCCCAATCTCCCCAACGCCGCCTCATCGTCCTGAGTCGGCCCTCATCAAGCCTCACCATCAATACGCCCGCCACTATCTCCCCCATCACCCCCGATAGCGGCGTGCCGGAAACCGATTTGGGAATGCGATCGATTCGCGCCACCAACAGGCCTCGGGTCTGCTCAATTTACGATTGACTGAGCCTGTTTCGGCTGCTAGATTTTCTTTGTGAATCACGGAACAATATTGTTTGAAACGCGTATTGTTCGTAAATCGCACCAGATGCAGATCTGAATACGGACGTGAGTTTGCGGTTGACAGGTACTTAAACACGTGAAAAGCGGGGAGTCTTTCAAGAAATGATTTCGACTCGGCGAATGAGTCTGACTGGCCTGTTGATCGCAGGCGCCATCTTCTTTGCAGCGTGCGAAAGCGAGGACGCAGAAGTCGTACCGACCCCCGTATTCGAGCCGACGGTCGCCCCCTCGGGCGATGTTCCGGCAGCAATGTCTGTCCCAGATACACCGGTGGAAGTTGCCCCGACAGCCGTGCCCGAAGCGCCAGTTGTCGCGACCGGTGATGCGACAAACGGCGAGGTGCTATTTGCGGCGCAGGGTTGCTCAGGCTGCCACTCGACCGGCGAAAACAGAATCGTGGGTCCGGGACTGTCGGGAGTCGGTGTTAGGGCCGAAATCAGGGTCGAAGGACAGTCGGCGAACGATTACTTGACGATGTCCATCAAATCGCCGAACGATTTCCTAGTACCGGACTTCCCCGGAATCATGCCCGGAAACTTCGGATCAAGCATGTCAGAAACCGAGATCTCAGACCTGGTCGCTTATCTGATAGCGATCCCGTAACCAGATAAAAGCGCCTATGCCCTGACCCGGCGGAGGGGACCGTCTGGCCCGGTGCGCTTCTCGAGAAGGGTGCACCTACATTCCACCAGTCAGCTTTGCCGGGTATTCCCTGTGGCCGAGCGTGCACGCAACGTTCCTGGCTCCGATCACACCAGACCCGATCAGCATTAATCCCTGCCGGCTATTGCTCGTACGATCTTCGCCGCCATCGCGCCTGCGCCAAAGCCGTTGTCGATATTCACGACGGCGATTCCGGCGGCACAACTGTTCAGCATCGCCAGCAGGGCGGCGACACCGCCCAGGCTAGCACCGTACCCGGTACTTGTCGGAACAGCGATAACCGGCGACTTCACAAGTCCTCCGATCACGCTAGGCAGCGCGCCCTCCATCCCGGCGACCACGACCAGAACCTTTGCTTCACGCAATTCGGGAAGAGATCCTAGCGTGCGGTGCAGCCCCGCCACACCCACGTCCACGATGCGAACCACGTCGCACCCCATCAAGCGGGCAGTTTCAGACGCCTCCTCCGCCACAGGCAGATCGGCCGTCCCGGCGGTCACAACCGCCACACCCTGTATGGGCGTCTCAAGCGGCCGTCGATCGGCCCACACAATCCCGGCCAGCTCATTGAACTGCGCATCGGGCACCGTCGACTTCACGGCGGCATAACCCTCGGCATCTGTTCTTGTCACCAGGATTACCCCCGAGCGCTCGTAAAGTCTCTCGGTAATCTCGGCGAGCTGAGCCTCGGACTTGCCGGGCCCGTACACGACCTCGGGAAAGCCGGTGCGCACGGCGCGGTGATGGTCAAGGAGCGCATCTCCTGCTTTTTCAAGTGGCAGGCGCCCGAGACTCTCGAAAGCCTCGCTGGCGCTCGTGTCGCCTGCGGCTACTGCGTCTAAGATGTGTTTGATCTCTTGCGCGTCGATAGGAGAATCTCTTGGTATAGCTGGGGGTTTCGGGTGTTCGATACGGGACGCCGCGCTTGCGACATACCGGACGCCAATTATATGGCCTCCTGAATCAGCATCAAAGTCGACACCCGCGTGCGCTCGCGTAATTGACGATCCGTTGTGGTCACACATATACTCAGCCCCATATATTGGGGGTTTAAAGAACTATGTGGATAACCTGTCTTCAAGAGAACATGTCACGTGGACTCGGTGTCGTAGGCCGTGCCGTGGCAACACGCGCCACACTACCAGTCACGCAGAACGTTCTCCTGACGACAGATCAGTCGCGTTTGAAGTTAACGGCTACTAACCTTGAGATCGCGATCAGCACTTGGATAGGAGCTCAGATCGATCACGAGGGGTCGGTGACCATCCCCGCACGACTGCTCACCGAGTTCGTCAACCAACTTCCTGATGACCAGATCGAGATCGATCTGCTCGACGGCTCCAAAGGTGTAACGCTTGAATGCGCACGCTTCAAGGCGAGTATGAATGGCTTGGACGCAGAAGAGTTCCCTCCGATCCCGACGGTCGAGGGCGGAACAACGGTAGTTGTCCCAGCGGATGTCCTTAAAGGCGCGATTGAGCGCGTCGCGTTCGCCGCCGCCACAGAAGATTCCCGACCGGTGCTGACCGGCATCAAGGTAGAGATCGCCGGGAACAAGCTCACCCTGGCCGCAGCAGACGGCTTCCGCCTCGGTGTCGAGACGGTTGAACTTGTCACAGGCGTCGAGGAAGACATGGGCTTCATTGTTCCTGCAAAGACGATGCAGGAAGTCCAGCGTCTCATCGGCGATAGGGCGGACGATATTACGATCACAATCACAGAGCCCGCCAGCCAGGTGCTGTTCAAGTTCGGCGATATCGAGATCGTGTCCCAACTTGTGCAGGGCGCATTCCCTGACTACGGAAAACTGATCCCGGCGAGCGCAGGCACCACCGCGACCATGAAGGTGGAGGACTTCCTCCAGGCAACGCGTGCGGCAGCGGTCTTCGCCCGCGATGGAAGCGGAATCGTCCGATTGATCGTCAGCCCCGGTGAAGACGGCGCGCCGGGCAAAGTAACGGTCGAATCTCGTGCTGAAGAAATCGGTGGTGACCAGGGCGAATTTGATGCGACCATTGATGGCGATGAGGCCAAGGTGGCGTTCGACAGTCGTTATTTACTGGACGTCCTCGGCGTACTTGGCAGCGGCAGCGGCACGGTTACGCTAGAGACCACAACACCTTCAAGCCCCGGCGTAATCCGTGCGACCGACCGGGAAGGCTACACGCACGTCGTTATGCCGATGTTTGTCCAGTGGTGAGTGCGGACTAGTTCCGAACGTAAATTCTGGCTAAATACGACGAAAATTAAGATCAAGTATCCAGGGGATACCGAAGCGCACGTATCAGCAGTCCAAGTGGTCACACGATCTCGATTGCAACAGGACAGCGATCGGCCCCTTGAACATCGTCGTGAACCTGGGCGCTCAAGATACTGCTCTTAAATCCGGCGTTCACAAAGAAGTATCCCAGCCGCCATTCAACGTTTTTTGATCGAGCGCCGCAAGTTTCACTAGCGTCAACAAGTCACGACTTTACGGGCTCCTGAACTTGGAGGCGTTCGGAGAGCACAGGCTGATCTTCGGGTCAGACTCCGATCAGTTCGCCGTGAACTCATTCACCTTCAGGAATTACGTACAGGGTCCGTAATCGTTCAGGAAAGCCGTATCATCGACGGAATCTTAAATCTCACGAACTCGCAATTCTCGGACCGGCGTGCCTGTATCGCCGGTGAATAAGTACAGAGAGGCATACATGGGCATCCATGACGGCAAGGCCGTAATTGTCACCGGCGGGGCGCTGGGCATCGGAGGCGGTGCATCTCGTGGATTTGCGGAAGAGGGCGCCCGGGTGATCGTGGCGGACAAAGACCCTCATGCCGGCCATCAGACCGTTGACGAGATCAAGGCCAAAGGCGGGGATGCGACTTTTGTCCAGGCAGACTTCAGTTTCTCAGCGGACGCGAAGCGAGTTGTCGAGCGGGCGGTCGCCATCTACGGTGGAGTCGATTTCGTATTCAACAACGTCGGAATCCAGCCGCGCACCTCCTACACGAACGCCGAAGACACGACCGAGGATATTTGGGACGCCATCATGTCGGTCAATCTGAAGAGCTACTGGCTGATGGCCAAGTACGCGATTCCGGAGATGCGTAGTCGCGGAGGCGGCGTGATCGTGAACAACGCAAGCGTCCAGGGCCAGCAGTCTGCGCCACTCGTCACGGCATACGCGGCAAGCAAGGGCGGTGTGTTGTCGCTTACCCGGCAGCTATCGATCGATTACGCACGTCAGAACATCCGGGTACTCGCCGTATGCCCTGGCTCGATAGACACGCCGCTGATGCGTGACGGCATCTCCGGAGATTCTGGAGGAGTTCCGGACGATATGGAGGCGGCGATCGATATCGCCGGCGCGCGATCTCCAATAGCCCGAATAGGGACGCCAGAGGACGTCGCTAACGTGGTGGTTTTCCTGTGTTCAGATAAGGCGTCGTTTATGACGGGGGAGTTCGTGAACGTCGATGGCGGGGTGATGGCGCAGGGCGCATGGGCGGACTTGAGCCGAACGAAGTAGGATGGCCGCCAGGTCAGAGATTCTCATGTACATGGAACTGAACCTGATTCAAGGTTGGCGTCGCTGGACGTCGGAGTGACGTGGTGCTGCCAGTCGTCAGGACCACGGGATGAACGGTGACCGATAGACGGAGATCCTTGCATCCGGGGGTGCGCGCCAGGCCTCGATTCTGCGTGCTGAGGGGTTCGCCGAAGCGCTGAAAAGCCTGGAAGAAGGCGAATCTTCCAAGCCGATCTTCCCGATAGAGTTCACGAAGTTCCCGGGCCCGATAGGCGCCATGTTCGGAGCTAATGGGTCAGCCGAGGTCGACGGCTATACGGGAATTCCCCGGGTTTCTATCTACAAGGCCTCTCCCACGCCGGTAGAGGCCTTCACGCGTCTAGATGTATGCGATGGACCCGTCTGAGAGTTTTTGGTCGCCTCTGTACCAGTTCGACTCGAAGGGGCGCTCCGCAATGGCGTCCAGGTCCAGATCGATGCCCCAGCCTGGCCCGGACGGGATCTCGTGGTGGCCGTTTTTTACGACCGGGAACGATTTAACGAACGACAATTCGACATCGTTGAACGCGCGCATCTCCTGGATCAAGAAGTTGGGGATGGCGGCGTCAAAGTGCAGGTTGACCGTCGTCGCGAGAGGACCCATCGGGTTGTGGGGCGCGACCGAGATGTCGTGAGCTTCGGCATCTGCGGCGATTTTACGTATCTCCGTCATGCCGCCCACGATGCACACCTCGGGTTGGATGATGTCCGCCGCGCCGGCCCTGAACAGCTCCGCGAATTCGAACTTCGTATAAAGGCATTCTCCGGTCGCCAGCGCATAAGGCATTTTTTTACGCAGCTCGCCCATGGCGTGCCGGTTCTCCATCCGGAGTGGCTCCTCCATGAACATGGGCGTGTTGACGACGTGCGCGCTCGCCAGCTCCAGAAGCCGCCCGGGTTCGAACACCGCGGCGTGGGCGTCCATGCCGATCTCGGCGTCCGGGCCGGCCTCGTCACGAAGCGCTCCAACTAGCTCTACCCCGGCGTCAACCGCTTTGAGCCAGGGGAGACCACGCCAGTTTGTCGGCAGAGGATTGACCTTGAAGGCTGAGTATCCGTTCCCATCGATAGCTTGTCGAACCGTCGATCGCATGGCGTTCAGGCCGCTTCCATCGCTTTCGCCTAGGTGCACATCCAGGTACCCGCGAATCTTGTCGCGGTAGCGGCCGCCAAGGAGGTCGTAGACAGGGATGTCATACGAACGCGCCGTGATGTCCCACAGGCTCTGGTCGATCCCGGAGAGCGCCGCCAGCCCGGACGAGCCTGGGGGAAAGCGGGCGCCCTGGTACATGAGCGCCCATAGATACTCGATCCGGGTCGGATCTTGTCCGACAATTTGATCGGCGAAGTATCCCACCCACTCTTTTGTAGCCAAGTCGGGTCCAACGCCGTATGACTCGCCAATGCCGGTTATGCCTTCGTCTGTGTGCGTCACGACGAACATACTGTTGCCTGCGCCGGGAGTTTGCGGGGTTGAGCGGCTGGCGATTAGGCATTCCACTTTTGTGATCTTCATATCAGGAGTTCAGGGCCTTTCAGAGGGGGTGGGCTGCAGGGATGGGCGGAGCTGTTTAGATGAACGCAGGCGCGCCCTCCGCATCGGTGGGGAAGCCGCGGTTCCAGTGTTTTGGAGGATTAGCGGCGATCGACTCTAGGTTCAACTCCATGCCAAGCCCCGGCTTTGTCGGCAACTCAAAGTAGCCGTCCACCGGCGCCCACATCTCGTCCACAAACTTCGCCTTGTCCTGTTTGTGGTCGCCGTGATACTCGAGGATCGTGAAGTTGTTGATGCTGGCCGCGTAGTGAACGCCGAGCGCCGTAGAGAGTAGTCCTAGAGGGTTGTGTGGCGCGACCGTCACGTAGTTGGCTTCCGCCATAGCGGCGATCTTGCGGCCCTCAAGCAGTCCGCCGCATACGAGTAGGTCCGGCTGGATGATGTCCACGGCGTCCTGGTCGAACAACTCGGCGAACTGGGTGATGCCAAACAGGTTCTCGCCGGTGGCGATCGGGACCGATAGTTCACGCTTCAATCGGGCGGTACTCGGGATGTAGTCAGGCCGTACGGGCTCTTCTACGAACATGAGCCGGAAGTCGGACAGCGCTTCGGCGATCTGTTTGGCCCGCATTGGTTCCCGGAGCTTGCTGTGTAAATCGACTGCGAGATCGATGTGGTCTCCGACGGCTTTGCGTAGCGTCCCGATACGGTTCACGACTTCTCGCACGACGGCCAGCCAGGGCATCTTTTGCCAGTCGGGCGGGAACATGGATGCCTTGAAGGCGGTGTACCCCTCTGCCAGGAGTTCGGTGGCCTCTGCGGCCTGTTCCGAGGCGCTATCCCCGTGGATTTGGTGGTAAACGCGTACCCGGTCCCGGGTTGGACCGCCGAAGAGTTTGTATATCGGCACGCCCGCGCGCTTCCCTGCGATGTCCCACAACGCGTGGTCGACTCCCGACAGGAACGACCACTCAACTGCGCCAAGAGGGAAGCGCATGGTGTTCTTCGCCCTGCGTAACAGCCATTCGATCCGTGAAGGGTCCTGGCCGATGAACCAGCTCTTGCTGGATTCGGCCGTGGCGATAATCGCTTCGTCGGGACCGATGGTGTACGGCTGGCCGTTTCCGGTGATTCCTTCGTCGGTGAACACCTGCAGGAATATCGAGGTACGGCGACCATCGTGGCAGTGGTAGGTCTTGATGTCGGTGATCTTCAAGGGCTGGCCTCTTCTCTGACCTGGATTCGATGAACTGGACGCTGTGATTCAGATGTCTGAGTTGGTGTTGCGGGGCTATTGGGACGGCGGCAGTATAAACCGGGTAGCTATGGGGGTGAAGGTCAGGTTATGTATTAAGAATAGTGTTCATTGATTCATATGTATAAGTTCATAAATAGTATTATTAATTGCCATAAATATATCAACTTTGTACTGTGTTTGAGTCTTATAGGCAACTAAATTATTCAACGCTATCAATTCCGTGGGAAGGGTGAATGGTCTCAATTTGATCTTTAAATATTTTCTCGCGGGTCGTTTTGGACTGGCCATCGGAACGAACGGCCACAGTACTTTCGTACCCGACGCTCTCAGTCTCGCGAAGCATCATCAGCTAAATATAACGCTGAATATGCTGTGAATAATGCCCTGGAATGGCAACTTCCTTAATTAGTTGGTTTCGTCAGCGTTTTATTTTTGAATCAGTGGCGATGCGGCTAGTTCGGATGCGCGGCTTGATTCGACTATTTCGCGGCTGATATGAACGCTGATTTGAACTCACATGGCATTGCGAGAAGGTCCAGGTTGATGTTGCCGACGGGATCCCGTGTAGCACGACGATCGAATCAGGGGGGGGGGCTGACGAGCCGGGAATGTCGGCGATTACGTTCCAGATCACTGCCAGAACAGTTTAGTAATCGAGTTAACCATGGCACCGGGTCGTGCGTTCGGCGACTGGAACAACCACCCTGGGCCTAAATGAGCTCGTGTTCAGAATGTCCCGGCGATAACCTCCCTCGTGGGCCCTTCAGGCGCCTCTTACCGGGGCTGAGAAGCCCCATCAGCTTTCGTTGAGTTCGGGCGGTGCAGCTATCGGCAGGGCGCCAGGCGCAACCGCCAGCCTATCTACAAGGCGATAGCCTGTTTCCCTACACGCGTTCGTGTACCCCAAGTACTAACGGCATAATGAAGGCGTAAATGCCCGGACACTCCGGCATAACGCCGAACCGTCCGGCAAAAGACGGAGTTATCTGGTGGAGGAATGGCTAAAGATTCGGCATTATGCTACCGTATACGGCATATCAAACAGCGAATTGCCGTGCCTGCCCGGGAAATTGGCAGCGTGGGCGACACCGAATCAAGAAGCAATGTTCATGTTCGCGTTGTTGATAAAGGCGTGTTAGAGCGTCTTATTACTACGCAAAGGCCAAATGACCTTTCACTTCATGTGAAATGGGGCTCTCCGGTCGATATGGCACCTATTACGTGTATAAATGATCAGAATCGATGGAAAATATTGGGTAAGTTAAGCCTCTATGAATATCCGGATGCGTCATTAAATGATTCTCTTGAGATAGGCCGGAAAATAGCGCGCGAGTTTATGGGCTCAGTTTCGCGGGCCACGCTCGCAAGCGCGCTACAGATGAGTGACCGAGGTGGTGGCTTTGGCGCACGGATCGGGGCCATGCGCATCTGGGGTATCGCCGAGGGACGTGGAACGATTCGCCTGACCAGGAACGGTTTGCGCGCAGTTAACCCGTTGACACCCGAGGAGTCGTCGATGGCACGTCGTGACCTTGCGACCTCAGTGCCGCTCTTCATGGAATTGGCGAGCCGACTTGACGGTCTGCCGCCGGACCGTGCGCGTCTTGCCCTTCTACTTGAGGACATTACGGGCGCTAACCGAATCGAAATCGAGCGTCGACTCGCGGTGGTCTCCCGCGTGTTTGAGGACGTGTTGCCGTTACTTCCACTTTCCAACGGATCAGGAAGAGGCGCGCGGTCCGCCTCAAGTGAGTCCCCAACGAGGCCGAGGGACGTGCTCGACGACACCGGGCTCGGGTTTCTAGACATTCCCGAGTTGCTGGAACAAGGCTCGTCGGCGTCCGGGGGGCTGCATTCGGCGCCGGAAGATGTTGGGGAGTCCCGAATCGAAGTCGTTTTCCCAGGAGGTCGCATATCTCTTCCGGAGTCGATCGCAAGCCTGGATGTGATTATCCAGGTTCTACAAGAACGCCGGAGCAACATGACCCGGGGCAGCGGACCGGCGGCCTTCTAAAAAGCATCCATATACAACTGCTGGATAAGCCGTCAGAGGTTATTTCACAATCAAATAACCCACCCAGAAGGTGGTGCTAGATCTTCAGTAGGATCTTGTTCGCTCCACGTTCCCTTGCGTGCAGTTGTCGATATCCTTGCTTGGCATCGATGAGCGGCATGACGTGTGACACGAGCGGCTCTAAATCCAGGGTTCCGCCCCAGAGAGCGAGCATCGTTTTAGACATGTCCGCCCGGGTCGGTGGAGTGGCTGCCGTGATGGCGAACCCAGGTTCGTTTGTGACTTCCGGAATCGACCAACCGGGCAATTCTGGTTCGGTGAGCACCATGACTCCGTTCGGTCGTAATAACCGAAGACCGAGTTCCATCTGCGAGTGATAGACACCGGCGCCTGCGACCATCGCTGCAAACTCACTTCCGCCGGTCGCCTCTCTCACCGCGCCTTCCACCCCTTTTCCCGATGTGTCGAACGTGGTCGCCCCCAGCCTCCGAGCGAGGCCGAGTCGTCGTTCTTCGTCGTCTAGGACGATCACACCCGTTATCCCGGCCGCGGCAAGAGCGATCAGGGCGGAAGCGCCGTACGGATCGCAACCTATGACGCAGATATCAGTGGCGCCATGAGCGGTCGCCTGATCGACGGCTGATGCACCGAGGCCGTAGGTGTCACCGAGCAACAACGCCCTTTCTTCGATCCCGGCGGTCGGAACCTTAAGAAGTGTGTCATCGGCGAACGGGACGCGCACGTATAGCGCCTGTCCCCCGTCGAGGCCATCCCAACCGAACCCACTCCGACCATTATTGGAATCGAACACGCCGATCCCGGTCACGAGATCGCCGTAGATCTACGGTCGAGATTCCAGCGCCGACCTCATCGACCAGCCCACAGAACTCTCCGCCCGGGATGGTTCCCGGAGTCGGGTCGTGTCCGGCGTACCGGGCGAGGTCGCGTGGACCTATGGCCGTGGTGGTTACGCGGACAATGACGTCCATATCATCCTTGATCCGTGGGGTGAGACGCTCAACCACTTCTACGCGCTCGACGCCGGAAAAACTCAAAGCAAGCATTTATGGGGTGTGCTGGACTCGACGGCGATAACAGGTAACAAAGATGTCGAAAATTAAAAACGCCGTCCGCAGGTCACACATTCTCTTTCACCCGTTCTGCCAGCTTGCGAGTCATGCCGGGTGATGCCGCCAGATCGTCTATCGACGCTTCACGTATACCCTTGAGCGAACCGAACTGACGGACAAGCTGGCGCTTTCGCTTTGGCCCGATCCCTGGTACGAGGTCAAGCGCAGATTGTCGGGCGCTCTTTGAACGGAGATTGCGATGGAATGTGATGGCGAATCGGTGTGCTTCATCTCGAATACGCTGGACGAGGAACAATCCCTGTGATCCACGGGTGAGGATGTATGGTTCCGGCGAGTCCGGGATAAAGATCTCTTCTTCCTGTTTGGCCAGGCTGGCGAGGGGAACACCCTCGATGCCCAACTCGAGCATCACCTGGAGCACAGAGCTGAGCTGGCCCTTGCCGCCGTCGATTAGCACAAGGTCCGGCACGATGCCGAACGCGTCGTCCTTCGCATCTTCGCCAGCGGCACGGGCGTCTACCGCCTTCTTCAGACGTGAGAAACGCCGGTGTAGCACCTCGCGCATGGAAGCGAAGTCATCGTTCTTGTCGTGGGTCTTGATCTTGAAGCGCCTGTAGTCGGATGTCTTTGGCTTTCCATCCTCGAACACCACCATCGACGCAACGGTGTTGGTGCCCTGGATATGCGAGATGTCGTAGCACTCCATGCGCTGTGGGAGACGCGGAAGGCTTAACTCCTCCTGGAGCTGTTGCATCGCCGCCCCCATGACGTCGGAATCGGACAGCCACTTCAGTTTGAGCTGCTCTAGTCCTTCCGCCGCGTTCTCGGCGACCATCTCAAGTAGGCGCCGTTTCTCGCCGCGTTTCGGCACCGATAGGTTCACCGGGCCGTCCCGTCTCTCTGAAAGCCATGATTCGATTATCTCCGTGTCCTCGACCTCTTCCGGAATGAGCACACGGCGCGGCACGTGAGATGCAGAGCCGTAGAACTGCTTGATGAACTGGGTGAGGATGCCGGATGTGTTTTCATCACGTGTTCCGGACATGATGAAGTGGTCGCGACCGATGAGGTTTCCCCGGCGTACAAAGAACACCTCTACCCATGCCTCGTCCCGGTCGCTTGCTATGGCGATGACGTCCATGTTCTCCGCCGTCATCGAGAGCACCTTCTGGCCTTCGTACACGCGCTCGATTGCTTTGAGCTGATCTCGCAGAGCACCAGCGCGTTCGAACTCCAGTGCGTCCGAGGCGACCATCATCTCGTCGCCGAGACCCTTCACGATACTTCGGGTATCGCCCTCCAAAAACATCACGACTTGGTTGATCACATGCATGTACTCTTCGCGATCGACGGCTCCGATGCACGGCCCGACGCAACGCTTGATGTGGAAGTCGAGGCATGGCCGATCGTCGGTGCCGGTGATCGGCTTCGTACAGGAGCGGTAGGGGAACAGTCTTTTTATCAGACCGAGCGTCTTGCGGACGCTGCCGGCGCTGGCGAACGGGCCGAAATATCGAGCGCCGTCCTTTGCGGTCCTCCGTGTTACGTAAACCTGGGGGAACGGCTCATTGACGTCGATCTTGATGTAGGGGTAAGTCTTGTCGTCTTTGAGCCTGATGTTATAGCGAGGCTTATGCTGTTTAATCAGGCTGTTTTCGAGCAGGAGTGCTTCCTGCTCAGACTCGGTGACGATGTACTCAAAGTCATCGATGCGGGTTACGAGCTTGCGCGTCTTCACGTCATGACTTGAATTAGTGCCGAAGTATGAGCGCAACCGGTTGCGCAGGATGGACGCTTTACCTACGTACAGGATCTCGCTGGATTCCGCCCGCATGAGATAGACACCGGGCGAAGACGGAACGGCCGAAAGTCGGCTTGAGAAGCGGCGCTTGCGGGCCGCCGGTTTGCTGTCTGCAGTCGATGGCATCAGGGCTAGCCTAGCCGAATCGTAAGATCGCCGGGTATGGACTGGCCTAGGTCAGTCCGAACTGTGAGTCCCGGGAATGTTCGGGCGTTAGCCCAGAAACGCGGTGAGTACGCCAAGGATAATCACCGTTCCGCCGACCATCACCCCAAGCTTTTTCAACTCACGGGGAAGGTTTTGCGAGAAAACGGCCGCACGGTTGCGTGCGCCTGCTCCTCGTCGTGCACGGGCGACCCGACGTCTCTCGGCACGTTTTCCGCGTGCGGTTCCTCCATCAGTGTCAGAGGCGTCTTCGGCAGAATCGTCGTCTTCCCCCAGATCGCTTTCGCCTGGGAGGAGATCATCGTCCTCTGGATCTTGGTCCTCGGGGACAGGTCCCATGAACACGTTTGGACGATGTTCGCGTCGGCCTTGCAGTCGGTTTTGTGTTCGGGAGGTCTGACGATTACGACGAGGCATTGGCGGTTAAGTGACCCTATTCAAATTTGTGATTAGTCGGTGTCAAAAGGGTGGGGCGCTTAACGTAATTTACGCCCGGTGAGCGCTCCAGAGGCATCGATTATCTGGGCTGCCGCCCAATCGTCGCTGACCTCGGAGAGATTCCACAT
>JAPYSM010000034.1 GCA_029936485.1 Dehalococcoidia bacterium
GTCTATCACGGCAGAAACGATATCCGGTTGGACCAGGTTCCTGAGCCCGAAATCGGTCCAGGTGAGGCGAAAATTCGCATAACGAACACTTCGATCTGTGCCACCGATATCGAAGAGTGGAAGTACGGCCCGACGTACATCACGTCCGTTCCGACGGTGATGGGGCACGAGGTATCCGGGCGCGTGGAGGAGATAAGGGACGGGTCTTCCGGTATATCTGTCGGTGATCGAGTGATGGTGGACAACGTTCTCGTTTGCGGCACCTGTTACTGGTGCCTGTCTGGCTCTCAGGCAACGTGCCCAAATATGGAGGTCGCCGGGCTGGGGCGCGACGGCGGACTTGCGGAGTTCATGACATGGCCCGCAGATCATCTGATCGGACTGCCGGAGGGCGTGAAGGACGACGAAGCGCCTCTCCTTGAGCCGACAACTGTGGCCGTGCATGCGGTCCGACGGTCAGGTGTGTGTGTTGGTGAGTCGGTGGCGGTGCTGGGAGTTGGCACGGTGGGCGCGTTGACGCTTCAGGCGTTTAAGGCGGCGGGCGCTGTCGTGTACGCCGTTGACGTTCGCGCGAGCAGTCTACGGATGGCGGCTCGACTTGGCTCGGATGAGGTGGTGGATGCGAGCCGTGGAGATGCCGGAGACCGGTTGCGTGATCTGACAGGCGGCATCGGACCTGATTTCGTGGTGGAGACCGCCGGAGCCGTCGGTACTCCGCTAGACGCGTTCGACTGGGTGCGGCGGGCCGGGACCGTTGTGCTGGTCGGAATCTACGCCGCCAAACCCGCGGCTGATTTCAACGTGATCGTCGGCAAGGAGCTTCGGGTGATCGGTAGCGTGGCCGCCGGCACCGGCGATATGAGGGCCGCCGTGAAGTTGGTCGCCGACGGGAGGATAAGGCTGGGAGAGCTTGTCTCGGACCGCATCTCGCTCGATCGCGTGATTCCCGACGGTTTCGAGCGCATGGCGTCCGAATCTAAAGATGTGTTCCGGATACTTGTGTCGCCGGAAGCCTGATTAGTACCTGAATCAAACTCCTCTCAACATCTCCAGAAAGGCGTGACCCATGCATTACGAGGGTGAACGGACCTATGGTTGCCGGATTTCGAGCGCCTGGACATATCGTGGCCTGAGGACGGTGGTACTGGAGAATGAGCTGCTCCGGGTCATAGTCTTAGCGGACAAGGGCGCTGACGTCTACAGCATCGTCCACAAGCCCTCGGACACCGACTTCATGTGGAGGACGCCGTGGGGGGTCAGGGATCCGCAGAAGTTCATGCCGACCACTGGGGGGGGCGAGAACAACTGGTTGGATGTGTACGAAGGCGGATGGCAGACGGTTGTGCCGCATGGTGGGTATCCCTCGATGGTGGCGGGCGCCGAATTAGGACTGCACGCCGAGATGAGCACTATCCCATGGGATGTCGTTATCGATGAAGACACCCCTGAACGCGTGACCGCGACCTTCAGCGTTCGTGGATATCGGACTCCTTTTTCTGTGACCAAGACCTTGACTCTGGAATCTGGGAGCGGCGTCCTGACCCTGGACGAGACTGTCACAAACGACGGAGAGGTGGAAGCTGACGCCGTCTGGCTGGAGCATTTGGCAATTGGGGCACCTTTTCTGTCGGACCACTGCCGGCTGGATGTTCCGTCGTGCACGGTGTTGACCGATCACGAATCGACGGACGAGTCGTCAAAACTATTGACCGATCACAGAGGGCCATGGCCTACCGTTCCAGCCAAGGACGGGACGTTGATCGATTTCACTCGAATGCCGCCTATGAAGGATCGCTCTCTGGACATGGCGTACATGACAGATATGCCAGAAGGTTGGTACGCCGTCACTAATGAGGAGACGGAGGTCGGCTTCGGGCTGAGGTTCCCGGCCGATGTGTTCCCGTACCTCTGGTACTGGCGGAACCTTGGTGGTGGCTGGGGTTATCCGTGGTACGGACGTTGCTACAACGTGGGGCTGGAACCCTGCACCTCGATGTCCAACGGCGGGTTGGCGGGGGCGATAGAGAACGGCACGGCGCGCCATTTTGCGCCAGGGGAGTCGCTTTCGGTGACGATCAAGGCCGTGGCTTACACCGGCGCAGGGCCGGTGATTGGGATTGGCGCCAATGGTGTGGTAAACCGGGGGTAGAAATGTGTGGTGAGTGCCGCCCTTTTTTGCGTGATGGAAACGCACGTTAAGTATGACAAAAGCGCCATTAATGCGAGGCTGAGCAGCAGTCATATGTGCGACCTTTCTTGGTGCGGGAGGGTCGGGGGTGAGCGGGTTGAGGCCGTAGGCCCCCAATTACGCCCGTAATGGCTGGACACCCCTACAATGCGGCGACATTTGATTACGTAACCAATACCGGCACCTTCAGAACCCACGGACACAAGAAGAAGGACACGACATGCGCACACGGAAGTTTGGTGACTCGGGCCTTGAGACATCGGCGATCGGATTCGGCGGCTGGCCCATGGGACGTGGTCAGTACGGCGACCTCGACGACGACGAGGCGATAGCGGCCGTACACGCAGCGTTTGATGGCGGGATCACTTTGTACGACACCGCCGCGGTGTACGGCTGGGGCTACGGCGAGACGCTAATGGGAAAGGCGATCAAGGACCTGAAACGGGAAAATATCGTTCTCGTGACCAAGGGCGCACGGGAGTGGCAGGTCGATAACTCTGATAACCGGTCCGCCACGATCGCTGACTCCGATCCGGACCTGCTTCGGGCTTCGATAGACGCCAGCCTGAAGAGGCTCCAGACGGATTACATTGACGTGTTCCTGATCCACTGGCCCGACAAGGGGCGGCCTTTTTCAGACCCAATGGAGGTGCTTGAGGAGGCCAAGAAGGCGGGCAAGATCAGGCACACAGGTGTGTCCAACTTCTCCGTGCCGATGATGGAAGAGTCGCTACAGACTAGCCCAATCATCACGGAGCAGATCGGCTACCACATCTTTGACCGCCGACCTGAGGCGGACGTGATGCCCTTTGTACAGTCGCACGGCATGGGCATCATGGCCTACGGATCGATGGCGCACGGGTTGTTGACCGGATCGTGGAGCCCGAGGCAGAATTTCGGCGACGACGACTGGCGCAAGGGTGGCGCTAATTTCGGCATCCAGAACTGGGGACCGGAGCACCTCGCCGCAAATGTGGCTGCTGTTGAGAAACTGAAGGGCATCGCGGCCGACCACGGCAAGACGATCGCTCAGATGGCCATCGCGTGGGTTCTGGACAACCCGACGGTGAGTGTGGCGCTTGCTGGGGCCAAGAAACCTTCAGAAATTATCGAAGACCTGGGTGGTGACTGGGACCTGCCGACCGGACTCAAGGGAACGATCGACAACCTGGTGCTTGGCGAAGGCTCCGGCGTAGGCCTGTCCGGCATGGAGATCGCCACGTAATGATGATCGTTGACACACATTGCCACGCCAGCCACAACTGGTTCGAGCCGGTCGAAACCCTTGTCCACGTGATGGACATGGATGAGGTGGACCACGCCTTGCTGCTCCAGCACCGGGGCACATACAACGCCGACTACCTGTTTGAGTGCTGTGAGCGCTTTCCCAGCCGCTTAAGGGCCGCGGTGCAGATCGACCCTAGCGGTGCCGATCAGGTCGGCGCGCTGGCGTACGAGGCCGAGCGCGGTGCTGCCGGCGTGCGGCTTTACACCGACGATAACGGTGCGCCCGAGCAGCCGGGATTGTGGAAGGCTGCCGGTGAACTTGGCGTTGTGGTTAGCGCTCAGGGCACGTTTGAGGGCTTCCTGACGGACGGATATCGGGAGTTGATCGCTTCGGTGCCGGATACACAGATAGTTATCGAACATTTCGGTAATGCCGGGCATGGTCATAAGGCTCCGTATGAGAAATTCAAGAGGCTGATTGAGCTGGCTGAGTTGCCAAATACGACCATGAAGCTGCACGGCCTCGGCGAGATAGCTGATAGGCCTGGCATTCTTCAGCCGGACTATCGGATCGAGAACATCCCGCCGTTTGTTGAGATGGCGGTGGAAGCGTTCGGCCCAAAGCGCCTGATGTGGGGGAGTGACTTTCCGCCGAGCGCCGGGAGAGAGGGTTATCACAACGCCCTGGAGGGTATCCGGAGCCACCCGGCATTGTCCGGCGGTGAGGATGTGCAAGAGGTGATGGGCCGTACCGCTGCACGCGTCTTTGGTTTCGGATCTAGGTGACCTATGATCCCGAGGGAACGGTATTCAATCCGAAACCACCGGCGGCTCCAAGGGATCTGTTAAGTCGAGCATTAAACGCTGCGTTGCTAAATCGTGTGACGTTTCGGGACATCAGCGACGATGTTGGCGGAAACGTACAGGTTTACCGACTTGTTGGCGCGGCGACTGTAGCTTCCGCGATCGGGTCGATCGACGATCCGGGCATCGCCATCGCGAATGCGATCCTGGTGGTAGCCGGTTGGTTGATATACGCACACGTCGCGTCGTTCATGCGTGGCGTGCTATTCGATTCGATACACGCCGACGGCAGTCGTGAGGGAATGATCCGCGTCGTAGGGATCGCATACGGCCCGACTCTATTAAGGGCATTTGCGATCATCCCGGTCATCGGCGGAGTGATCTGGCTGCTGTCCACAATATGGTTTCTAGTGGTGGTTGCGGTCGGTTTGAAAACGACCCTGGCCTTTGACAACTACTGGCCGGCGGTCGGCATCATCGTCGTGGGAGCGCTGGTGAACGGGGTCCTGTCCTACATCGTCTTCTACATGGTAGAGGGGTCCGTTGAACTCCTTCATTAACGAGATGTGAGCGGAGTCAAATAACTCGGCCCGCCCTTAACCCTCTGAATCGAAACCCTTAAGTGAACTAGGGAGACTAACAATGGTGGACACAACCGGAGTATCTGTATTTCAACGGATGGGTCTAACGCCCGTCATCAACGCCGGTGGGACGAACACAAAGCATTCCGGTTCGCGGATGCGGCCTGAGGTGATCGAGGCCATCGAGGAGTCGTCGAGCGTGTTCCTGAACATTGACGAACTGCTTATACGGGCCGGTGAGATGATCGCCCAGGCGATAGGAGTTGAGTCGGCGTTTGTGACAAGCGGTGCCGCCGGTGGACTGGTCCTACAATCGGCCGCTGTATTGACCGGCACGGATGTGGCACGCATCCAGAGTCTTCCGATTACCGACTGGTTTCCGAACGAGTTGATCATCCAGCGTCAGCACCGCTTCCACTATGACCACGCGTACCTGATGACGGGCGCGCAGTTTGTCGAGGTAGG
Source organism: Dehalococcoidia bacterium (assembly GCA_029936485.1). GTDB lineage: Bacteria > Chloroflexota > Dehalococcoidia > Lucifugimonadales > Lucifugimonadaceae. Next base: position 5,266 of record JAPYSM010000034.1, read on the forward strand.
CAAAGGCCGCCACTGCTACCCGGAAGAGGTCGAGGCGGCGATTACACTCGACACGGCCGGGATCATCCATCTCGTATCGCCTTTCACCGGTTCGGGCGACATTCCTCTCCCGGTGCTGGCGGAGATCGCACACCGGCACAACCTCCCGGTGATCTGCGATGCCGCATCCATGCTGCCGCCCCGCGAGAACCTGACCCGGTACCTGGATGAGGGCGCCGACATCGTCAGTTTTAGCGGCGGTAAGGGCATACGCGGGCCTCAGAGCACGGGCATCTTGATCGGTAGAGCTGATTTGATAGAAGCGGCCCGGTTGAACGCAGCGCCGAATCAGGCGATTGGCCGCCCGATGAAGGTCTCCAAGGAAGAGATCGTTGGGTTGGTCGCGGCTATCGAGACGTTCGTGTCCGAGGATCAGGATGCCGAGACGAAGCGGTTCCGGCGGCAGTGCGAGATGGTTGTTGACCAGATCACCGAGATCCCGGGTATCCGGGCTCAGGTGGAGCACGATGACAAGGATCACCCGATTCCGCACGCGGTTATCTATTTTGAACGTGACTGGCGCGGTCCTGATGGCGACGAGATTCATCGGCGTTTGATGGCCCGGTCGCCAAGGGTGTACATCAGCCCGCTGGGTTTTATGGGCGAGGTATACATGGATCCGATCAACCTGCAGGATGGCGAGATCGAGATCGTGGCCGACGCGATAAGGGACGAACTATTGAAGGCCTCGAGCGGGGGTTAGGCGAGCTGATCGGGCAGAACAATGCCCGACCCCTGCGACCTGCACACGGTCATCCTGAGTCCGAGGCGGCGGATCCCGTGTTTCTGTTCCTTGGGGCTATTGTCGGACGAAAAGATTCTGTCACTGGTGGTACCCGGACTCAACGATAAATATCGCGCTGGCGACTTGCGGCTCTACGAGCAGGACACTTCTCACCTCAGCCATTTTCCGACCGTAAGAGAGGGGCAGGAGTATCCACACAAGTAAAGTTGCCAATTCCTTAGTTCACCTGCTGCCGTTTACAATATCTCTTCGCCACTTGGCGATCGTCGATTCTTTCGTCGTAACAACATCCACCGGTACCCGTATTTCAAGTGCCAGATCTCCGTATAGCCCTTCCATCTGAAGGCGCACTCGCCACCGCCGCAACTGAACTGCTGCGCGAAGCGGGGATGCGCGTCAATCGCTCAAGCAATCGTACCTACACGGCCCGTATCCCGGCCGTTGACGGTGTCGAGGCGCTCTTTCAGCGTGCTTCCGACATCACGGGTCTGGTAGACCGAGGTGTAGCCCACATCGGGATTGTCGGCCTTGATCAATTTGAAGAAGAACACGACGAGGATGGTGATGGAGTCATCCTGATTTCGGACCTCAAGTTCGGTGGGTCTGACCTCGTATTCGCCGTGCCGGACGACTGGACCCGGGTCCAGTCGATCGAAGATCTAGCGCGTAAAGCGGAAGAGATTGAGAAGGGTGGACGCATACTCAGGATCGCCACCAAGTACCCTCGACTTGTCGGCCGTTATCTCGCGGAGCACGGCATCAATTACGAGCCGGTGAGCGCCAAAGGCGGACTCGAAGCGCGCCCGGAGATTGGCGACGCCGACTTGATTGCGGACATAACAGCAACTGGCACGACGTTTCGTCAGAACCGACTACGACGCATAGACGACCCGCCAATCCTCCGATCTTCGGCGGTATTGATCGGGAATCTGAAGTCCCTTGATCGGGATGACGCCGGGCTCGAGCCCTTGCGACAGATTCTCGAACGCCTCGAATCACGCGTGGCAGGACAGCGATATCAGTGGGTGATTGCCAACATGGAAGGTGAATCGGCGGAGGCTGTAGCGAACCGCGTCAACTCAGATCCGCGCTACTCCGGACTACAGGGACCGACGATCGGGCAGGTGTTCAGCAAGTCCGGCGGTTCATGGTTCTCGGTCCAGGTGGTGGTTCCCAAGAAAGATTTGATCCCGGCCATTGACTACATGCGCCGGCTCGGGGCCAGCGGCATCACCGTCAACGAGCCCGCATACGTTTTCGAGACCCCCTGCGCCGCATACGCAGAGCTTCGAAAGAAGCTTGGTCGACCGCTCCCACGGAACGGCAGCGTAAAGGCATGAAACGCGTCACGGGTCTCTCGGAAGCCCTGGGGTTACTGTCTGGATCACAACCGAACGACGAAGAGGCCGACAGGGTCGCAGCGCGAATCATCGACGATGTTCGCCGAAACGGCGACGCAGCGGTGAATCGAATCTCCGGCGAACTGGATGGGGAGCCACTCGGCTTCCTGGAAGTGTCCCGGACCGATATTGACGCAGCTCTAGTCGCCATCCCGACCGAGACCCGTGAAGCGCTTGAGACGGCAGCGGAACGCGTACGTACTTTCCAGTTGGCTGCGATGCCTAAGAGCTGGCACGACGATGATCGGCACTACGGCGAACTGGTAACGCCGGCAAAACGTGTTGGCGCATATGTACCCGGCGGTACGGCGCCCCTGGCATCCACCGTAATCATGACCGTCGTTCCGGCCCGTGTGGCTGGCGTGGACGAGGTTTATCTGACGACCCCTGCAGCTGGGGACGCGCTCCCGCACCCGGCTGTACTCGCCGCCGCCGCCATATCGGGAGCGGACCGCGTCTTTAAGGTAGGCGGAGCCCAGGCGATCGCAGCGTTTGCGTACGGGACAGAAACCGTGCCTGCGGTTGACCTGATCGTCGGCCCCGGTAACGTCTGGGTTACGGCCGCCAAACGCCAGTTGTTCGGGCGCGTGGGCATCGATGGCCTGTACGGACCTACCGAGACACTGGTCGTTGCGGATGAGACGTCGGACCCGGAGTTCTGCGCCAGCGATCTGCTTGCCCAGGCGGAGCACGATGTCCGAGCACGGCCGATCCTTGTCAGCACGTCGCCGGAGATTGCGGACGCGGTTGAGGCCGCCCTCATGAGGCAGTTGGCCGATCTGCCGAGAAATGCGATCGCCGGCGAGGCTGTCGAGACCAATGCCGTGTCGGTTATCGTCGACTCCGTGGAAGAGGCGATAGAGGTAGCAAACGCGGTCGCACCCGAGCACCTTTGTCTTGCGATCACCGACCCTGCACCATACATATCTCTTGTCCGTAGCGCCGGCGGATTGTTTGCCGGTGAGTATTCCGCCGAGGTAATAGGGGACTACGTTGCTGGTCCAAGTCACGTGATGCCGACCGGCGGTACGGCCCGATTTGCTTCAGCGCTGAACGTGAGGCACTTTCTCAGGTTCACGCCGGTCGTTGATCTAGATAGCGCTGGATTCATGGAGATCGCACAACAAGCGGCGGTGTTGGCGCGCGCAGAAGGTCTTCATGGTCATGCCAACGCGGCAGAGTTGCGCATGAAACGGCTTATCGGAGAGTAGCCCGGGCCACGTTCATGTGGTGTAATCCCGTTTGATGGATGCCGACACCACGGGCACTCTATTTACCCAACAATATTCATACGGAATCACGTTTGTCACAGATGCAGATACAACAGTTGATGCGGCCGCACCTTGTCACACCTGAGACCTACGCTACGGCAGTATCTCCGGACGAGATGGCGGCGAAGGCCGGTGTTTCGCCGGAGATGATCATCAGGGTCAACCAGAACGAGAACCCATTCGGCGCAGACCCTGATATCGCCGCTTCTCTTAACGATATTCCACTGCACCTCTATCCAGACGCAAATCAGGTCAAGATTCGGGCGTCGCTGTCGCAGTACACGGGACACCCGACCGAACAGATCATGGCGGGGGCGGGCGCCGACGAGATGATTGATCTCCTGATGCGGCTGTTCGTCGCGCCGGGTGAGCGTGTTTTGGACTGCAAGCCGACATTCGGCATGTATCACTTCTGCGCACGGGTGGCTGATGCAGAAGTCGTTTCTATACAGCGTGACGATACATTTGATGTTGATGTGGAGGCGGTTGCCCGTGAGGACGATGAGCGAACGAAGATCGTCTTTCTGGCCTCGCCCAACAACCCGACCGGGAACATCCTCACGGAAGAACAGACACGCGATTTGCTAAAACTCGGCATGGTGATCGTCGTCGACGAGACTTATTTCGAGTTCTCCGGTCAGACGGTTGCGCACCTGATTCCTGAGTTCGAGAATCTTGTAGTGCTGCGATCGTTCAGCAAATGGGCCGGTATCGCCGGGTTGCGTGTCGGATACATGATCGCCGGGACCGAGATCATCAGCCGTCTCATAGACATCAAGAATCCGTACAACGTGAACATCGCTGCGGAAGCGGCGTTGCTGGCGACCATGAAACACCGCGGCAAACTGCTGGGGAAAGTGGCAATTCTTCTTGAACAGCGGAAGCGCATGGAGAAGGCGTTCGACGCGATGGATCGTGTCTCGTACGTCCCTTCGTACGGCAATTATCTATTGACGCGTTTCGATGACCATCTGGCGACCGACCTGTACGACGCTCTGGTCAAAAAGGGCATTTTCGTCCGGCCGTTCTCAGATCCACGACTCACCCATGATTTGAGGATCAGTGTGGGGACGCCGGATCAGACGACACGTGTGCTGGAAGCGATATCGGAGCTGATCTAGCCGTTTCAGGGACTTTCTGACGGGAACGACGACGCGACGCATTCCTGATAACAGGACGCGCGCTGCGCTTGCACCTTTGGGGCTCTCCCACAGACTATTGAACTTCATCGTCGCTTATGCGGTGTTACTACTCGAAAGACAGACCAAATGACCCAGGAAAGCCCGCGTACGGCGACCATTGAACGAGGGACCGGTGAGAGCGATATCGCCATTACGGTGAATCTCGACGGTACCGGCGTCACCGATATCAAAACTCCGAACGGCTTTATGAACCACATGCTGGACGCTCTTGCGCGTCATGGCTCGATTGATCTCTCCGTGCGGGCATCAGGCGACACGGAGTCAGGCCCGCACCACATCGCCGAGGATACGGCGATCGTGCTCGGTCGTTGCATCGACAAGGCGCTCGGGGAGCGCCGGGGCATCGTGCGCATGGGGCACGCGTTCGTGCCTCTGGACGAGGCTTTGACGATGTGTGCTGTAGACTTGAGCGGTCGTGGCTACGCAGTTGTGGACATGCGATCCAACAACAATATCGGTGAGTTTCCGACCGACTTGGCGCGGCACTTTTTTGAATCGGCATCTGCCGAGGGGCGATTCAACATCCACCTCCGGGTCGAGACGGGGACGAACGAGCACCACATCATCGAATCAGCGTTTAAGGCCTTCGGCCGATCGTTACGTGACGCCGTGACGCTGGATCAGCGAAACCCGGACACGATCCCCAGTACCAAAGGCGCGTTATAAGAGGCGTTGTCCTGGCGGCTGGGACCGTTCCGAACTCGGCAGCGTCGGGTGGGGCAAGTGCCGTTCCATGGTGTGTGGGTCTCGACGACTCCCGCGCTGCCTCACGTCCTCTGTGATTCTGCGCGTGGCCGAGGGACATTCGTAGCGACGATTCTTTTCCCGACCAGACTCTTGGGGGCCAAACGGCTGTCCTGCACTGCCATCAGTGTGACCGGAAAAGAGTGAAAACTCACCCCAGCAGTGTGTGGGTTTTATGATCGGTGAGCCCGGTTCCTGAGGTTATTGAGACGGACCAGGCCCTATTGCCAAGCCTCGACCCGGTTGCTCCAGACCGTCCTCAACGTGCGCATCGTCCGTACCCACAAGAACAAAGATCACCCAGGATAAGGCGCAGGCGTGCCTCCCAACGCGGGGATTGGGTGCAGAGTACTTACTACAGGCGTGCCTGACTGTTAAGCAGGGTGCAGGTCGAAGTTGTAGCCTTCGATCACTGGATTCGCCAGTAGTTTTTCGCACATCTCGGTGACCTGTTTTTCGGCGACTACACGATCTGATTCATCGAGTGTTATCTCGATGAACTTTCCTGCCCTGACACCATCGACAGAATCGAAGCCAAGGGTTGCTAGGGCACGGGCTATCGTCAGGCCCTGTGGATCGTTAACGGTCGGTTTGAGTGTGATCCGTACAGTGGCAAGAAACATTAGAAGCGGTTGCCCGGAACACTTTCCGGCGCTCGGTCCAGATAGGCGTTTATGAAAGCGTTCAACCGGTCCGCGTCGAACTCGTCCATCTGATCGATGTGCCTCCAGGAGGTGATGGCGATTCGGGTGGACATGTTCGGGTACGGAGCGAGTATGAACTGGGCGCCCTGACCCGGGATTACCGACTGAAGTTGATTTATGAGCTCGGAGCAATCTTCTGCGCAGTTATAGTTCAAGATGATGCCACCGTGCTCCAAATTGTGGATCTGAACCTCATCTGGGAGCGGAGTTTCGTAGGCGCCCCAGCGTGCGGGAGAGCCGGTTGGGACGGTCTCTGACGGATTAGTAATCCAGTGCGGTCCGGAAGTTGGCGGGATGGTGAGGTAGGGGCCTCCGGCTTCTCCCGGTGTGATGTGAGCGCGCCCCTGATCATCGAGGATATCAACGGGCCCGCCAGCGTTCAGGTTGACGTTCGAACTCGTTTGTTTCCCGGAACCTCCCGGAACCAGGAGACTGATGATGAAAAGGAGGGCGACGCTGGAGCCTATGGCGATAATGATGTAACGTTTTCGCCGCTTACGTCCATCCGACTTACTACGACGTTGTGCCCGTCGCTCTCCGCGCGTCAATCCTCGCCGGTTGTCTGGCCTTGTGGTCGCTATGCGGTCTGGCATTTATCCCTCTGTGATCGCCGTGTCCACCGGGTTGGGTGGAATTCAGGCGACGAAAGTGTCTCCGGTCAGGCGTTCGAATGCCTGGATGTATCTGTCACGTGTCATACGGATAATATCCGCGGGAAGATCAGGGGCAGGTGGTTCCCTGTCCCATCCGCTTTCCAGCAACCAGTTTCTCACGAATTGCTTGTCGAAAGCTGGTGGAGAGGCCCCCGGTTTGTAGTCTGATTGCGTCCAGAACCTGCTCGAGTCTGCCGTAAACAGCTCGTCGATCAGCGTGAGTTCGCCGTCGATCAAGCCAAATTCCATCTTGGTATCGGCGACAATCATTCCACGTCCGGCGGCGTACTCTTGGGCTACCTCGAAGATACGCAGCGTTACTTTTTCAAGTGTGGCGGCCATTTCGCCGCCGACGAGATCCACGACCTCGGACGGCGTCATTGGGATGTCATGTCCTTCTTCCGCCTTGGTGCTTGGGGTGAATATCGGCGGCTCAAGTTTTTGCGCTTCAACGATTCCTTCCGGTAGGCTCTGGCGGTTGAGCGTCCCGTGTTCGGAGTATTCAGCCCAACCTGCACCCGTGATGTATCCACGTACAACGCACTCGATATTAAGGCGCTCGGCACGACGAATCACCATAGAACGCCGACGCATCTCGTCCGGCAGTTCCGCAAGCGCTCCGGTGCGTGGCACTTCTGCCAGCGCGTCTTTGTCGTCTGCCATACCGATGACGTGATTCGGCATCACGTCCGCTGTCAGATCAAACCAGAAATTGGACATCTGGGCCAGGATGGTTCCCTTGTCTGGGACCGGCGAAGGGAGGATCACATCAAAAGCCGAAATACGGTCCGTCGCGATCATGAGAAGGCGATCGTTGCCGATGTCGTACGTGTCTCGTACCTTGCCACGGTGGAGAAGGCCTGAGAAGTTGGTTTCGCTTACTGAAGACACAGAACCGATCAGCCCTCGGTTGCCGGCTCTGCCACGACGGAGAATCCGAGGCGTGCGTATGTGTGCCGGACGTAGCGCAGGAAGTGGTTGTAGTCGAACAGAGTCTCCAACTCTTTGGCTCCGATGGCGTCCGTCACTTCTGAGTCGTTGCGGAGCAGTTCCCTGAAGTCCAGGCCTTCGTCCCAGGTACGCATCGCCAGCAATTGGACCTTTTTGTAGGCCGCTGTCCGGGCCATGCCAGATTCCACGAGCGCCAGCATGACGCGTGGTGAGAAGGGCAAGCCCCGGGTCAACTCAAGGTTGACCATCATGCGTTCCGGGTATACCCGCATTCCTTTGACTACCGCGGTGAATCGCTCAAGGATGTAGTCGACTGCTAACGAGGAGTCCGGGAGGATCATTCGCTCTGCCGATGAGTGGCTGATGTCACGTTCGTGCCAGAGCGGGACGTTGTCGAGCGCCGTAATGGTGTGTCCCCGCACAAGCCGGGCCAGGCCACAAATTCGTTCGCAGATCTCCGGATTCCGCTTGTGCGGCATGGCAGAAGACCCGGTTGTCACGAATCCGGGTTGGGCGAACGGCTCTTCCACTTCTCTTATTTCGGTACGCTGCAAGGCCCTGATTTCGGTGGCGAACTTGTCCAGGGATGCCGATATGAGCGCGAGCGTCTGGACGTACTGGGCGTGCCGGTCGCGCTGGATGATCTGGTTCGATACGGGCGCGGGTTCAATGCCGAGCTCGATGCAGACGGTTTCCTCTATCTCTGGTGGAACGCTGGCGTATGTCCCAACCGGTCCTGAAATCTTCCCGACTCCGACGACTTCGCGTGTTTGCGCCAAGCGAACCTTGTGGCGACGCATCTCGTCCCACCACAGGGCAAATTTGAGTCCGAAGCTCATCGGCTCTGCGTGGATGCCGTGGGAGCGGCCCATCGCCGGTGTGTCAATGAACTCTTCTGCACGTACTTTTAGAGCGGCCATGAGGTCATCGACGCCTTTATCCAACAGGTCGATCGCCTGGAGCAATTGGAGGCTCAAAGCCGTGTCTTTGACGTCATTAGAGGTCAGGCCGTGATGGATCCAACGGCTCTCGTCGCCGAGGCTGGCCATAACTGACCGAGTGAACGAGACGACATCGTGTTTCGTCTCTTCGAAATGCAGGTTGTATAACTCCATATCGAAGCTGGCGCCCCGTATGAGATCCATGTCTGATTGCGGCACAACTCCGAGGTTTGTCCACGCCTGGCTGGCTGCGATCTCGATGTTCAGCCAGAGGCCGTACATGTTTTCGTCCGACCAGACTTTTGACATTTCTGGTCGTGAATAGCGGGGGATCATTCTGCGGCCTTCGTGGGTGTTGAGTTGGTGGAATTTTGGTCTGGTCTGAGATTGAATTCTGAGATGTATTCGGCGATCGAGTGAAAGTCTTCGAACTCGATCGCCTCGATACCGTTGTTTCTGCAATGCTCCAGAAGCCTTGAACGAGCGAACACTGTATCCGCCTTTTCTGCGGCGCAGGAATCGGATCGTAGACCGTCGCCGATGAATATCACCTTCTGGCCGGCTGCACGCGCTTTCTCGATTGGTTCGCATTTGCAAACGGCCCAGGCGCGGCAAAACTCCCGGTTAGATGGGTAATCGTAACGGAACGACATGGTCGTACCATCCGGCGCGGTAGGCTCACCCATGACGGACAGGATAGGGACATCATCCAGACCGTTCGCCGCCAGGACTGGCTCGATGTAAAAATCGATCCCGGCGGATGCGATCATGAACTGGCCGCCCTGTTCACGCGTCGTTTCCACGGCCTCGAGAAAGCCGGAGCGAAGGTTCACGTTATCCCGGACCCACGATCTGAGTTGCTCGACCGGCGCCGTGATCGTACTGATTATTTTTTCCTGGTAGTCGCGGAACGTTAGTGCCCCGTCCCGGTATTCCTGATTGATAGCGGCGGCATCCGGACCGGCGAATTCTGCGATCAGACGTTGGGCCGCGTTGCAGTCGGCGGCGGTGTCGTCGAAATCGCACACAACAAGGAGGGTGCGCTCAGTGCGTTGTGTCACGAGGCGGGCGATTTCACGGCACGTGTCGCTATGTCTCGCCGATACTCAACACCTTCAAAGTTGATTGCCTGAGTTGCGGCGTATGCGGTCATCCGCGCCTCGAAGATGTCCGACCCTCTCGCTACAACATCGAGGACTCTCCCGCCAGCGGTGAGGACCGTTCCGTTCTCGCCTTCGACGGTTCCGGCGTGGAACACCTGTGTATCGCCAGAGATGCTGGCAAGGCCGCTTATCGGCTTGCCTGTCTCGTAAGAGCCCGGATATCCGCCGGACGCCATCACGACGCACACGGCAGCCCGGTCGTTCCACTGGACATCGATCTGATCGAGCTTTCCGTTTGCTGCAGCCAGTGCGATTTCCAGCAGGTCTGTTTCAAGCCGGGATAGTACGACTTGCGCTTCGGGATCACCAAAGCGGCAGTTGAACTCGATCACGCGTGGTCCTGACTCGGTCAGCATCAATCCGGCGTAAAGGGTTCCTGTGAACGAGGCCCCCTCGGCATCCATAGCGGTTGCTATCGGATCGAGTATCTCCACCCGGATTTGCATCGCTAGCTCCGGTGTCCAGAACTCGGGCGGGGTGTACGCGCCCATTCCGCCGGTATTGGGGCCGATGTCTCCGTCATATGCGCGTTTGTAATCGCAGGCCGAGACCTCGTTTGAAACCGTTTTCCCATCCACGAATGCGAAGACACTGACCTCCGGTCCCTCCATGCACTCTTCGATCACCACGGTGGCGCCGGCGTCTCCGAACAACCCTCCATGCATCATGTCTGTCACTACCTTGCTTGCTTCCTTGCGAGACCCGGCAATGATTACACCCTTGCCCGCGGCGAGGCCGTCTGCCTTCACGACAATCGGCCCTTCGTTCAGAGCGTGAATGTGCTGGAGCGATTCCTGCACGTTGTGAAATGTCGCGAATTTGGCGGTGGGAACACCGTGGCGCGCCATGAGCTCCTTTGCCCAACTTTTTGAGGACTCGATGCGGGCGGCAGATTGAGATGGCCCGAATACCGGTATGCCGGCGACTTTAAGCTCGTCAGCCAGGCCTTCTGCAAGTGGCGCTTCCGGTCCGACGATTACGAGATCGATGCTCCGGTCCTCGGCAAGGGACACGATTCCTGGGACATCACTGATCGACAAAAGGACGTTCTCACCCAGCGAGGCTGTTCCTGCGTTGCCAGGTACAATCAGAAGTTGGTCCAATAGCGGACTTCTGCTCAGGGCAGCCGCCATCGCGTGTTCACGCCCGCCAGAGCCGACCAGCAGAACCTTCAACGTCGTGACACCTGTCTTGCCACTATTCCCACTCGATCGTGCCCGGGGGTTTGCTGGTTATATCGAGGACGACGCGATTCACCTGGGAGACTTCGTTCACGATTCGGTTCGAGATGCGGTCCAGCGTGTCGTACGGCAACTTGGCCCAGTCTGCCGTCATAGCGTCTTCACTGGTTACTGCGCGTATCGCCACAACGTAACTGTAGGTGCGCCGGTCGCCCATTACGCCGACGGTCCTGGTGTCCGTGAGCACTGCGAACGATTGCCATAATTGTTCGTAAAGGCCGTCGTTCTTGATCTCGTCCATTACGATCCAGTCGGCGGCACGGAGCGTCTCAAGCTTCTCGAACGTGATGTCGCCGATCACCCTGATAGCGAGGCCCGGACCCGGGAAGGGTTGCCTGTTCAGGACCTCGGGAGAAATTCCCAGCTCTGCGCCGGCGAGTCTGACTTCGTCCTTGAACAGGTATCTGAGAGGCTCTACCAACTTCAGGTTCATGTGGTCAGGCAATCCACCAACGTTGTGATGAGACTTAATGACGTGCGCAGCTTTGGTTTCTGAGCTCGTGCTCTCGATCACGTCGGGATAGAGCGTTCCCTGTGCCAGGAAGTCGATCTCACCAAGTTCATCGGCTTCTTCCTCGAAGACGCCGATGAACTCCCGGCCGATGATTTTTCGCTTCTCTTCAGGGTCGGTGACTCCTGCAAGCGCCGAGAGGAATCGCTCTGTTGCGTCTATGTAGCGCAGTTTCAGGCCAAGCGTGCGGCTGAACACCGCTTGGACACGCTCGGCCTCTTCCCGACGCAGCAGTCCGTTATTGACGAATATGCAGGTTAGATTGGCGCCAATCGCACGGTGCAGGAGTACCGCTGCCACAGCCGAGTCCACGCCGCCAGAGAGCGCGCAGATCACGTTGCCGTCACCGACCTGTTGCTTGATGCGCTCGATCGCCTCGGTGACGAAGTGTCCCGGCGTCCAGTCACCTTTGGCTCCACAGATCTTGTGGACGAAGTTACTGAGGAGCATTGCACCCTGCGGCGTGTGTGCCACTTCCGGGTGGAACTGAATACCGAAAATTCCTGCGTCATTTCCTATCGCCGCGACCGGGGAATTTTCTGAGTAAGCAAGTGATTTGAATCCAGGCGGGAGCGTTTCGATTCGGTCCCCGTGGCTCATCCAGACTGGAGATGCTTCGTCCAGGCCTTCAAGGAGGTCGGTCGTCTGGTCGTTCCGATGGATGACGGCGTATCCGTACTCCTGCTGCAAACCCGCAGTCACCTTGCCGCCCAGTTGGTGGGCGAGCGCTTGCATGCCGTAGCAGATGCCGAGGATGGGCACTTCCGCGTCGAACACCCAGCCTGGAGTTAGCGGCGCATCATCTTCGTAGACGCTGTTGGGACCGCCTGAGAGGATGATTCCGACGACGTTCTTGTTTTCAAGCACGCTGCCTTTTGCGGAGTGCGGAACGATTTCACAGAATACGTTCGCCTCACGTACGCGACGCGCTATTAGGTGGGAGTACTGCGACCCAAAGTCCATGATGACGACCGTCTCAGGCTCTGTACTGTCCTGATACGGGTGTCCGCCACGGACCCGCTCGCCCTGTGCGATCTCCAGATACGTAGCGACCTCGATGTCGCCCGTCATCGAGACTCGGCGGCTGTCTGCCACCGCCTTTTCGAGTGCTTCCTGAGGGGTCGTCGCTGCGTCTTCTGACATTAACT
>JAPYSM010000035.1 GCA_029936485.1 Dehalococcoidia bacterium
TCTTCCTCAGCCAGCGCCGCGATACGCGGGCTTAATTCGCTCTCGCCCTCGCCCTTACCCTCGCCCGGTCGGGGCTCACGAATCTTGCCCTCGGGCGGGATCTCCGGATGGAGCATAAACGCGCGGTAATCGAACTCGATGTTGAACTCGGCAGCCAGTCTGTCGAGCCGTGCCAGCCCGATGTAGCACCAGGGTCATATGTAGTCGTACCAGACGACGAACGTGATGGGCGCGTCGAGCGGCTTGAGTGGCGGCGGAGCCTGATCGAGAGACATTCGGATGCCCTGAGAAAAAGGGGCTGAAAATACTTACAAGTCTTCCTATTGTGCCAGACCCCCCAAGGGGGGCATTATTTGGACCGCCGCGGTGCTCTAACGGGCAATCATTCGGCCCCCAGTGGGGCGTTCTGCTTTGACCGCTTGCCGAAACCATTGTGTGCGCTCGCTCGGGGTGTCGTCTGGCGATAGTCCGGTCTACGGTGGGCGAATTACCGCCGTCCGGAGGTATGGGTGTTCGGTTCCGTCCGGAGAGCTAACTAACGAAGACGCGTAGTCAGGCGGACCAGTTTGGATCTCGACCCGCGAGCGCGAGGGCACGGTCAAATGGCCCGGATTGCGACGCAGCGATGATCTCAATCCCAAATGCGCCGGTATTCCTCGCCGGCTGGGTACAGAGTCGTTGAGCGGTAACAAGGCTGGCATCGGCCAGTTCTCTGGACAGTTCCAACTGTTGACCGGTGGCCATCGCCAGATCCCAGCCGTGGACGAGGATTTCGAACAGGGTGATGTGACCGGCGATGAACGCCGACATTTCGCGATCTCCCAGGTGGGTCCGGCCTTCGAACGCATCAGGTGTAGCCCATGCAATCACTAAATTTGCGCCCAATTCTGTGAGTGCATCGTCAGGAAACGCCTGTCGGACAGGTCCAACCGTCGGGCCACTCTTCGTTGCTGCCGCCGCGGACATAGCGAACACGCCTGCCATGTGGCTTACAAGCTCGTGGAGGTTGAACTGATCGCATGGCGTGGGCGCGGACCCGTTGTCCGACGAAATCTCATCTGCGAGATATGCGGTGGCGACTACGGCCTCTCGAATCGATCCCGACGAGCTCATACGCGTGTCTCCCCTCTGTTGCCGTGCACCGGCGTTGGGTGTTGCAGGGGAGAGGATATTACGATCTGCTGGTTCCCTGCCAGGCCAGATAACGCGAACCGATTATCAGCGAACAACGTCGTCCAAACGATCAGTGGAGCCTGCGATGTGGGTGTGCGGGCCGCGTTCAACCACGCCACCGGGCTTTTCGTCACCTCGAACAATGTTTAGGATGGCTCCGCGAGGGCGTTAAGTGCGGTGTCCATGCCGGTAGTGAGGTAGAGACTTACGTAAGCGTTAACTTACTTATCAACGATCAATCTCAAAATACCTTCTCTGGTACCTGATCCCCTCTCGGCTGAACTTCCGTTACATTGGCAGCACATCGTTATCGCACCCGGGAGGTTATCGATGACCACGACCACGTATGCCTTCGATGAATTTGTCCACGACATGACGGTCCTTGTGGATGGCCAACCAGATCAGGAACGGCTGTTCGATCTCGGTTCCTCTTACCTGGAGCGACTCGTCAACAACCCTGATGCGGTGCCCGAGGAGTTCCGCGTACCGGCAGGATCACGGGGTCGTTCCGCCAACCACGGCTCTTATATCCTCCATCGGGGAGAAGGTTTGGCGATCACAAGCGTTGTGTGGGGCCCGGGCGACCACATCTCGGCGCATGATCACAAAACTTGGGGAATGATCGGCGTAATGAATAACGGTATTACCGAGACGCGCTTCAATCGTAAAGACAATGGTGACCGGGATGATTTCGCCGTCCTGGAGGTTGATCGAAGAACGCTTGTGAAGCCGGGAGAGGTTTCGCTGCTGATCCCGGATGTGGATGAGATCCACCAGATGGACAACACATCTGATCGGCCGACCGTTGAGATTCATGTCTACGGAAAGGATTTGAAGGGTCTAGATCGGTGTATGTACAACATCGAGACCGGGGCCGTGAAGAACTTCTCGACGACGCGCTGGGACAACTGTTAACAGGCAGGCAGTGCCTGGTTTAACTGGAGGGTGAATTGAATGCCGGGTGAGGTCACTGGAGAACAGCTTTCGGCGTTGTTGGACGGAGACGCGCCGTTCGCTCTGATCGATGTACGAGAGCCCATGGAGTACAACGCCGCCCACATACCGGGCGCGAGCCTGATCCCGCGACGCCGGCTTGAGTTCGAGGTATGTCGGGCATTGCCGTATAAGGGCGTTCAGGTGGTTCTGTGCGATGAGAACGGTCGTAACGCTGCGCGCGCCGCGCTTACCCTTGTTCAGGGCGGTTACACCGATGTATCCGTACTCAAAGGCGGCGTCAACCGATGGGCGGCCGATGGACGGCCAACAGAGTGGGGCGTGAATGTTCCGAGCAAGACTTTCGGCGAGGAGATCGAACTGGAGCACGATGTGCCGACTATTTCAGCGGATGAGTTGCATGATCGGATTGAGCGCGGCGACAAACTTGTAATTTTGGACACGCGTACTCCTGAAGAGTTCCAGCGCCTCTGCATACCTGGCGGTCGAAGCGTGCCCGGCGGAGAACTGGCGCTTCGAATCGCGGACATACGTGCCGAGGCGCCGGACGACGCGACGGTGATCGTGAATTGCGCCGGCCGGACACGCAGCATCATCGGTACCCGACTTCTTCAGAGGATGGGGGTCGAGGATCTTTATGGACTGGAGAACGGAACGGCGGGTTGGGGACTGGCTGGGTATGAACTTGAGGCGAACGCAGATCGAACGGGTTTGCCGGAACCGTCGACCGAGGGCGCGTCTGAGGCCGAGCGTTTCGCACGCCGCGTGGCCGATGAAGACGGTGTGCAACTCATTGATGTAACCGAGCTCCGGGAGTTGATTGGTGAGCAGGGCGAGGAGACGGTCTACGTGGTGGACGTGCGCCTGAGAGACGACTTTCGGGCGGGGCACATTCCCGGCAGCTCATGGATGCCCGGTGGTCAGGCGGTTCAGACTGCTGATGCTACTGCAGTGGTACACAACGCACCGGTCGTATTCATATGTGACGGAGTTACCCGGGCTGCGATCACTGGATCCTGGTATCGGCAGATGGGCAAAAGCAAAGTGTACGCGCTAGATGGCGGCACAGTGGCCTGGACGCACGCTGGTTTTGATCTGGTGGGCGACGCTGAGGAGTCTGGATCAGACGTGGAAACGGTGCTGGGCCTTGATGCGGCGCTCTCCAGAAATCGTGAAATTTCGGTCGGAAACCTGGCCTCCGATTTATCTCGCACGGTCCTGTTTGTTGGAACGAGCACTGAGTTCGCGGAAGGTCATGTGCCAGACGCTTCATGGGTATCTCGTGGGGTTCTCGAGGACGAGGTTGGCCCGACGATTCCGGGTCTCAGCGCGCCGGTGGCTGTTACCTGCGAAGACGGCGGGGACGGTGCTGCGCTGGCTGCGGCGACGCTTTCTGAGATGGGTTATCAAGATGTTGTATGGCTTAAAGGTGGCATGGAGTCATGGCGCTCTGAGGGTCGATCATCAGAAAAGGGCCTGAGCGGTGTGATGTCGGCGCCGCTTGACGTGCTACCGGCTGGTACCAATCGCAGTTACGGAGACATGATCAACTACCTGCGCTGGGAGACGGCACTCGTGGAACAGCCAGAGCGGTAATTTTCACCCCTGAAATGCGAGCATTCGGTCGTGGAATTTTCTCGCAGCGATATCCACCAGCGCGACGAGTTGCACCACACTCCATGCAAACGGGATGTAGCCGCCGTAACCCAGGATCGGCAATTCGAATACCGGTACGAAGTCCAGTAATGGGATGTCATAAGTCCATTTCGGGAACGCCCAGAAGTTCCAGAACTCCCACAGCCCGCCGCAGAGCAATCCTGACCCAGCGATCACGGCGGCACGTCTCCAGATGCCCTTCGACAACTCCATAACGAGTGAGTGTCCACCAGCAGCGATGACAAGCCCGTCAAAAAGAAGGAACGGCGCGATCCAGACAAGTGGGTAGAAGACGCTGGGTGCCATCAGAGTCGCTGCGTTACATACGATCCCAGACCCAATCAGTAAGATCGCAAACCCGCTGCAACCGTCGCGTCGATCGGGACTTGAAACACGCTCTGAAAGCCCGTTGGTGAATCGTCCGATCATTGCCGTCGCTGCGGCTAAAGCGGGCACCACGGTCGCAAACGAAATCGAGGCGAACACTGCGTAAGCGAAGTCATCGTACCGATCACGTCCAATGTACTGCCAGTTGGCGGTACGCCCATTAATCGCCTCGAAGTACCACCAGAGGGGGATCGATACGGCCGCGAGCGCTATATGGCGCCGTACGCCCGGGTAGTTGTCTGCGGCAATCCACATGAGCAGCGCTGCACCGGTCCACAGAAATGTGAAGGCGAGTGGGTTCAGGTATCCGGTAGTAGTCCAGATGGCGATCCATCCGGGGACGAGCATTAGAAAACAGGTCGCGAATTTGGCGCCCAACATCCAACGGTGTGGCGCCCGGACGATCATGATTCTGCAGTATCCGGAATGGGTGATGAACCAGAACGAGTGCCGGCAGTAGCAATACGTTTGTCTATGGGTGGATGTGAGTGAAAGACGATCTCTATCAAGCGGTTAGGGCTGCGATCCGCCAGGTTCTGTTCGGCCAGCTTCTCCATCGCCTGTATGAAACTGTCGGGCTGATCTATCGTGTCCAGCGCAAACCGGTCCGCTGCTGCCTCCCGCCATCGGGAGTAGGTGTTTATCAGGGGTAGCGCGATCAACGACACGCTGATCAGGATGAGGGCAAGCGCCGGCATCCCCGCGAGGTCACCACGTCCCGTGAGGTCGATCGGGTCATCGAGCCAGCCGAGCAAGATGTGAATGGCGAGAAAGCTGACGAACGTGATAGGCGTCTGGACCAGTATGGAATTTCTGATGTCCCCACTTACGTGATGGCCAAGCTCGTGGGCGAGCACCGCCTCAATCTCGTCAGGTTCGTAAGTGTCAAGCATCGTGTCTGACACGATCACCCTGCGCGTGTTGCCCCACCCAACAACCGCGGCATTGGATCTGGTCGATTTTTCCGACAGCTTCCACACAGAGGCTCTTACGGTGCGTACACCGACTCTGTCACAGAGTCCCAAGAGCCGATCTCTGATCGGGCCTTCTGGCAGCGGGTCGAATTTGTTGAAGAGCGGCATCAGCAGCACCGGGGCGAGATTCGTCAGCAGCACGACGAAAACTGTCACAACGGTGCCTGCGATCAACCACCAGGTGTCCGGGAACGCATCGATCAGTCCGTATACGGAGGCGGCACCCGCGACACCAAACGTTAGTCCCAGGGCGAGGGACTTCACCCAGTCCTTGAACCACGATCCGAAGAGCTGTACAGATGTCCCTGCCCTGCGCTCCAGGAAAAGGCTGTTGTAGACGTGTGGCAGGAAGGTCAGGATCTGGAAGGCGATGTAGAGATGTATGAAGACAATGGCCGCACCGAAAGAGGCGTTCAAGGTGAACTGTTCCACCAAGTCTCGCAGCCATGTGTTTGCGGGAGTGAGTGTTACAGCCAACAGCAATCCGATCGTCACGACCAGGCTGACGATCGACGCGAAACGTTTGAATTTCCGATAACGACGCGCTTCTTGATCTGTGAGTGGCGGGAGCGTCTTTGGATCGTTGGTCGGATCACAGCTTAGTTGTTCGTCCATGATGCTCTGAATTATGGCTGTTCCCGGAGATTGGGGCACAGTGTGCGAGTTGACCTGGTGCGTGGCATGTCCTTCGACGAGTGCTACGATTGCCGGTGCGTTGGCCGATTCCGGCTGATCAAATCTTCGCCTCAAGTGGAGACGTATGGGCAAGACGTACTGGCTGCTCTCCTCGACAGAAGAAAACTTCCAGGCCACCAGTGATCTTGGTTTCAGCGTTCAGGGTGTGGACACTAAGGAGCGCCGGAAGGCGGTGCGTATGGCCGAAGAGGATCGCATGATCTTCTACATCTCTGATCGGAGAGCATTTGCGGCCTCCACGACACTCACATCCAACCACTTCGAGAATCACGAACGGATCTGGAAGTCGCATCGGGGAGCGGAAGATTTCCCGCACCGAGTCGAGATGCGGGCTGATGTGGTGGTTCAGGAAGAGAGCTGGGTTGACGCAATGCAGATTGGTCCACGGCTTGAATACGTTCGAAAGTGGCCGCCGGAGATGTGGCCTCTGGCGCTTGTCGGGACGCTTCACATCATCCCCCAGCGGGATTTCACGATGCTTGAGGAAGAGTTGAAGCGGGCGAGCTTAGCAAACAAACAAACCCGACGCCGTGGCAGAGGCCGCCGTGGCCGCCGCGGCCGGCGCATTCATGATGAATCAGAGCAGCAGGCTTTGGCGACGCAAGATTAGGGGTGCGGTGCGGAATCGGTAGATGTAGAAATCCGCTCTACACAAACCCGAATGCCGACCAGATACGGCCCGTCGACAGTACGAGAATACAAGGCCATCCTCATCAAATTCCGGCGCCAACCCAATAATCCGCCATCTGGGGTTAGTCACGATAGCCAGACTCGGTAAGGCTGGACTTGATCGGGTCGTGTGGGCCCTGGCCGAAGTTGTCGTCGTACAGATTCGCGAGCCTGGTGTTCTCCTCGTCCGGAATGTCGGCGAGATCGGCCGCACCGAGGAATTCTTCAAGCTGCTCAATGCTTGTCATAGTCGGCAACACTGACGCCACTATCTCAGGCTTCAAGACGAACTGGAGCGCGGCCTGGGCGACCGTTCCGTCGCTGTTCTCGAACAGGAACTGGATTTCGTCCAGCTTGTTGAGGCCTTTCTCCAACCACTGCTTCTTCCGATAAGTTCGGTGGTCACTGGGGTCAAACTCAATCGGCTTGTCCCGTGTGTATGTCCCGTCCAGAAGTCCTGATGCGTGCGGTACGCGGCTGACTACGCCGACACCCTCTTCGACTGCGACTTCTATGAACCTGCGTCCGGGTTCCTGCTCAAAGACGTTGTAGATGATCTGCGCCGGGACGTGCCGTTTCTGGATCGTGAACTCACCCTCTTCCACCCATCCGATGTCCGGGCCAACAGCGATCCCGTAGATCCTGACTTTGCCGGCCTTCACCAGCCCGTCCAGAGTGTCGAACAGGTCGTCTCGTTCGATTGCGGACAGGCGGGCGTTGTGGGCCTGGTAGAAGTCAATATAGTCAGTGCCCAGCCGTTTGAGCGAACGGTTACAGGCCTCTACAACGAACTCAGGGTCCCATTTTTGAGGCCGTTCTTTGTGTCCCTCCCGGGGAGCATCGAGGTCGTAACCGAACTTACTGCCGATCACGATCTCCTGACGATGCGAGGAGAGAGCGTTGTTCATGATCTCTTCGCCGTAACCCTCGCCGTATGTGTCGGCGGTGTCGAAGAATGTGACGCCGAGATCGAACGCCCTGTTGAGAAGGACTTCGCCGGCCTCTTTGTCGACAGGTCCCCACCAGCCGGTGGAAACACTCCATACACCGAAGCCGATAGTCGAAAGCTTGAGGTCAGTTCCGGCCAGAGTCCGGTATTTCAACGGTGGGCCTTTCTTGGCCTCTTAAGGCCTTTAATCTCGGAATCATGGGTAGTTCTGTGCGTCGAATGAGATTCAGGTGATCGCGTAGGTCTTAACGAGAGCGTCTTTAATTTCCGATGCCCTCTGCTCGTAATCAGCGTCCTGGATGGTGGGCGTCATTTTGCCCAATGGAACATTCCTATCGAGGTCTACCCACGAGGTGCATCCGCTGTATTGCGGGGTTACCGGCATGGTTACCGGCTCCTCGATTGAGTAGCAACGAAGGAAGATAACATTCAACGGGTGCAACGGCTTCCAGTGAACACGTTTCAGGGCGAATCCAGGTGCCCAGATGTGAAACGGTTCAAGTGCCGCCGCCGCGGCATCGGGATCTCCTGAGTCTGCAACCCCGAGTTCGATCACGTCCGTAACCTCTGCGTAAAGACTGAATGTGACCTGGGACGGATCAAACTGGTCTTCCTCATCCGTTAACCATGATCTGTAGTCCTGTTTCAGTGATTCCGCGTCCTGATGCAGGTAGCCGGGGAAGAACAGGAAGCGGTCGTGCTCGATCTGAAAATGCAGGTTTGGCTCCTGAATACCGCCT
Source organism: Dehalococcoidia bacterium (assembly GCA_029936485.1). GTDB lineage: Bacteria > Chloroflexota > Dehalococcoidia > Lucifugimonadales > Lucifugimonadaceae. Next base: position 8,199 of record JAPYSM010000035.1, read on the forward strand.
TTTCGCAGGATGATGATTTGCTCACCGCGCGCAAGTGCTTCTATTGTGACAGCCCATTCTTTAAAAGCTGTCTGACACGCGTTAGGCATGGTTCGCACCTCTCGGTTTCGTCGCCGATTATTACGGCAAACAGATGGAATTATACGAGCGAGTTGGCGTAAGACGCAGTGGGAATTGCGGGGAAACGCTTCGTGAAAACGAAATATACGTTCGTAATACCTTGCATGGGCTTGATTACAGGGCGGCCGAAACCCGATCAGCCCTTGGCCCGAGCATCGTCAGGACATTCGCCGTCGTGGCTTCCATAACCTCGGCAACACCGATGCCCTTCAGTTCCGCCAGTTTCGCAGCGACGATTGGTACATCCCTAGGCTCCGTCCACTTCTCCCGTTTTCCCTTAAACGGCTGCGGATAACAATCGGTCTCGAGGACGATCCACTCAAGTGGAAGATTCTGTGCGACTTCCTGCAACTCCGGTAGACGTAGCAGGGGCTTCGCCAGCGAAATGTAGCAACCGAGATCGATCACAGCGGAGGCCTCTTCGTGGCTGCCCTGGAAATAATGTGCCGCCCCGCCGAGTTCCGATATTCGTTCCTCGGTAAGTACACGGATCATGTCGTCCGTGGCAAACCGCATGTGGAACACAACCGGAAGACTGGCCTCATGTGCAATGTCGAGCTGGGCACGGAACGCGCGCTCCTGGACAGCCCTGTCCGGTGAGTGATCCTGATGATCTAGCCCGACCTCGCTCATCACGACCACCCGTTCATCGGAGGCCATGTTTCGCAACTGATCAAGAGCAACATTGTCCAGATCTTCGGTTAGATCAGAAGGGTGGACGCCCACGCCGGCGAACACGTTGTCGTACTTAGCGGCTAACTCGAGACACCGGCGCGTGCTTTCAACGGTTACACCGGCCGCGATGATTGGACCAACTGCAACCGCCCGTGCGCGCTGAAACATACCCGGTAGTTCATCGGGCTTGTACTGATCGATATGCGTATGAAGATCGACGAACAAGTCATTTCCCCGTTCCTTCTCACCCGAATGTCACGTTTTGCGGACAACCATAGCGTTCGTGTTTTGCGTCAGATCCCCACTGGTTGATGAGGCAACGCATTGGTACGCTCCGTACACTGATCGGTAGCGACCAATCGTACCGCCTTCTATACACAATAATTTGCCATTAACGACAGATTTACGCACCGGGCCCGTTTGGCATCTATTGTGCGCGCCCACATTATTAACAGCGCTGCTTATGCTGGCAGTAGCCTGTAGCTCTTCTGGCGATACGTTAGGCTCGGGCGCATCGATCGCTACAGTTGTGACCGTCTTGTCCCCCCTGAACATTTCCGAAACACCTGCTGCGACCCCGGTCGGCGATGTGGGTTCGCCCCCCGCAGCGACGGCTTTTCCTTCTATAAGCGTAACCCCGGTCCTCCCACCCACAGATATAGGCGGTGGATTCCTCCGGTTCTCGGTTCCGGAATCCGGGCCGCATTTTGATATCCATCGCGAGGTGTCGCCAGCCCTTTCCACATGGGGGATCGGGCTGATCTACAGCAGGCTGCTCAGGAACGCTGACGCCGACTCTACAAGCCTTGTGGAGTGCGAAATCTGCCAGAGTTGGGAGTTCGTTGATTCGGAAAAGTTGCGGATCACGCTTCGTTCAGACGTGATGTGGCAGAACATTGCCCCGTTGAACGGACGCCGATTGGTGGCATCTGACGTGGCGTTCAGCCTGGAGCGACAGCGTGGCCCCGGAAACCCCAACGGTGATCTACTGACCGGGATCGGTGGGATCACGGCGGTCGATGATCGGACTCTAGATCTAGAGTTGGTGCCCAGTGGCCTTGACGCTGATCTTCTACTGAACCTTGCGGATGGTCGGACGCGGATGGTTGCACCGGAAATGGTGGCTATCCACGGGGATCTGCTTCGCGGCCCGAATGTCGGGAGTGGGCCATGGATCTGGGTAGATACGACATCGCAGACCGCCGCGTACGACCGGAATCCTGATTATTTCGAATCCGGTACTCCAGGCATCGACGGTCTACAGATTTCGTACATTCCACAGGCCAGTACAAGAAACGCCGCATTTCGGGTTGGGTTGCTCGATTTCGTTGACGCTTCCGGTGAAGAAACAGCAAGGACGCTGAAGAATTTCCCGGGGATTACGTCAAAATTGATCAGCAACTTTGGAACCGGAGCTGAGATCGCTTTCAACACGGACAAATCTCCATTCACCTCGCAATTATTCAGGCAGGCCGTGTTCAGGGCACTGGACCCATGGAGTGACCTTGAAGAGGTGTGGGGGGGAGAGGGTGTTGTGACTCTCGGGATTCCAGCGCCCCGCTCGGCATGGTTGCTTAGCGAAGCCGCAATGCGTACCGGATTTGCCGATGTGGACCGGGCGGCCGAACTATCGTCGGAGTCTGGCGTCGTGCCAACCGGGTCGATTGAGATAACGGTCGGCCAGTTTGGGGATTTGTATTTGCTTCAGGCCCGGAAGGTTGCGGACGCGCTGGCGATACTGGGATTTGAGAGCACGATACGTGAAGTGACCACTCGGAAATTTGCCGATGATGTTTGGATCGGTGGCGATTACCAGGTTTTCGTTGGCGCTCAAGCCCCCGTGGACGGCGTCAGCGACGACCTGTTCTCGGTTCACCATTCGAAGGGCATGTGGAACACCACGGGATTTTCGTCCGACGAACTTGATGGGCTGATCGAACTCCAGACAACTCAGTTGGACCCATCGGGCCGCAGGCGAACGTTACTGGATGCGCAGTTCCGGATTCTGGAAGGCGCTCACCGTTTCACGGTAGCGGCGCGTACAACCCACTGGATCGCCCAGGAATGGGTCGGCGGATTCGACCCCGATCCTAGACGCGGTGAGAGCGCGTGGTTGGCGCGACTGACACTCGGCGAGCACGAGGAAACTTAGGGACCGGTTCAGGCAGGCGCTGTAGCCCTTAACTCCGGCTGGTCCATCCAACTGCAAGAGCGCTGCTTCCAATTACCACGCTATGTAGATAGATGGTGTCTGGTCACCCCCGCTCGGCCTTCCACTGCCTGAACTCGGCTGTGGTCTTCTCGTCGGGCGGGTAGTACTTGCCAGGGGACAGACCTTCGGTGTCCAGCCGGGCGCGTATCCACTCCTCAAGCTCGTCGTACTCTATCGCCTTTTTGGCGATATCGGAGGCCACCTCTCTCGGGATCACCACCACACCGTCATCGTCTGCATGTAGGTAGTCACCCGGCTGTACCAGCACGCCGTCGACCGCCACCGTACCGTTGGTCTCGAACGGAAATCCGAACGTCGTTCCAAGGTTCGACGTCTGATCCAACCCAAAAAATGCAGGTCCGTAGTCCTTGACCACGTGCATGTCCCGGACGCCCCCGTCGCATATCAGCCCGGCCACACCACGCTGCTTGAGCCGCAGAAACTTTACGTCGCCACCGATAGACATACGCTTATCCCGCATCGACTCCATAACGATCACGTCGCCCGGCCCCGCTGCTTCAAATGCGGCGTACTCCGGCGAGTCTTCGCCCGCAGGCTTTTTGGCCTCAACATCCGCCCGGAACGGCACAAATCGCACTGTTACCGCCCGGCCGACAAGCCGACGCCCCGGGGTCAGGTTCCTGATGTTAGGCATGTACATGTAATGGGGGGCGAAACCGTTCTTGGCGAGTACGTCCAGAACGGCGGTCGAGTTGATCGCCATAAGGCCGTCGATCAGATCCTGGCTCAGTGTGGGGGCAGGAGTAGGAGGGTGGTTAGCCATGCTGAATCCTCTGGTTCTCAGGGGGTGGGATTTTGGCGTGTTGCCGCGCGCCGGAAGGCCGGAATTATACGTTCGTAGTGCTCGTTCGCGCCGGACTAAGGGGCGCTATGTCGTGCTCACATCTGCCGTCGGAGATTAGTTCGGCGATTGCGTCAGCGGTTACCGGGCCGTAGTGGATACCTTCACCGGAGTGCCCGGTCGCCAGGTAGACGGCGTCCCAACCTGGGACCAGTCCCACGTATGCCCGGCCGTCCGCCGAGATGGGTCTCAGGCAGGCCGTCTGGCCAGAGATGCTCGCCGTCTCTATCCGGCTCGACAATCGAGCGGCGTTGATCAGCAACTCATCACGGGCGCCGGTCGTTGTTGATCTGTCGAAACCGACATACTCTTTCGATGCGGCCACGATGGTGTCGCTCAGTCGCTTCGGGATGATCGAAACGCCGTCCCCGACGATGTTCAACCCGATATCTAGCTCAGGGCCATCACCTTCTCCGGCCGCAGCGAGGTATACCAATTCGCCTCTTTGTGGTGTTATCGGCACGGGGTGATCCAGCCACTCGGCAGCTGCACCGGACCACGGGCCCATCGCCAGAACAACCGCACCTCCATGGACTTCTGATCCGTTTTCCATTCGTATCCCGGAGACGATGCCATCGCCGGAACTAATTAGCCCGACCACCCTTCCCAAAATCATGCGCGCACCGCCCATCTCGGCTGCCTGAAATGCAGACATGGTGAGGCGGTAGGAATCCACCGTCGGCTCGTTGTCGCTCCTGAGCGCGCCCATGATATTTGCCGTTATCCACGGGCTCATGGCACGCGCCTCTTCGCCCGACAGCCATTCCATCGCCACGCTTTCAGAGGCGCGCTGGAATTGGAAAGCTAGCAACTCTGTAATGCCATCCTCCGTGACGGCGCAGCGCAAGTAGGCATCGGGTTGGTAGCCGTGGTCGATGCCTGTGAGCGCCGGTAGCGTTTCAGCGAGTTCGGCATGCAGGCGTAATGTGGCGGGGGATAAGGCAAGCATCGCGGGGTCGTTCTTGTGGGAGTAAGGCGTGAGCCAGCCGGCCGACGTGCCAGATGCGCCGCTCGCAATTCCGTCCGCCTCGATCACGATTGAACTCAGCCCGCGTTGCGAAAGGTAGTACGAGGTCAGGCAGCCGATTATCCCGCCGCCAACGATGAGGACGTCCGCCGAATCCGTTGTTGTCATGCCGATCCCATACGATGATGGTTATCGCCTCTTGCGATGGACCGTTGTCGGAGCACGGCGAACGGCGATAGGACTCCCTCGCTAGCAGTGGTTATCTTAGGTTGATTTGGCAATGAGGCCCAGCAACAGCATGTTGTGATCCCGTATTTCGTTAGGTGCCGGGCGGCCCGCTTGAACTGTGGTTGGCTTATTCAAGCCACTGGTAGCAGTCACCGTGACTATCGTCAGGGTTACGGTCAAAATCCTCGTGGCGTGTGCTGGTAACCCATATGTCTATCCCTTCCGGTCACACAATTGCAAAGGATGTCAGTCAGCGAACCAGTCCCAGAACTTTGATGCCTGCGATACCGACACCTCGATATCCTCCTCGATCAGGTACCGCTCCTCCGCCAGCGCCTCGCCCGCGGCCCTCACCCGCTCCAGGTATACATCTTTCGATGCATACCGCTCCTCAATAGATAGGCGAGGGTCTCCAACCAACTCACGTTGTGCCTGAGTAGGCGCAAATGGCACGGTTCCGCCGGCAAATACCAGCAGTTGAGTCTCGCCGCCGACTGTGGGGTGCCGAAGCGTCCAGCCGGTCGTTGCCGCGATCGGCACGGCGACCTCCGGCAGTTTCACCCCGGCGACCTCGTTACCGTCGATGTCCACGGCGGACACGAGAGACCCGAAAACCTTGCCCTCGCGCGGAGGGAAGGTAGTCACTTGTTCCCGTGACTCCAGCAGTCCAAAATCACGTCGCTTTGGATCGGCGTGATGCCTAGGATAGTTGGCGCCCGGGATCTTGTTGAAAACTGTGGCTGGCTGCCCTGTAGGAACTGCTGTGCCGTCGTCTATCCGCGGGTGCCTGCTAGCCGGTGGCTCGACACTATCGACAACCCATGCGTCCATGTTGGCAAGGCAGGCACGCAGCAACGGTCCGTAGTCAATGATGTTCCGCAGGTTCTGGGATCGATCCTGGCCTTCCTCCCCTGCTGCGGCGATGTCCGTCGGCGGCCACATACCGAGACCGTGCTCCGTGCCAGTGAAGTGGTAAATCCGGGTGTTTGGTCCCGGATCAACGTCCCGCATCCCGTCCGGGTCGGTGTGCAGCAGTGACGCGTCGCCGCGGTGGTATTCGGCGGACGTGTTCGTGTAGAACACCTTGATGTTGCTGCGACGCTCGTCTATTCGGGTGTGGAGTGAACCAATCTCTTCCGTCTCCGGGTCGATTGTCTGGGCGCTGGCGAAAGGGAAGAGCTGGGTCAGCATATTGTTGCGATCTTTGGAGTTCTGGCCAAAACGTTGATTGAACTCACCACGCATGCCGCCGGCCACGTTGGCGATAACGCCGTCCAGCGCTTCACGCCCATTTTCGTCTAGATTCAGGTCGTTGTAGACGTAGGTGCGGAGGTAGCGCCCGGTCTGGGAACGCCCATACGCGTAAGCATGCTTTACACCGGGGACGGGCGACGCCAGAGTGGGTGTCCCGTGCTTGATCCATGACGTGACATCCCGCAGGGCGGTGAAGCTTAGACCGAGTACTCGTGCCCCGACGGTGTTGTAAGTCACCTGGTAAAGGCGGCCCTTTTGGAACATCGTCTCCGAGCAGATGTAGTCGGGATCGGCCACGTAGTTCCCGTCGCTGTCTATCCGGCCGAATCGCCAGTCTGACCGCGCGATTGGCTGTGGATCTCCGTCTGGTTCATCCCGAACTTCCATCGATGCTCGGGGTTCGTCCATGTCTGCCGCTGGGTATGCGCGATGGCCTTTATCCGAGAGCAGGAAGTTGTGGGTGTCGACGGGCGACTGGAGCTGGGAGTAGATGTTGCCGGTGATCGGGTTTCCGTCCGGGTCTACACCGTCGGGGCTGTTCAGTGTGATGAGGGTTGGGTAGGGCGGCGCGTCTTTCTGCCAGCCACATGCCACGACCACATAGCCGTGCCGCATAAGGTAGCCGTCTCCGGCATCGACCTCGACATCTATCGGCGTGTCAGGGTTGATGTTTGGGCGTGTAGCCCGGTTGAAATTGGGGAGCGCGACCCGATTCCCGCGATTCACCACGTCTAGGAGCATCTTGCCACTGGCCTTGCTGCGGTCCACCGGGAGGATGATCGACACATCCGCCGAGAACTCAACGCGTCCGTCTGCATTACGGGGGGCCAGCTCCACGTCTGTGATGCGCTCGTTTGCCGAGTGTTCGGGGTCGATATCGAAGTGCAGCGTGCCGCGTAACTCTTCATAGGCACCGACTTCTCCCCAGGACTTTCCATCGGCAATGAGACGACTGAACTTCACATCGAAACGATTTACCGGCATTTAGCGTTCCTTATATGTAACTGGTGTTACGCACTGGCTGCGATTTGCGACCACAGAGTACGCCTAAACAGACCTTTCACGTACTAAGCGTGACCGAGTGGAAAAGGCGACGATAACGAGGTACGAGACATTCGGGCCGGCGGGCGCCCCGATACCTAAGGAGATTGGAGTGCCGGTGGTTACTTCGCAATCGCGGCCTACCGATATGGATGGCGATGCATGTGAACCATATCGGTAGTTGAGGACACATCTCCCCCTTAACCGCCATGACCGTGCGTGTAGTAGTCCCAGCGATCTCCGGCGTGGGTGACCAGAGCGTCGATGTCTTCGGTCAGGATGTAACCTTCATCTGCTACTACTGTTGCGGCGGTACGGATTTGCGACAGGTACGCGTCGCGTGACGGGTAGCGTTCTTCTATTGAGGGGCGTGGATCATCTGTCGCTTCTCGGGCTGCAAGTGTCGCAGCGAACGGAATTGTTGCGCCCATGAAGACGAATAGCTGGCGTTCCCCACCGTTGTCGGTATGGCGCAGGTTCCAGCCGGTGTGCGTGGCTAACGGAACCGTGACATCGGGCATCCGAATCCCGGCGATCTCGTTGCCATCTGCGTTCACCGCAGAGACCAGCGATCCAAACGCCTTGCCCGGAATTGCCGGGAGTGTATGAGTCTGGTTCAGATCCTGGTCGGCGCCGAAGTCGAGTCGGCGCGGCAGGGCGTAACGGTCCGGGACGTGCGCGCCGGGGATTCGGGCGAAGATCGGGCCGAGCTCTTCCGGTGGCACGGCAGTGCCATCGTCCAGCCGTGGATGTCTGCTTGCCGGAGCGGGCACGGCCTCGGTGACCCAGCGGTCTAGATTCACCAGTGCTCCACGCAGGGCCGGCGAGTAGTCAATCTGATTTAGCGAGTTCTGGCCAGACTCCCCCATCATGTCGTTTCGGTCGGTCGGAGGCCACACGCCAAGGCCGTGCTGCGTTCCTCCAAAGTGGTAGATCCGTACGTTCTCTCCATGCTCCACGTCACGCTTACCGTCTGGGTCCGTGTGTAGGAGGGATGCGTCCCCGCGGTGGTACTCCGCAGACGAGTTGGTGTAGAACACCCGGGCACTGGAGCCACGGGCCTCGAAACGGCCCATTAACGACCCTGTCTCTTCCGTTTCGGGGTCGGTCTCCGGCTGATCTGTGAACGGGAACATGTGGACCATCATATTGTTGCGGTCCTTGGAGTTCTGACCAAATCGCTGATTGAACTCGCCCCGCATGCCTCCGGCCACGTTCGAGATGATGCCGTCCAGCGCTTCGCGTCCCTCTTCGTCCTGGTTCAAATCGTCATATATGAAGGTTCGCATCAGCCGGCCGGTCTGCGATATACCGTATGAAAAGGCGTGCTCGATATGCCCGGCCAGCGGATTTTCGGCGCTTTCGAGACCGTGTTTAATCCAGCTCGTGCAATCACGTAGAGCCGCGAACCCGAGGCCTAGTACCCGTGCTCCAGACGTGGTGTAAGCGACTTGGTAGAGCCGGCCTTTCTCAAAACCGCCGTCCATCGACACGTAGTTGGGATCGGCGATGTAGTTTCCGGAGTTGTCGATCCGACCAAACCTCCAGCGGTCTCGAGCGATCGCCTCCGGCGCCAGGTCCGGCATGTCCCGAACAGTCAGGGTGGCGCTTTGTTCTTCCATATCGACCGCCGGGTAGGGCCGATGGTCGCGGTCGGACAGCATCATGCTCGAGACGTCCACGCCGCGTTGGAGTTGCGACCAGATGCGGCCCGTGATGGGCGTGCCGTCCAGGTTGGCGGCGTCCTGCGATCGCATGCCAATCAGCCCCTCGAACGGTGGCAGGTCGTTCTGCCATCCACAGGAGATGATCGAGTAGCCGTGCCGCATCAGGAAGCCGTTTCCAGGGTCGACCTCCGGGTTGGGTTCATCGGGATGGACGCCCCCAAAAAGAGGTCGGACGCCGAGGTTGAACATCGGCACCGACACGCGGTTGCCGCGATTGACAACATCAAGCAGCATCCGATTGTTTCCGCGTGACGGGTCTATCGGGGCAACGATCGCTAGGTCAGATTCGAACTCGACTAGCCCGTCGGCGTTTCGAGGCGCTAACTTTATGTCTGCGATCCGCTCATTGGCCGGGTGTTCAGGATCGACGGCGAATTTAACGACGCCGTTGATCTCTTCGTATGAGCCCACATCCCCGAACTCTTGTCCATTGGCGACAGGTCGTCTGAGCGTGATCTTGAACCCG
>JAPYSM010000207.1 GCA_029936485.1 Dehalococcoidia bacterium
GCGTTGCGCAGCGGGATTAGCCTTGTAATGTGCTCCCGAGATTGAGTGATACGAAGAAGGCAAATCGGTAGAACGCTAAAAATGGCACGAATCATTACGTATACGCAGGGCCGAAACGGCTATAGCTCGGAGTGGACGCAACACCATTACGAGGATGAGCTTGTCAGGGCCGGGCATGAACTGCTAACACTCACACCGGATGTACCTGACGATCCAGGATCCTCTGGCAGGGCTGACCAGCATTTGCTCGATCGCGTTGCCGAAGCACATAAACAGAAACCGGTAAGTATCTTTTTCTCATCTATGTTCGACGACGATATGGGAGCGGACGCAGTTAAGAGAATCAGCGACATGGGGATCCCGACTGTCGGGGTTCACTACGACGCACAGATGGTTTCTCACAGAGCGAAACAGATCGCACCGGCCTTTGACCTCTACTGGGTCATTGATCCACCAGCTGTAGAGAAGGTGCGCGCATTCGGCGCCAACGTGTACGACGCGCCGGTGGCGGCAAACCCGCATGTGTACCGTCCGATCGATGTCGGCGAGGAAGTAGAAGTCTCGTTTTGCGGGCAGCGTTACGGATCGCGCATCTACTACATCGAGCAGCTATTCCGTGCGGGGATCGATGTCGAGATATTCGGAGGAGGATGGTGGACCGAGCCGGATGGCACTGGTAATAGCGGTGGGCCGCAACATCCGCGATTAAACCTGAAGGCGGCCATCCGTCACACGTTGGGCAGTATGTCGCACAGCCAGGGTAGAGCGTGGTTGCGAGCGGCCGTATTAAATCGCCTTAAGAGAACTAGATACGATGCGGAAATTCAGAGTCGTATCGATGCCCACACCAACCCTCCGCTCTCGTTTCCGGACATGATTCGGCTGTTCTCTCGCAGCAAGGTGACGTTGGACTTTAACGAACTCGGTAACACCCATCTCTTATCGAAGGCTCTGGTGGCGTCGCGACTACGGGATTTTGAGGCGTTGTCCTCAGGGGCATGTCACTTGATGTACAGGGTGCCAGCCTTTGAGCCCCTCTTTGAGGAAGACAAGGAAGTTCTTTACTACTCGTCGGTAGAAGAACTGTCCGATAAGATTCGTTATTACACAGACGAGAAGCGCGACAGGGTCCGTGCGGGAATCCGCGCCGCTGCACGTGAGAGATCGGTACGCGATCACACATGGACGCAACGTTTCGATCAGATATTCGAGCGACTGGGGATCAAGAAGGGCTAGCGAAGCAGGCCTGTGTTACCTGGTCGGCCGGCAATCAGTGACCGGCTTCCTTTTCAGCGGACAACCAGCAGAGCGCGGGTTTTAAAATCGGAATCTTGCCGGTTCGGGACAGCATCCATCTGGCCAATTCTACGAATCCAGCGGCGGCCCCTAAAATCAATAGAGCGTCGACCGGGAATCTGAACCTAGGTGTCCCCCAGAAGAGAAGCGTAGTCGTGAAGGCGAGCAGAACGAAGGCCAACACGGGCCAGTGTCGTTTCCAAGATCTTACGAATGGACCAACCGCGAACAAGGCCAGTACCGGGACCCAGATAACAAACATTATGGAATCGTTTTTGGTGCGTGATGGGTTATAAGGGTTAGGGCGGAATGTCCAGAAATTTTTGGCACGATTGAAGATCGGTTGCGGAAGCTTCCTCCAATTAGACGTTATTTCATCAATTGCGCGATCGCGTTTGATCGCGTCGACTTCGACTTCGTTCTTGCCCGTGCCATCTACGGCGAATAGCTTTGGATTCTTGAAGTATTGACCGGACTTTATGTCTGTATGGTCCAGTGTCCCGTTTGTCATGAGTAACAGGTGCCCGAAGCGTGTAGTGGTTGGCACGAACGCATCTAAAACTATGGCGTTACGAATTACCCAAGGACTCAGCGTTAGTACAAACACCCCGAACCCAATGACCCACATTTTCCGGCTCCAAAACCAGTCATCAGTCTGAAAACGACTTATCAGTAGCTGGATTATGAGAAATGCGAACGGCGTCAGGATATATACAGATCGGCTCAAGCCAAGAATCGCCCAGAGGACGCCTGTAATAACGACGGCCGCAGTCGTCTTCTTCTGAGAACCCCACAGAAACGTTCCTAGTGCGCCAATAACCAGCAACGAGATGACGTTCTCGGTGAGGATCAAGGGCGAATAGAAAACCGCTGGCGGATAAAGTGCAAATGCGAAGGCGGCTAATAACGCGACCCGCTGGTTCTTCGTAAATTGCAATCCGACGATATAGATCAGTCCCGGCACGAATGAGGAGATAACCACACCCATGACCCTTGCCGCTGACGGGTCCGGACCGGTGACGAGGTAGACAATAGACATCAGGAAGGGAGTTACCGGTGGACGTGTGGCTCGTGCCGAGTCGGAACCCCATTCACCGCGCTCAGACAGCGACTCGGCGAAGGTGTGATAGTCAAACTCGTCTCCCTGAAATTCGGCGTTTAGTCCTGTCCCTGCGAAGAGATATACCAGTCGGATGACAAGGGAAAAAACAATCAGGACCAAAACCACTCGCGCAGTATTTGACGCTCCGATCTGGTTAAACCTAGGACTAATCGATGTCATCGGATTGTTCGTGATCTACGACGGATGTATCTAGTTTGTGAGAACGGGTGAACTTCCGCTTTGCCCGAAAGCGGTCTCGTAATATGACAGAGATTGCCGTAAACCCGTCCCTATAAGCCCTCAATTTTTTACCCTGCTGCACGGTCCTTGGCGTGTAAGCGACCCGTGTTTCTACAATCGTCCCGCCAAGTCGAAGAGTGCTCGTTACCAGCTCAAAGTCCAGATCGAATCCTGAGCATCTTAGATTCATGTTCCGGGCGTGCTTGCCGTCCAACATTTTCATGGCCGTTGCCGTGTCAGTCAGATGGGCGCGGAACAGCAGGTTGACCGACCAAGTCAGGAAGCGCACTCCGAGATAGTTGGCGAGGTACGCGTAGGAAACATTGCCACCGATCACCCGGCTTCCGAGTCCCATGGTCGCATCGGCGTCCCTGGTCACGTC
>JAPYSM010000208.1 GCA_029936485.1 Dehalococcoidia bacterium
GCATCCGAGACAACACGCCGGACGACACGCTCTTCATTAGTGGCATGACGCAGGTCGGTTACTACAGCCGGTCTCACTGGAAAACCTACGGACCACGTAGCTTCATTACATCCAGCTACTCGGGAAATCTTGGTTATGCCTTCCCGACGGGACTCGGCGTGAAGGTCGCCCGGCCGGACAAGCCGGTTGTGATCACCTCTGGAGACGGTGGTTTCCTGTACTCCTCGCAGGAGCTTGCGACGGCCGTACAGCACGACATCAACGCCGTGGTGGTGGTGTTCAATGACAACGCATACGGCAACGTGTCCCGTGACCTGGACAACATGTGGGGGGGGACGTACGGCGCCGAGCTGCACAACCCGGACTTTGTCGAGATGGCTGAGGCTTACGGCGTCAAGGGCATGAAGGTAGACGAGGCGGAGAAGGTTGGTGAAGCCGTCGCTGACGCCATCCAGCTCGACCGTCCGGTGTTGATCGAGGTGCCGGTAGGGCGAATGCCACAGCCCGCGATGTTCAGAGGTTCAGACCCCGTCAAGTAGGCAAGTCTCCTTGCACCTTATCTTCGGCTAGATAGGCCTTGTTCGCATGGACGGCCGCGCCGGACTTAGATGTCTGGCGCGGCCGTTCCACGCGCCTCCGGATGTTTGCTCTGGTGGGTCTAAGATTGCTATTAGTGCTCACCACAACTTCCGCGACCGCGTTCCCGGGAGACCCGGTGACACCAGAGCATCTGGCGCCGGGCGGAGTGGTGGAGATCCAAACGGAAAACGGCAGAACTCGGGCGCCTTGCTGGGATCTGTTTTGAGCATTCTTCGGCAGTCGGCGCGACAGGGCGATTCATACACCGTTTCCAAGACCAATTGGTTCGGCCGATCGAACGACGGTCTGGTGAAGATCTCGATGCACGGGTTGCGGAATCCCTAGCGTTTTAGTGGGGAGCTTTATGTGACTGGGTTGAACGGCGGTGTCTATCGGATAGTGGATGCGTCTGAATGACGCAATTCCAAGGCGCATGAAAATGGCCCAAACACCTTGACATCGCCCCTCGATGGAGTAGCGTGACCCCCCGTTCCCGTGGACGCCTTGTGCTGCTCGTCCGCCTCCCTAAGATTCACAAAATTTGATTTGCAGCGGTGCCGTAACAGAGGACTTCGATGTACCCGAATCCCCTAAAGCAGAAAATTCAGGACGGCAAACTCGTGCTCGGCACGGCCATCCCGACCCACGACATTCGTATCGCTGCCGCTCTCGCGTTCGACAGTACCGCCGACTTTATATGGATCGACCAGGAGCACTCTCCTTTCGGCCCGCGTGACATGGAGATGATCCCGGTCATTCTTCGCCAGCAGGGCATAGCCCCGATGGTGCGAGTGCCGTGGAACGATCCGACGCACATAAAGAAAGCGTTCGACGCCGGTGCCTCCGCCGTGATGGTGCCGCAGATCAATAACGTTGAAGAAGCGAAGTTGGCCATCCAATACGCCAAATACCCACCGCTGGGCAACCGCGGTATCTCACCGACGTGGCCTGCACTGGCCGGCGAAAGCTTCATAGACGTCATCAACTCGGCGAACGATGAGACGGTTCTGATCCTCCAGCTTGAGTCCGAAGAACACTACAACCAGGTAGATGACATCCTGGCTCTGGACGGATTTGACGTACTGCTCGTCGGGCCGATGGACCTGTCTGCGTCCCTCGGTGTAATGACCGATATGCAGAACCCGAAGGTCCAGAAGATCATGGAAGAAATGCCGAAGCGTGCCGAGGGCAGTGGCAAGATTATTGGCACCACCCTGGGAGATCCTGAAGAGATCCGACAAAAGGTCGACTGGGGGTACAAGTTCCTGAACCTCGGCAGCCCGTTAGGATTCGGGATTAGCTTCATCAACGACAGGTTTGTCGAGTACCGAGATCAGGCGGGGAATTAGACCGACTGATCTGTACCGCTGATAATTAACGGCATTAGTGTGATACGCCTGCCCGTCGAGTACCTCAGGAAACTTGAGAGCCTCACAGAGCGGGCTGGTAACTGGAGTTTTAAATGGTCCTGCCTCGGTTCCGAGTTCCGGAAGACATCGCGATACGCGTCCCGCAGGAGAACATGCGAGCGACGCTCGAGGACATGTTCCAGCATGTAGGGATGTCACCGGAGGACTCGGCGCAATCTGCCGACGTCCTGGTGTTTGCTGACCTGCGCGCGATCGAGACGCATGGTGTGTCGAACATGATGCGGTCTTACATGGAACGTTTCGCTGCGGACGACATCAATCCTCGGCCCAACTGGAAGGTCGTACGGGAGTCGCTTTCCACGGCAACAATCGACAGTGACTCCGGGCACGGTCTCGTGATCGGGCCACTGGCGATGAAAATGGCTATCGAGAAAGCGGAGAAGACGGGCATCGGCGCGGTCGCCGTGGGAAACGGCCGACACTTCGGCGCTGCTGCGTATCACGCCATGATGGCGCTGCCGCACGACATGATCGGCGTTGCGATGACCGTGGGCGGAATCAATGTGCTTCCGACCTGGAGTTCGGAGCCGTTGATCGGCCTGAACCCGATTGGATTCGCTGCTCCGACGCGTAATGAAGCGCCATTTGTTTTCGACGCAGCGATGAGTAGCGTGGCGGGGAACAAGGCGACGCTTGCCAAGAGGCTTGGCGTCAAGATGATGCCGGGCTGGATCGCCGACGAGCACGGTACCCCGATTATGGAAGAGACGGACGTGCCCGAGAAGTCGTTCATGCTGCCGGTAGGCGGCACACGTGAGCTCGGCTCTCACAAGGGGTACGGACTATCGGTCATGGTCGACATCCTTTGCGGCGTGCTGTCTGGTACCGGCCCTGGATTCGTGGTTAAAGGCCGGGCAGAGCAAGGCAAGGCATCTGGCGGCGCTGCGACTCACCACTTCACGGCCTACAAGATCGAGGCTTTCACGGACCTTGAAGGCTTCAAGGACGACATGGATCACTTCATGAAGACCCTGAAGGACT
>JAPYSM010000209.1 GCA_029936485.1 Dehalococcoidia bacterium
CCACAATCGAGGTGAAACCGACCGCTGGACAGGTCGACGACCTGATCTACAACATCAAGGAGCGGGTCGATCAGCATCAGCGAGTTCTCGTGACGACGTTGACGAAGCGAATGGCGGAAGAACTTTCTCAGTACCTTCTGGAGATGGGTGTCAGGACGCAGTATCTGCATTCAGACATCGACACGTTCGAGCGCACGGCGATCCTTCGCGACCTGCGGCTCGGTGTGTACGACGTGGTCGTGGGAATCAACCTTCTGCGGGAGGGCCTCGACCTGCCGGAAGTCTCGCTCGTCGCCATCCTGGACGCCGACAAAGAGGGCTATCTACGTTCGAACACGTCGCTCGTGCAGACTGTTGGCCGCGCCGCCCGCCACGAGCTGGGCCACGTGATCATGTACGCCGACAAGATGACGGATTCGATGCGCACGGCGATCGATGAGACGGAGCGCCGACGTGTTGTGCAGGACGCACATAACAAGGCAAACGGCATCGAGCCGGCGTCGATCATCAAGGAAGTCCGGGACATGACGGAACGCATCCGCCAGGTCGCGGAGACGAAGGCACCGTACGTGGCCGCTGAAAGTCTGCCAAAGGACGACCTGGCGCGACTGGTTCGTGACCTAGAAGCGCAGATGCGAACGGCGGCGAGGGACCTGGAGTTCGAGAAGGCGGCGCTGCTGCGGGACCAGATCGTTGATCTGCGCAAGGTGATGGTGGACGCAGAGGTCGGGACCCCATCTGGCGCGGGCTAGGGGTGGGTTAGCGCCGGTTGTGGGGTGTTGTGCGGCGAAAACGAATCTTTGTCATTCTGAGCCCGAGGCCGATTCTTGAGGGTGCTCGGAAGACTAGCGTGGGCGAATATTCATTCGCCCCTACGGTGTATTGCTAACAACTGAAAAACCCCTCCCCATCCAGCCCTTCTGTCTGTATCATTTGATCCAATGACGTTTAATCATGGATCGCCTCGTTCTTTCACCTCTCCCGCGATCCATCCTGCATGTTGATCGGCCGACTGCGGGGTCATTATTCGGGCTGGCTTATCGTCATCGGCGCAGCGTTAGTGTTGTTCGGCGCCGCCGGCAGTCGATTCTCTTTCGGCGTGTTCCTGAACCCGATGACCGAGGAGTTCGGGTGGTCCCGTGGCTCTCTGTCTGGAGCATTAGCGATCGCAGGATTAGCGACCGCGTTTTTGCGCCCCGTGGCGGGATACCTTGCCGACCGTTATGACCCGGTCAAAATGGCGTTGCTTGGCATGGGAATGGCCGGTGTAGCGCTTTTTGGTCTGTCGCAGATCCAGCAGATATGGCAGCTCTACGCCCTATTCCTGTTGATGGGATCCGGGTTCACGCTCTCATCGCCGGCCACAATGACGAAGCTGATCAGTTCCGTTTTCACAAAACGACGAAGTCTTGCGCTTTCCCTTGCAGGTAGCGGTTCGGCTGTCGGCGAAACAACGCTCGTCCCCCTGTCCGCCGTGGTGCTAACACTGGGCGGTTGGCGGTCGGCGTACATCGTACTCGCCGCCATCCTGGTGATAGTGATCATCCCGATCTCATACCGGCTACTGAAATCGAAATTCGTTCCGGAAGTTGACGACCGCGATTTGGCCCAGCTCACCCGATCAACCCAGAAGTCAGATAACGGAGTGGCCTGCGCGTGGATGCCGGACGACGGCATGACGTTGAAGCAGGCGATAAAGACGCCAATTTTCTGGGCGTTATCGTTCGGATTTTTCACCTGAGGCTACACAATGGGCTTCGTGAATGCCCACTTTGTTGCTTATACCGAGGGACTTGGCGCAGGCACTGTGCTAGCGGCGGGTGCGCTCGCCACCGTTGGCGTGACCGGGGTAATCGGGGCGCTGACTTTCGGCAACCTCGGTGATCGTTACAACACTCGTTATGTACTCGCCGTGGCATACAGCTTCAGGGGCATCGGCTACGGAATCCTGCTGCTGGCAGGCTCTTTGTGGGGGGCAACGATCGGCGTGATGATCATCGGGGCGTCGTGGACGACCGTTATCTCGCTGACGGGTTCTGTGAGCGCAGACCAGTTCGGTCTGAAACGTCTGGGCACTGTGTATGGCTCCATTTTCGGAGTCATGCCGCTTGGTGCCGCAACGAGTGTATGGGTTGCCGGAAAGATCTACGACAGCCAGGGTTCTTACGACATCGCACTGTGGGTGGCCATGGCGGTTGGCTTGACCTCGGCCGTTTTGATCGGAATCCCCCGGTACCGGCAGCTTGCCCCGGAGATACAACCTACGTCGGCCGTCATGGCAACAGCGGACTAAAAACGATCTCCCCACCTGCATGCCGCATACTTCGCCGATTAGCGGAGAGCATGCGTATGACCACGTCCGTTCATTGATGCCATATCGGCCAGGTCTTGATTCCGGCGCAGGATGCCGATCGCACTGTTGAATTTTGCCGGGATGCCCTGGGATTCAAGTTCCTGTTCCTCGTGCTGGCCGTGGGATGGCCTTCTTCGGCCATGGCGGAGTTCGCCTGTTCATCGGCGAACCGGAAGCCGGTCAGGAATTTTCAAACGGCTCGTCGATTTATTACAGGGTTGAGTCTGTAGATGATGCGTATTCCGACCTGGAGGCGAAGAACGTTGATCTGGTGTTCGAACCACTCATGGTCTACGAATACGAAACGCACGAGCTGTGGATGATATTTATCAAAGGCACGGAGGGAAATCGCGTCGGTCTCATGGAAGAGCGGCTTAAAAACTAGGTCCGGCGCTCCAACAGGGATCCTGAATAAGCGCGAACAGCGCCGCGATAATTGCTGGAAGCCCGTGTGCTTGCTAAACTGATGGCATCGTTCAGCACGATCCTCACCCGTACGGTTGCCAAAGCTTTAGGACAACAAAATGACCACCGAGCAAGAGCTCAGCAAAGATGAAGTGATCGAAGCCCTCAAAGAGGTCTACGACCCGGAGATCCCGGTCAACATCGTTGACCTGGGCCTTG
>JAPYSM010000210.1 GCA_029936485.1 Dehalococcoidia bacterium
GCGATACCCTGAAGCTCTGGCATCTGCTCACGCACACCGGTGGTATCGGAGAAGCGCCCACCGAGACCGATATCGCTGACCCCCTGAGTGTTCTGTGGTCGGACGGCCCGGATATCCCACCGATACCTGAGAAGTACCCGGACGGGATAACGATAGATGTCGAACCCGGGACGAAATGGCACTACGCAAACCACGGTTGGATGCTCGTCGGCGAGATCGTCGCCCGCGCGGAAGGCGTGACCATCGAAGAGGTGCTTGAACGTCGAATTTTCGAGCCGCTCGGTATGACCGTCACAGACAACTACGATCGGCCGGGCAAGCGGCTCACTACGGGCTACCATCACGCGCCGACCCACGAGGACCTGGACCAGCTCGAGATTTTCGGTCAGGACAACACCGGCGAAACGGTCGACGGCCACAACATCCGCGGAGAGTGGGCATACGTGAACGGGCGTGCTGCCGGTGCCGTACACTCCAACATCCCGGACATGGCCCGATACGCCTCGGCCCTGCTTCGCAACGGAGCGGGCATCGTGCGCCCGGAAACGTTTGCCGAGATGCTCAAGCCGCAGTGGTGCCCGGACGACCGAATGGGAAGCCTCGGCCTCTCGTTCTTCCGTTCCAACCAGTTCGGAGAGTTCGTCTTCGGGCACGGAGGCGGAATCGCAGGTGGTTGGAACACTGATCTGACGATCATCCGCGGCCGAAACCTTGGAATGATGGTGCACATCAACGGCTCGCTGGAGGTCTCGGGCGAGGTATACAGCCAGATCTTAAGATCAGTCCTTGGTGCTCCTGTTTCGGAGTTACGAGATGTGGTCCTCGACCCGAAAGTCCTCGCAGCAGCCCCCGGTGTTTACTCGATGCCGCCCGGGAAGCTCACCAACTCCCGGCCCATAAGAACGCACGGCCGACTCCAGATAACGGAAGAATCCGGAGAGCTAATCCTGCGCTCCCGAAGAGGCGCATTCCGCAACGGCGCCCGCCTCCTACCTGCCAGCGAGTCCGACCCGTTCTTCCTGGCGATTGACACGCCCGCGCTCCAGAAACCAGAGATCGCGTTGGTAACAAACGCCGATGGTCAGGTAACCGGAATGCGACTACCCCGACTAGCCTGGATGGGCCGGGACGACTCACTGGAGCCGTGGGCCTGAAGTAGAGGCAGGCATGGCACAAAATACATGCCCTGATTCGGGCGTCTGAGAGATCCCATTCGAGTATCGCAAAGCAGCGCAGGTTAATACCCCGACGAAAGCGCTGCCTCGAACTGCAAAGAGATGCAACAGAACGGGTTAGTGCGACAATATTTCGAGTGTCGTGAACCTTGGGGCTGTCATACTGGCTGCCAAAAGGGTTTTGGATGCAACGTTTGATATCGCCATTTGGTTAAATCAAACGTAATCTGGATCATGTGCCGGGGTGGCGGAATGGCAGACGCGGCGGACTTAAAATCCGCTGTCCTTATAGGGCGTGCGGGTTCAAATCCCGCCCTCGGCACCAAATTTTGGCCCCTAAGGCTGACGCGAACGACCTTTACAGGGTTCTCGTGATCGAACGGGCACGCCTAACTAATGGTCCACTGCTCCACCTCGGCATGATCGATCAGGTTCTTCAATCGGCCGAACACGCTCGCGAATCGTACCTGCGTGTCCGGATCTTCCATCGTCTTTTCGAGCGTGGCGTCCAAATGGGCCATGCTTTCGATCTCAATCTCAACGACCACTCGATCGGTCCTGCCGCTCTGGTAGTCGGACAACACTCGGAAGGGTATTTCCGGGCTGTGCACCGTGATCACCTCGTACATGTCGTGCGCCCAGTTCACCAGTTCACCGGCTGAACCGACTTTCCCGTAAAAAATCCTGCGCTGGATGATGGTCATTTATGGTCTCCCTCCAGAGAATTACTCCGCCTGCCCACTCGATATCGTCTTTAACGGCTGCTGCGTGCGCCTCGATTTGTTGAACCGGCTCTGCGGTCATCGTTCCTTCGACCAACTGGTCTCGGTGATCTCGTGGATCTCAGGCGTGTCGCTGGCGCCGATCTGCCCGGCGCTGTGACTTCGCCCTGCAATCCTGCTACCTCGACCGCCGTCATCTCACGCCACTTGCCTGTTGGAAGGTCGCCCAGTGTTAAATGACCGATTCGCGTGCGGATCAACCCTGTGACGGGAGAACCAACCGCAGCCAACATCCGACGGACCATCCGGTTTCGACCCTCATGGATTGTCAGTTCGACCGTCCGCTGGTCCCGATACACGATTTGGACTTTGGCCGGCGCTGACATGCCGTCTTCCAACTGCACGCCCGTCCTGAGCAGGTCAAGTGCACGCAGACCGATCGGGGTTGCAACACGGGCCACGTAGACTTTCTCGATCTCGTAGCTTGGATGGGTAATGCGTTGCGTGAAATCGCCATCATTTGTCAGGATTAGCAAACCCTCGGTGTCGTAGTCGAGTCGACCCACCGGGAACAACCGCTCAGGGACATCGACCAGATCCGCAACCGTCGGCCTGCCCTGCGGGTCGGCCAGCGTCGTGACGTGGCCCTGCGGCTTGTTCAGCACCAGGTATCGTTTGCGCTGAGCCGAGATCGACCGGCCGTCCACGGTGATTACGTCGACGCCGGTTTCCGCCTGATCTCCGACGGTCGCCGTAACCCCGTTAACTGCGACGCGGCCCTGTTCGATCATCTCCTCAGATTTACGCCGTGATGCGACGCCCGCCGAGGAGAGAATTTTCTGAAGTCGTTCTGGCATATGTGACAAGTCTCGCGCTAGGAACGACGCACAGGAAATCCAGGTGGCCTATTAACGACGCTAATCTGGCGTAATCGATATACAGTGACTCTGACAACATTAATAGCGACGGAACCTGAACTCGATTCAGAATTACAGGAACCGAGGAAAGAGCCAGCAATGCCGTTCAAGACCCGATATGTCTTCGTCGTCAGCATGGATGTCGATCCGGATAAAGA
>JAPYSM010000211.1 GCA_029936485.1 Dehalococcoidia bacterium
GCCCTCTCGAAGCCACAGAGCCGAAGACCTTCGTGTACCCGGAGTGGGACTTTCGCGCCAACGACTACAAGCCGAAATGGTGTGTCGTTCACGAAAAAGAGATGGCTGAGGGCGAGCCGCAGTTTTACCAGGACACGCTCAACGAGCACTCGGCGCTGGTTCGTGAGATCCATCGGCAGTTTGAGTTGGTAATGCCGGAGATGTTCCGTAAGGTGAAGCGGCTTGAGGACGGCGAGGAGTTTGACCTTGATGCTGTTATCGAGTCGGTCATCGATAGACGTACCGGCACGACGCCTAGCGACAAGGTGTTCTGGCGTCGGAACAAGGTCGAGCGTGACGTCGCTGTTGCTTTCCTTCTGGACATGAGCGCATCTACCGCCGAGGCTATCGACGAGAACAAACGTCCGACCGATGATTGGGGCGCGCCGGACGATCCTGTCGAGTACATGGTCTGGCTGCGGTCACGTCGTGCGGAAGGGCTGAGACGGTCTTATAAACGCATCGTGGACATCGAGAAGGAGGGCATCATTCTCCTGACGAGCGCGCTTGAGCAGACCGGCGACATGTACGGAATTTACGGTTTCTCAGGCTACGGCCGGGAGAACGTGGAGTTCTACGTCATCAAGGAGATGGAGGAGCGCTGGAGTCCGGCTATCCCGAAACGGATCGACCGAGTCGCCCCGCTCCACGCGACCCGAATGGGACCGGCGATTCGCCACGCCACCAGCAAGTTGACGCAGGTGGATGCCAAATCACGGATCCTGTTCATGATCTCCGACGGCAGGCCGCAGGACCGCGGATACAGTCGTGAGGGCGTCGAGAAGGAGTACGCGGTGCACGACACTCGTGTCGCCTTCGACGAGGCCCGTAAGGAGGGCGTGACTCCGTTCTGTCTCACCGTGGACAAGAACGGGCACGACTACCTGAAAACGATGATGCAGGACATGAGCTACGAGGTGCTGTCGGACATCACGATGTTGCCGACCAGGCTCCCGCAGCTTTACAGAGAGCTAACGCAGGCTTAAAGAAAAAGGCCCGGGCACAATCGCCCGGGCCTTTTCGCGTCTTGTATCTGGCGGAATGGCCATGGGCCCTCAATGTGAGCTACTACTCTGTGTCATCCTGAGCCGAGGCGAAGAGCCTGTCCTGAACTTGATTCAAGAATTTCCTGGTCGGTAGAGTGCGAGTATGTCCGACGTGCAGACGTCATCCAGCGGCGGGAACCTTCATCGCAAGCTCCTCAGGATGCCGACGGCCGCGCTATTCGCACGTCCAGTACGGCCGGCTGGCCGTTGGCCAACGCGTCGTATGCACGTTTTAGCGCCGGGATGACTTCTGCCGGGTCTTCCACCTTCTCGCCGTATGCACCGCAAGACTCTGCAAGCTTTGCGTAGTCGGGCGATGGGTATATCTCCATGCCGACCCAGTTACTGGTGCGTTCCGAGACGCCTTCCGAGTAGCCGCCTAGCAGGCTGACACGGGGAGCGTTGTGAATCTGGTTGTTGTAGATCACCGTCAGGAACGGAGCGTTGTACTTCTGCGCTGCCCATATGCTCGAAGTGGGGCAGCCATACACAAATGCACCGTCGCCCACCGCACACACAACATTACTGTCGGGAGCCGCGAGTCGTGCCCCGAACGCCGCGCCAAGCGCCCAGCCCAAGCTTGAGCCGCCGCTGCCGTACATTGTCCCCGGTTTTATACGTGGGATGTTGGCAATGACAGAACCGCTGTTGGTCACGGTCTCGTTTAGCAGGATGTCATTTTCATCCATCACCTGGCCGATGCAGTAGGAGAGCCAGTCGGGAACGATCGGAAACTCAGTGGCGAGACTTTCTGACTGATCTCTTCGTCTGGAAACTATCGAAGCGTGGGTAGCCCCGGTGCTAGTCGCTCGTTCTTCTGCGGCATGCGACTGGGCTGGGGTCATCTGTTCCCGGACCTCAAATACCAATGCAGGGATCGCCTTGGAGGAGTCCGCCTCCATAAGGATGTCCGCCGGGAATGTCCAGAGCGGGATGGAGTCTTTGACCGGGTCCTGGTCGATCCATATGACGGCGGCGTCCGGAGATGGTCGGGCGTTCGCTGGAATCCACGGGATGTCGGAATCGACCACGAGGATGACGTCGGCATTGCGGATGTAGTCGGCCTCCAGCGCGGCGGGTGCGGCCATTGGATGGTCGCTAGGGAAACTGAGCCGGACGCGTTCCGTGATCACCGGCGCGCCGATCAACTCGGCGAGCTCGGCCATGTGGGGCACCACGTTCTCGTTCCGACCAGACTGCGCCGTGATGATCAGCGGGCGCTGGGCGGCCGCAAGTATGGACGCCGCCTCAGACAGTACTTCCGGGTCCGCCTGGGGTGTTGTCGCACGGGAGTGTCGGGACGCCGCCGGGATGGTTGCCGTTTCCATCGGCGCCATCAGGACTTCGCGCGGCAGCGTTACATAAACCAACCCCGCCGGTTCTGTACTCGCGACCTGGAACGCCCGCTGCATGATCTGTTGAAGGTTTTCCGGACGCCTGACTTCGTAGTCCCATTTCGTGAACCCACGAACACCACCGCCCTGGTCTATCTGCTCCTGGATCCAGTGGATGCTCATATTCTTTCCGCCCGGCAACTCCCCCTCAAAAGTGTAAGGCGCACGACCGGCGCAGAACACGATTCCTGCACGTCCTCGCTGGGCGTTGTGGACGGCACCGCCAACGGCCTGCGTTCCGGCGTCCACGTGTACGAGCAGTACCTGCGGCTTGCCGGAAACCATGAAGTATCCGTGGGCGGCGGCCATGCCCATCTTTTCATCGAGACAGAGGATGGTCTCCGGGACGGTCTGGCCGCGGTCGATGTATTTGGCGAGGCTCTCCTGGATCGGGAATGTGTCAGTTCCTGAGTTGATGAACAGGTAGTCGACATCGTTCGCCAGCATCGATTCCACGAACAGATCGGC
>JAPYSM010000036.1:0-2134 GCA_029936485.1 Dehalococcoidia bacterium
CGCTTACTTTGATTCCCCTGTCTGCGCACGGCCATATGGAGAGTGAAACTTGGATTTTGAGCCCGCCTACACGCCTGAACAGGAAGCCTTTCGCGAGGAGGTCCGTTCATGGCTCGCAGAGCACGTCCCGGTAATTCAGGGAGATTCCGACTCTGACGAGAACTACCCGAAGTACCGTGAGTTCGGACGCCAGTTGGGCAAACGCGGCTGGCTCCGGCCGACCGCGCCGGTGGAGTACGGCGGCGGAGGGTTATCGGTTGACGACGCCATCGTGATCGGCGAAGAGATCGACACGTACGACCTCGGCATTCCGCCCTACTACGACACCGGGGGCACTCTCGGGGGCGCTTCGATCCTCGTGTGGGGTACCGACGAGCAGAAGGCCCGCATGCTGCCGCCTATCTTCACAGGCGAGGTCGTTACGTGGCAGTTGCTCACCGGCCCAGAAGCTGGGTCCGATCTCGCCGGGACACAGACCGAGGCGGTGCAGGACGGCGACGATTACATCGTGAACGGCCAGAAGATCTTTGTCGGCGGCACGCACGGGGCCGACTATCTTTGGACGATCACCCGCACCAACCCTGATGGCAAACGCCACGAGAACCTGAGCTGGTTCCTGATACCGGCGAATTCTCCCGGTATCACGATCACGCCTATGGAGTTGATGGGCGACGAAGGCGGCGGACCGGGGCGCGGGCACAAGAACACGATCTTCTTTGACAACGTTCGGGTTCCCGCATCAAACCTTGTCGGCGGCGTGAACAACGGCTGGAAGGTTGCCACCACCCACTTAGAGCTTGAACACGGCTCCGGCGGCCGGATCGGGCGTAACCGATGGTTTGACCGTGCTCGACAGCGCGCGATGGGCCTCAAGAAGGGTGGGACCCCGATTCTGGAGGACAGCGATGTCCGGGACCGGCTTGCCGATGTGTTCATAAAGACAGAGGTCGCCCGACTGTTCGATCTCCGGAACTTCTGGATGAACCGCTCTCATATCGAGATGACCTACGAGGGCCCGCAGGCTTCTTACTTCCGAAAAATGGCCCACCTGGCGACTGCGCAGTCGATCATGGAGCTGGTCGGCCCTTATGCTCTGACCAACGATCCCCGATGGGACACGTCTGGCGGACAGCTGGACTCCTTCATGAAGTCCAGCATCGTCGACCTCCACCCGGGAGCGACCGCCGACATCCAGAAGGTGATCATGGCCCGCCGTATCGGCATCGGCAGGAAGGTCCGGGAGAAGGCAGGCAAAACGGCTGAATAAGCGGGCATATGCCCGCTTATTTTCGATACTTCGCCCAGCCTCAAGCCGCCTGAAGAAAGCCAGTTTCAACATCCATGGATCTTTCCCTCACAGAAACGCAGCAGCTACTGAAGTCCGGAGTCGAGGACTTCATCACCCACGAGTCCCCTCGTGAGGCGATCATCGAGCTCGTACAGACCGATGAAGGTTACTCACGGGACACCTGGAGCAAGGCCGCCGAAATCGGCTGGCTCGGCATGGTGATCCCGGAGGAGTACGGCGGGACCGGTAGCAGCCTCACCGACACAGCGGTCGTGTATGAGGCGCTTGGATACGGGCCAGTCCCGGGTCCATTCTTCTCGTCCGGCGTACTGGCAGCGCACACATTGCTCGCGCTCGGCGACCCGCCCCAGAGGTCGGAATATCTACCGAAGATCGCCAGCGGCGAGAGCGTAGTTGCGCTCGCGATTACAGAGCCGGACTGGGCGTGGGGAATTGACGGGATTCAGCTGAAGATCGAGCGTCGTGGGAATAGTTACGGGCTGAACGGCACCAAACTGTTTGTGTACGACGCCATCACGGCAGACTACCTGATCACGGCGGTCCGTACCGGCGACAATCCCACCGATATAGGTTTCCTGATGGTGGACACGTCGCTTCCTGGCGTATCTATTCGGCGGATCGAAGGCTTCCTCACTACAGAGTGCGAAGTGACCTTCGATAACGTCGACATCCCGGGTGACGCACTGCTTGGAGGATCGGCCTCGGCGCTGAGCGGTTTCGAGGCGGCGCTGCGGCACTCCACACCGATCCTTTGCGCGTTCAAAGTTGGCGGTTCCCAGGCCGTTTACGACATGTCTGTTGAGTACAGCCGTGAGCGAGTTCAGT
>JAPYSM010000036.1:2234-17132 GCA_029936485.1 Dehalococcoidia bacterium
GGTTCCCAGGCCGTTTACGACATGTCTGTTGAGTACAGCCGTGAGCGAGTTCAGTTCGGACAGCTGATCGGTCGATTTCAGCATGTCCAGAACCACATCGTTCAACTTGTAAACCACCTTGACTCAGCGCGCTGGACCACCTACGAGGCGTTGTGGAAGATCGACGCACACAGGCCGGACCAAGAAATCTCGGTGCATCTCGCGAAGGCTGTCACCAGCGAGGGGTTCGTTCAGGCGACCAACTACGCGCATGAAGTACACGCCGGCGTGGGCGTCATGCGGGAGTACGGCCTAGCGCTTTTCACACAGCTTTCGCGTTCTCTTTACCACTCACTTGGTGATCCGAAATATCACCGCCGGAAACTAGCCGATCTGGTCACCGATTACGATCCGGCCTTAAGATCTGACTCAAGCAACGGAACAGGCCCCTAGTAATGTGACCATTTCACCCGATGCGCGTCGGAGGTGACATGGGTTTGAAGCTTCCCGGTCAACCGTTACAATCCGCCCACCCCACTAACTCATTTGGGTGAAGCCCGGGAGACGTTGACCTTGACTACCGCCGCAAGATCCGGAACCGACACCGAGTTGATCGCCCATCTGTTGCGACGCGCAGGGTTTGGCGCAACGTGGGAAGAGCTTCAGGCTGCCGGCGATCTCGGTTACCAGGGGACGCTCGACCTTCTCTTCAACCCGGGCGACCCGGAGTCCATGCCCCAGGACATCATCCGTCGGTATCACCCGGACCAGTCCATCACGCAGATCGCTCCGTCATCGGGGTCGGTCTGGATGTACCGGATGTCGACCACCAAAACACCATTCGAAGAGAAGATCGCGCTGTTCTGGCACCGCATCTTCGCCACGGGTCAGACGAAGTTGATCCAGGGCAAGGTGATGCTCACTCAGATCGAGATGTTCCGGCAGTTCGGCCTCGGCAGCTTCCGCGATCTTCTCGTCCAACTCTCCCAGAACCCGGCGATGATCCTGTGGCTGGACAATCAGGACAATCACAAGGGCAACATCAACGAGAACTACGGCCGTGAGATTCTCGAGCTGTTCGCCATGGGCGTCGGCAACTATTCCGAGGAAGACATAAAAGAATGCTCGCGGGCTTTCACCGGCTGGACAATCGCGAATATGCCGTACATGTCCATCAAGATGCGCAACAACACGCTGCGCCCGTACGGATACGTCGCCTGGCAGTACCAGTTTGACGCGGACGATCACGACGATGGCGAAAAAACGTTCCTGGGCGAGACCGGCAACTTCAACGGCGATGACATCATCGACATCATCTGCAAGAACCCGGCAACGCCGCGATTCATAGCCCGCCACCTCTACCACCACTTCATCGCCGACGAGCTTCCGGTTCCGCAGTGGCCGTTTGAAGGTCCGAAGGATCCAGAAGCCATCGAGCTGATGGTGGATGCCTACTTTGCCAATGACTACAGCATCGGTGCGATGTTGCGCGCGGTGTTCGAGTCCGACATGTTCAAGTCAGAAGCCACCCAGTACGCACGCATCAAAAGCCCTGTCGAGCTTGTGGTCGGCACACTGCGACTTGCCGGCGGGTTTGACTGGCCGACCGCCGATATCTTCAAGGCGACCGCGGCCTGCGGCTTCATGGGGCAGGCTTTGTTGGCCCCGGTGAGCGTTGAAGGCTGGATGGGCGGCGATGACTGGATCAGCACCGGATCGATGGTGCAACGGATCAACTTCGCCAGCGCCACGGTCGGTGATCCCACCAAAAAGGGCATCAAATCGATCATCGATCAGATTTCTGACCGTCACCCTCGAGGACTTGTAACACCCAAAGCGCTCGTGGATGAGTGCCTGGAACTTGCCGGTTCGCTCAGGGTCGAGGACGAAACTAAGGAAGGGATCGTCACGTACGCAAGGGAACAGGGCGACATCGACCCCCGCACCGATGATGGAGTGGACAAGATCGTTTCGGTCCTTCAGTTGATCGTCTCGACCCGCGAGTACCAGTTGGTCTAATCCTGAGGCCGAGTCCTCATCCCATCCAGGGCCAGGCAGGGTCGTTACGGAGTAGTTGAATTATGGCAACCGAAACTGGGGCCAGGCTTGGCCTCGAGTACCGCGACACAAACGGATTCGGCGCAGCACAGGGCGGGCGCGGGTACTACCTCCCTGTGGATCTCGCGGTGCGAAGTGACGGCCGGATATATGTCCTGAGCCGCGGCGACGCGATCCAGGGCGGCAACGGCATCAAAATCACCGATATCGACCACAACTGGTTCGAAGAGATCTCCAGGCGCGGGACCGCGCCCGGGCAGTTCATCTCTGCGACGGCGATCGCTTTCGACGCCAGCGACCGGCTGTTCATGGCCGACGAAGCGCTTCACCGCATCACCATCTTCGATGCCGACCACAACTACGAATCTCACTGGGGGACCGAGGGGTCCGGCAAGGGCGAGTTCGACGGACCGTCTGGCATAGCTTTTGACCGTGACGGAAACCTTCTCGTGGTGGATGACAAGAATCAGCGCATCCAGCGCTACACACCGGACGGTAAGTATCTGAATTCGTTCGGTTCCGCCGGTGATGGAAATGGCGAGTTCAGCTTCCCTTGGGGCGTCACGGTCGCGCCAAATAGTGACATCTACGTCGCAGACTGGCGCAATGACCGAATCCAACGTTTCTCCCACGAGGGCAAGTTCATCGATGCCTTCGGCACCACGGGAGCCGGCGAAGGCCAGTTCAACCGGCCGGCAAACGTCGCTGTTGATGCCGACGGGAACATCTTTGTCGCCGACTGGGGCAACCAGCGGGTCCAGGCGTTCGACAAGGACTGGAACTTCCAGACGAGCATCCGTGGCGCGGGCGAATTGTCCAAATGGGCGGCCGAGTACATCGACGCCAATGCGGACGAGAAGGAAGCACGCTCCACGTTCGACCCGTATCCAGAACTTGATGTGGACGACCCGCACGAGGTTTCTGCCCGTACAGAGCCCTACTTCTGGGATCCAGTCTCGATCGCGTTGTACGACGACACCCGAATCCTGATTCTTGAGACCGGCCGACACCGGTTCCAGGTGTACGAAAAGGTCTAGTCCGAGTAACGGCTCTCGTACACGTAGGTACGCGCCCAAGCCTCATTCCCATTATTGGGTTGAAGGTTCTCGCGTACACGGTACAATCCAGCGCAACATCTGGAGGCTGTCACATGGCTACCGCTACGAATATCGGAACCGAACTTGATCTCATTGCGCATTTGTTGCGCCGCACCGGGTTCGGAGCAACCCCCGGTGAGCTTGAAGAGGCTGGCGCCCTCGGCTACGAGGGAACGCTTGATCGGCTGTTCAACCCGGGCGATGCGGACGCGCTGCCTGTTGACCTGATTCGCCGATATCACGCAGACCATAACGATCTGCGCATTCCGCCGTCATCCGGCTCGTTCTGGATGTACCGGCTGGTGACCACCAAGACGCCCTTTGAAGAGAAGATCGCCCTGTTCTGGCACCGCGTGTTCGCGACCGGACAGACGAAGGTGATCCAGGGCAAGGTAATGATCAGCCAGATCGACATGTTCCGTAAGTACGGCCTTGGTAGCTTCCGTGATCTTCTCATCCAGCTGTCCAAAGACCCGGCGATGATCCTGTGGCTGGACAACCAGGACAACCACAAGGACAACATCAACGAGAACTACGGCCGGGAAATTCTCGAGCTGTTCGCAATGGGCGTCGGCAACTACACGGAAGACGACGTTAAAGAGTGCGCGCGGGCGTTCACGGGGTGGACGATCGCCAACATGCCGTACATGTCGACGAAGATGCGGAACAACACGCTGCGGCCGTACGGCTACATCGCATGGCAGTTTGAGTACGACGAGTCCGATCACGACGATGGCGAGAAGACGTTCCTCGGCGAGACCGGAAATTTCACGGGCGAAGACGTCATCGACATCATCTGCAAGAACCCGGCGACTCCGCTGTTCGTTGCCCGCCACCTGTATCACCACTTCGTGGCCGATGAACTTCCCGTCCCCCAATGGCCGTTTGAAGGACCGAAGGACCCGGAGGCCATCCAGTTGATGGTGGACGCCTACTTCGCCAACGACTACAGCATCGGCGCCATGCTGCGGGCGATGTTTGAGTCGGACATCTTCAAGTCTGAATCCAAACGGTTCGCAAGGATTAAGAGCCCGGCAGAGGTGGTGGTTGGAACATTGCGCCTGGCCGGCGATTTCGACTGGCCGACGGACGACGTTTACAAGGCAACAGCTGCCTGCAACTACATGGGGCAGCAGCTTCTTGGACCGACAAGTGTTGAGGGTTGGATGGGCGGAGATGACTGGATCAGCACAGGCTCTATGGTCCAGCGGATCAACTTCGCCAGCGATACGATCGGCAACCCGGACAAGAGGGGCATTAAAGCCATAATCGGCCGCATTGCGGACCGGCATCCGTCAGGGAACGTCGATCCCGAAGCGTTGGTGGAAGACTGTCTGGATCTCGTAGGACGCCTCCGCGTGGAAGACGGCACTCAGGAAGGCCTCGTGGAGTTTGTGCGTGAGCAAGGTGATGTCGATCCGGCGACCGAGGACGGAGCAGGCAAGATCACTTCCCTGCTTCAGTTGATCGTTTCCACCCGCGAGTATCAGCTTGCCTGATATCTGTGTAGGCGTGTCCGAAACGGCACACGGAGTAATCCAATGACGACTGAAACACAAAAACAACTTAAGTACATCGACACCAACGGCTTTGGTGCCGCTCAGGGTGGTCGCGGTTACCACTTTCCTGTCGACATCGCTGTCCGAAAAGATGGACTTATCTATGTCCTGAGTCGCAGCGGCCAGGGTTCCCTTAACGGAACCGGCATCAGCGTTACCGACATCGACCACCACTGGCACGGCGAGTTTTCCGGATACGGAACTGCCGACGGTCAGATGCAATGGGGTACCGCCATCGCGATCGACTCCAGTGATCGCCTGTTCTTGGCCGATGAAAAGATGCAACGGATCACTATTTTCGACTTGGATAACAACTACGTGAGCCACTGGGGTACCGCGGGTTCCGGGCCGGGCGAGTTCGACGGACCCTCCGGATTGTCGATAGACGCCGACGGAAATTTGCTTGTGGTCGACCACAAGAATCACCGCGTCCAGCGGTACACCGCAGACGGCGAATATATCGATTCGTTTGGTTCGGAAGGATCGGCCAGCGGCCAGTTCAACTACCCGTGGGGCATCACCACCGCACCGGACGGGACGATCTACGTCGCAGATTGGCGGAACGACAGGATTCAACGGTTTACCAGCGACGGCGTGTTCATCGACGCACACGGCGACTCTGGCGAGGGAGATGGCCAGTTCAGTCGGCCTTCTTCGGTTGCCGTGGATCACGACGGATTCATCTACGTCGCCGATTGGCAGAACCAGCGCGTGCAGGTGTTCGACAAGGAATGGAATTTCCAGACGATCGTCCGCGGCGAAGCCGGTTTGTCTCCGTGGGCGGCTGAATACATCGACGCCAACAAGGACGAGAAGATCGCTCGCGAGGTGTTCAACCCGTACCCGAAGTTGGACGTCGATGAACTTTACGAAGTTTCGGCACGCACTGAGCCTTATTTCTGGGTTCCGGTTTCTGTGACCACGTATGGTGATGACCGGTTACTCGTGTTAGAGACCGCCAGACACCGATTCCAGATATTTGAAACTGTCTAAAAACTAATGCGCCAATCCGACGATGGCGCTACGATGGCGTCCGGTCGCTATGGATGGCCGGGACAACCCCGACATATACGGCGACCCAAACGTCCAGATGGAGGAAACGATGGCAGAGCAGAGAGAAAAGGTGCTGGTAATCGTCCAGCTTTCGGGCGGTAACGACTACCTGAACTGCATCGTTCCATGGGAAGACCCCATGTATCAGGACGTGCGCTCCGGCATCAGGATCACTGAGGAAGACGTGATTCCTCTGGACAACGGTCTGGGCCTTAATCCCGGCATGGGCGCGTTTAAAGAACTCTACGACCAGGATCGCGTCGCCATCATTCACGGCATCGGCTACCCGACCCCCAGCCGGTCGCACTTCCGATCGATGGACATCTGGCACACCGCGACCCCGGACCGGGTCGGTGACGAAGGCTGGCTTGGCCAGGCCGTTCGCCAGTTGGACCCGACGGGCTCAAACGTTGTGACCGCCGTTAACTTCGGAAATGGACTTCCTCGAGCCCTTGCGGCGCCGGGCGTCCCCGTAGCCTCGGTCGGCGATCTGGACGACTATGGCCTCCTGACCGGCATGTCCGGCGCAGCGCAGCGTGAGAAGGCCTTGGCCGCTTTCAGTCGCATATACACGCCGGGCGTCGGCAGCGGCATGGTGATGGACTACCTGGGAAAGACCGGTTTGGACGCGCTCAAGGGCGCCGACATCCTCAAGCAGGCGCCCAAGATGTACGAGTCGACAGTGGAGTACCCGGACAACTCGATTGCAAAGGCCCTCAAGGGCGTCGCACAGGTCCATTTCGCGAACCTCGGCACTCGCGTCTTTTACACAACGTCCGGGGGCTGGGACACGCACACCAACGAGATCTCGCTCCAGAGGGGACTCTGGGAAGAGGTTTCGACAGGGCTTCGAGCATTCTTCCAGGACCTCGAAGAGCACGATCTCGGCCCGGAGGTCACGGTCCTCGTGTTCTCCGAGTTCGGTCGTCGAGTCAAGGACAACGGGAACGGAACCGACCATGGCTCCGGGGGCGTCTCGTTCGTAATCGGCGATTCAGTCAAGGGCGGTCACTATTCCGAGTATCCGTCCCTGGACGTGGGCCGCTTAATCGAGGGCGATCTGCAATACAACTTCGATTTCCGTGGCCTGTATACGGACCTGCTGGAAGACTGGCTGGACCTGGACGCCCGGGAGATCGTGGGCGGGAACTTCGAGAAGATTTCGCCGTTCGCCGTGGCCGTGTAGCAGGGGTTTTATAGCAATAACGAAAGAGGGTCGGTGTAAGTCGACCCTCTTTCTGGTTTTCAGGGTTGTTGAAGGACGGGCGACGGGCGGAGCAAGCCCCGCCCCTACAGCGTTTCAAGTAACAGTCGAAGGCGTGAAAAACGACCACTCCATGGCAAGGTGCACGGACACCTACCCGCGCGTTTACAGGATCACGCCGTCTCGCCGTAGTTCCTCGATGTCATCTTCCGACATCCCTACCGCCCGCATTACGGACTCTGTGTCGGCACCCAATCCCGGGGAGACTCCTCGGATATCGGTCGGCGTCTCGGACATTGAGATCACCGGGCCTGCCAACCGCTGCGGGCCGAAGAGTGGGTGCTCGAGGTCTCGCATAAAGCCCATCGCCTCGACCTGTGGATCGTCCGACATCTCCTCGGGCATGTTGACCGGGGCTACGGGGACGCCGGCGGCAGTAAACGCCTCAAGCCAGTCCTCCAGCGTGCGGGTCTTTAGGGTGGCCCGCATCTCCGCGTGCAGCACGGTCGCCTGTTCCATACTTTCCTGTTGCGACTCGTCGAAATCAGGTTCATCGCTCGGATCGTATGCTATCCCCAGAACGGTTCGGGCGGCGGCGCGGTTCGCCGGAGTCAGCGCCCCCAGCACCATTGATCCGTCCTTCACCTGGTAGGTGGAGTAGTACGCCCTTGAAGCAACGCGGGACGCTCCCCGGCCCCGTCGGTAAGCGTCCTGGACCTCAGAGTAGTCGGCGCCCCGTTTTCTTAGCTCTTCGATCTCCGCCACCATCAGGTCTCGAAGCGTGGCGTCGTGCACCGGCTCCCGCATCACAACGGTATCCTGCACCGCTATCGCGGCTTGCAGCAGCGACGTCTCGATCTTCTGTCCCTGGCCCGTGATGGCCCGGTGGTACAACGCCGAGGTAATACCGACGGTCGCCGAAAATCCGGCACAGTAGTCGGCCAGGGAGATCGCGCTGATGTTGGCGGGTTGGCCGTGTGCGTCGACTTTCTGATCGGCCATCATCAGGCCGCTGTAGCCGTTCGCGACGATATCTGTGCCACCGCGGTCACCCATCGGACCTCGATTTCCAAAGCCCGTGATCTCGCAGTAAATCAGCCCGGGATTGAGCTCCTTGAGCGTCTCGTAGTCGATACCCAGTCGCTTCGATACGCCGGGCCGGAAGTTGATCGTCACGATGTCGACGGTCGGGACGACCTTGTGAATGAAGGCGAGTCCGCGCGGATCACGGAGGTTGACGGCGACACTCTGCTTGCCGCGATTCAACGATTGAAAACGCTTGCCCTCGTTTGGCATGACGGTGCCACGGTTACGGTGCGGGTCGCCTGTGAGGGGCTCGACCTTTATCACTTCCGCACCCAGGTCGGACATGATCGCGCCGTTGAACGGCAACGCTACGATCTGTGAGAACTCCAGGACGCGAACGCCATCCAACGGTCCGGGCATACTGCTCCTCCTTCCCAAGGACTAGTCAGCCAGATATCGGCCCGCTTAGTAGCCCCGGAACCTGGGCTTTCGCTTCTCCAAGAAGGCGGCGACGCCTTCTTTGTGGTCGAAGGTGGTACGGGTCAGATCCTGTCCACGTGACGCCAGAGGAAGATGCTCGGCGAGGTCCTGCTGATAGGCCTGGTGGATTAGCTGCTTCACGATCCCCATTGCGTAGACAGGACCTCGAGCCAGTTTGGTCGCCATCTCGAGTGTCGTCTCCATGAGCTCATCGTCCGGCACGACCTTGTTGGCAAGTCCCAGGCGATACGCCTCGTTACCGTCGACCGGGTCGCCTGAGTACTGCATCCACAGGGCGTTCGCCATGCCGATTAACTTTGGCAATTGCCATGCCGAACCGTCCGCCGGGACGAGCCCGTTACGGATGAACGCCTCGTTAAATCGGGCGCTCTCCCCGGCGACACGTATGTCGCACGAAAGCGCTATGCCACAACCAAGGCCGTATGCATGGCCATTAACGGCCGCAAATGACGGCTTGTGCAGGTTGTGGAGCTTGGGCACGATCGCCGGTCCATTTCTCGCTCCTAACCCCTCACGCGATGTGTAATCAGGGTCCAGTTCTTCCCACGATGTGGCCCGTGACTCGGGAGCGGCTTCCGCTGCGGTCTCGGCGTCATTGATGCGGCGCTGGAACCCACGGACGTTCGCTCCAGAGGAAAACGCCCTGCCCGACCCGGTTATGACCAGAACTCGGAGATCGCCATCTGCGGCAAATCGGTCGACTTCAGACTCAAGCTCCGGCATGAGCGGCTCGCCCAGCGCGTTGAGCGTGTCCGGGTCGTTCATCGTGAGGATGAGCACCCCTTCGGGCGTCGTCTCAGAGATGATCTTCTCGAACGGCATCTGGGCGGCTCCTGACAAAGTAATGACCGGGTGTGAATGTAAAGTTGCGGGGAGGATAACGCAGCAGTGGTCACAACGGGCGGTGGGATGGCAGAGTTGAGCCTGAAACAGCGATGCAAGGAGGTGATTCGGGCGCGCCCGACGTGCAGAATGGGCTTCGACTTCGCGTACTCACTCGGCCCCAATTACGGACATTGGAGATACACATATGGCGGAAACGGCTGATGTAGTCGTGGTCGGCGGCGGCTGCATCGGGACCAGCATCGCATGGCAGCTTGCGCGGCGCGGGGCCGGGCGTGTCGTCCTGCTGGAGAAGACCGGAATCGCATCAGGGGCGACCGGCTGGACCAGCGCGATCGTCCGGATGCATTACACCCACGAACCTCTGATCAAGATGGCGTTGTTCGGGCGGCGCATGTTTGAGAATTTCGCTGACGAGGTCGGAGGCGATTCCGGGTTCCGGTGTGTCGGTTTTCTTGTGGTGGTTCCGCAGGACGAGGTTCCAACGGCGCGCCGGGTGGTCGGATTGCAGCGAGGGCTCGGTATCGACGCCACGATGCTGTCTCTGGAGGAGATTGCCGAGATCGAACCGAGGCTATCGCTTGAGGGCGTGGCAGCCGGAGCCTGGGAGCCGGACTCCGGTCACGCCGATGGGTCAGGAACGGCGAACGCTTTTGCAGAAGCCGCCCGAAACGCCCGAGCGGATCTGCGGATGGGCGTTGAAGTGACGGAGCTGGATCGGAGTAGTGGAACGTCGATCCGCGTGAGCACTACCGCGGGCGATATCGACGCCGGATCTGTGGTTCTAGCTTCTGGATATCGGACTAGCGGACTGTTGAAACCGCTTGGTGTCGAGTTGCCGATCAAACCGGTACGCCACAGTATTGCCGTCGTGAAACGCAGCCCCGAGTTTGGCCCTCCACATCCGGTGATCTCCGACCGGATTCAGAATGGTTACTACCGCCCTGAGGGCTCTGGACTGGTGCTACTCGGCGACCACGACCCGCTTGAGGGCGATGTGGACCCCGATATCGAGACCGACAAGCAACCTCCACCATCGTCCATCGCACGTCACACGGCCCGTTTTGCGTCCCGCTTTCCGTCAGAGGTGGATGCCACATACCGGCGGGGTTACACCGGCACGTACGATACGACGCCGGACTTCCAGCCGGCGTTGGGCGCGGTGAATACGGTGCCCGGCCTGTTCGTCGCCGTGGGTTTCAGCGGGCATGGGTTCAAGCTGAGTCCTTCTGTAGGTCGAATCCTGTCGGATGTCGTGATGGACGGTGAAACCAATGTCGCGGACATTTCTATGTTCCGTATCGAGAGATTCGTGGAGGGGGATCTCATCAGCGCGCCGGGCGGCTACGGAAAGCGGTCGCTGACGTAACGGCGTTGGGCTGGCGTATTGACATGCGCTCCAACGGATTTTGTGGGGGTGGCGTGTCCCCCCTCCCGGTGGGAGAGGAGGCAAGCGACGAACAAGGACGGAGCCGCCCCTATGCCAGCGCCGGGACCACGGTATCCATAAACAGTTTCATATCGTCCAGTGACTGGAAGTCCGGGAACGTGGCGATGCACAGGTCGAAGCCCATCTCAGCCAGCTCTTCGAACTGCTCGATCACGGCGCTCGGGTCGCCGGCGATCGCTCTCTGATCGCCTCCCGCTGCCCACTCTTCGCCACGTCGGCGAGCTTTTGCGTTGTCATGGTCGATGAAGATGCGATGCGTCAGGGTCTTCCGTATCGAGTCGTAGTCACGTCCCGCGGCTTCGCAGTGACCCTTCAGCGCGTCCAACTTGCGCTGATGCACTTCGACGGTGCGCGACACGTCATTCCACCAGTCGGCATGGCGTGCTACGACGCCTAGCGTCAGTTTTTCGCCCCCACCGCCGAGCATCAGTGGCGGCAGCGGGTCTGGGCGTGGCTCTGAATACGCATTTTTGATCGTGTAGTGCTTCCCCGAGAACGATGCCGGGGAGTCGGTCCACATCGTTTTTATCACTTGCACGCCCTCTTCGAACATCTCAATACGCTCCCGCGGGGAAGGGTACTCAAGCCCGTACGCTTTATGCTCACCCTCGTGCCAGCCTGCTCCGTATCCGAGGATGAAACGGCCGCTGGACATTTCGTGGAGGCTGGCTGCCATCTTGGCGAGTATCGACGGTTGCCGGAACGAATTGCTCATGACGATGGTGCCGAGTTCCGGCCCCGGGTAGCGGGCGGCGATCCATGTCAGCAGCGTCCAGCACTCGACCCGCCACTCGTCGGCGTAGTTCAGGTGGTCGGAAACCCAGAGTGATGTGAAGCCCTGTGACGCCACGTCCAGCGCACGGTGAAGGTCGCCCAGGTAGTCACGAGGCACGATAACTTCGAGGCCGCGGTCTCCTGCCGGCGGGTTATATCCAAATTCCATGCGTGCTTTTGCTGCCATGTGACCTACGACTCCCCGGGGCCCAGTGGGGCAATTATTTTGGGTTATGGATGGCGGGTCTATGACTCGGGGTCCAAGTCTCGATATATCAATGGGCTGTATTTCGCCACAGGGTACCGGTTCTCAATCGGAACCTAGCACCCGATCAACCCAGTTCACGCGCCGCGTCCCGTTCCAACTCGCTCAGCTTCTCGACGCGCCTGCGAAAGTGGTCTTCGGTGCTGAACTCGGCGTCCAGGAATGTTTTGAGGATCTCCTCGGCCAGGTTCAGGCCGATTATCTGCGCGCCCAGACAGATCACGTTCACGTCGTCGTGTTCAACGCCCTGGTGCGCCGAGTACGTGTCGTGGCTCAGAGAGGCGCGTATCCCTGGGATTTTGTTGGCTGCGATGGCGGCGCCGACGCCGGTGCCACACACCATGATCCCCCGATCTACCCGCCCCACCTTCACGTCGCCACAGACGAGCCGCGCTATGTCCGGGAAATCGACCGGCTCCGTGCTGTTCGTTCCGTGGTCGACGACATCGTGGCCCCATGATTGAAGCAGGTCCACTACCGGTGCCTTCATAGGGAATCCGGCGTGATCCCCTCCTATAGCGATCCGCATTTGTGGGGTCTCGCTTTCAGATTAGTAGTAAATCGCTGCGCCCAGGCCGCCAGCAGCTGCGATGACATCGCCGTTTATTGCGATCGACCGCGGGGAAGCCAGGAAGGTGACAACATATGCGATCTCGCGCGCATCGACGAGGTGCTTGATCGAATTAACACTATCCATCTGTGCCTCGATATCCGCCTCCGACACGCCCTCCGAAGCAGCACGGTCAGCGACGACGTCGACCGTCCGTTCCGTTTTCGTGGCGCCAGGGTGCACGACTGTCACGTTGATGCCGTCCGGGCCGAGCAGATTGGCCAGGTTCTTCGTCATTGCCACGACCGATACGTTGCGCATGCTGCCGATGGTCGAGCCCGCGTTTCGGGCGGCCATGCCAGAGATGTTGATGATGCGTCCCCAGCCCTGCGCCTGCATGAGCGGAGCGACGGCCTGTGCTCCTCGAAGGTAGCCCATGACTTTGACATTCATGTCAGCCCACAGGTGATCCTTCGTCGTCTCCGCCAGAGTCGGAACCGCTCCACCACCGACAACGGCAGCATTGTTGACCAGGATGTCGATGTGTCCAAGCGCCTCGTTTGCCTGCGCTACCATCGATTTCACCGAATCGTCTTCGCTGGTATCAACGGTGATCGGGATGATGAGCCGCCCTGTCTCCGCAGCCAGTTCGGTGGCGGTCACCTGAAGCGCTTCTTTACCTCGTGACGCGATGACCACATCTACGCCTTCAATCGCCAGTTCCCGTGCGATGGCCTTACCAATGCCACGACTGCCGCCGGTGACGATCGCAGTTTTCCCGTTGAGTTCGAGATCCAAAGTACGTCTCCCCGATCAACCAGGCATTCCCATACCTCATTGATTCACTTGTGCAGGCGTAACTGTATACCGGGTTGTCCTGGCTAGCGCCAAATCGGCCTGAGATCGTTCAGGTATCACTCAGCCGATGGAGTTACATTGCCGAGCGGCTGAAGCATCTCCATCACGTATTCCATGTATGCGGAGTCTACGGAGATGGTGCTTCTCGATCTGAATCGGGGTTGCGAACTGGCTGTTGTCGCGGACATTAGACCCTCAAAACAGGCCAGTCAAGAAGTCGTTCGCCGGTAATCGCTAGAATAGGGATGTAGGCCCACCCGGTGCGAAGGCACCGTCGACGAGGAGGTAAGGCCGATGAAGCTCAGGGATCTGATGACCAGCACGGTATATACGATCGGCTCGGAACAGTCGATTGTGAACGCTGCTGCCCAGATGCGGGAGCTTTCGGTCGGGTCGCTTGTCGTGATGCGAGACGACGCTGTTGAAGGCATCGTAACGACCTGGGACATGATCGCAGGCTGTCTTGGAGCAGGCCACGATCCGCACGACTGTCCGGTGTTCAGGCACATGAGCAGCCCGGTGCACACGGGACGCGTCGATATGGAGGCCGTGGACGCAGCGCGTGTCATGGCAGAGCGCGGAGTCAGCCGACTACCTGTGGTCGACGATTCAGGCGTGATGGTCGGGATAGTGACCTACGCCAACCTGTCGCGAGTCATGGAGCAACTCACACGCGATCTGCTGGGTGGCTGGCAGCGGTCGGTTACCTAGATGGTCTGCACGGGCGCCGCTCGCTCCGCCCGTGCTTCGAGAACCTCAGGACACTGGCGAGGGCCTCTGATTGGGCCGTTAATGTCCCTTGGGCCAAACGGGAGGACAATCAGGTCCGCGCTGAAGACAGGAGCAGTGTCCCGAAGCCGTCGTTGATCCTTGGCCCACTCGCGATGGACACCCGGAGTCATTTCGCACTCGCAATTTCACTGTCCAGCGTGACACCGTGGCGAGTCGTGCCCGATCGGTAGGTTAGGATCGCCCCATGGTTAGCTATCCGTACGCTTTGGACAACGAAGGGCGTGTCATACCTGTCCGCCAGGCGATGTCTGGGGCGATGTATTCGTGCCTTGCTTGTAAAGAACGGTTGGTGCCAAGGCACGGATTGCAAGTCGAGTGGCACTACTATCACTACGTTTCTGGTGACTGCACCAGTTCAGAGTCCTCACTTCACCGCATCACCAAACGATTGATCATTGCTGGCGTGGAGTCGGCGCGCCGAGCAAAGACTATATATAACGCCGAATTAACCTGCACTACGTGTAGCACCGTCATAGGAAGGGCCGAAATCAAAGGTGTCTCGCACTATGCACTTGATGAACACTACCTCACGCCAAAGTTACGTCCTGACATATCGTTTCTCGCCATCGACAGTGACGAGCCCTTTGGCACCGTAGAGGTAGTGGTGTCCAGTCCACCCAGTCCGGATGCGTTGGCCGAATATCAACGCGAAAAAATATGGTGTCTCATCGTCAAACCAACGTGGGATACAGTCTGGACTCTCCGAAATGGGATAAGGACGAATGAGGGCATAAACATCGACGTAAAGTGCAGTAAATGTGCCAACACCCTCGGCTTTACTGGTAAACGTTGGTACCCAGGGACGGGTAACTATCGGAAGAGATGGAGACGCAGGAGACCCTGGTCCTAATCGCGCCCGATCAACTTGTGATCGCGCGCGGCAGTGGAC
>JAPYSM010000037.1 GCA_029936485.1 Dehalococcoidia bacterium
GGCCAAGGCATGCACTCGTAGTCCGAATGATCCGCCCGCCGAACCGCCACCAGTGCACGTGTCACGCCGGCTTCTCTGTTACGACCAACGTGACTATTTCTCGAGATGGAGGCGCTCCACTCGCCTGTGGTTCATACGCCAGCCCGAGTTTCTCAGCAGAGCAGTGATCCGGTGTAGCATTGCTCTGCCGAGGCGGAAGTTGCTACGACGGCGTTGCCTAGCTCTCGGCTGACCGGTGACTTTGCACGCCCTGTGTTCGGCATCATCAAACCTGCCCGAACATGGTTGACGTCTTCGCGGCAGGAGGGGTTCAGGATACTCTCTCAGCCACTTATTTCAAGATCAGCCGAGCCGACAAGCCAACGACCGCTCGCTTTAGCTCGCACTTCGCCTGCTAGTGGCGCTTCGGTTTCTTCGCCTGGTCCAGCCTCACCAAGACTCCAAGGAGTTGAATGGAACCGTCCCTTGGAATGCAGGTCATATGTATGACCGGGCTACTTATCCTTTGATTACATTGGGATCACCCGGCGGCGTGTACACATCACGCTAGCCCGTTCAGGAGAAAATCTTTGGGCCTAAAAACCACCGTGTTTGAACCGATGGATATGCCGATCGCCGAAACGCTTCTCAAGGAAGCAAAACAGATTTTGGATCAACTCGGGCTGGTCTTCTTCCTACGTCATGGCACATGTCTGGGCGCTGTTCGGGATCAAGCCTTCATTCCGTGGGATGACGATATAGATATCGGATCCGTGATTGGACTGCATGGTCTTACCGAGGCATTGGTTGAAGACGCGGCGGTAGAGTTTCGTAAACACGGGTATGCCGCCGGGATCATCGACAGCGAACTCCACTTGAGCGTCGACCTGAAAAAATCGGGTGTTCAGATGGACTGGACATGCTACCGAATCATCGACGACAGCATCTACCAGTGGCCAGTGGTCAAAATCCCGGCACGTCTCCACGAAACTCTCAAAGAGATCGATTTTCTTGGAACAACCTTCATGGTTCCAAATCCGCCTGAAGAGTATTTTCGGCTCAAGTACGGCCCAGATTGGATGACTCCCAAAGAAACGGGCGACTTCGAACAAGACGTCTTGGATCTAATGGACGATCGCAGCGACTCAAGCGACTCCAAAAATTCACTACAGTTGGCTGATCAACGTGATGCCAATCTACATACAGGTAGCTTGAAGGTACTTGGCTTCGATGGCGAAGCTGCGACAGGTGTTGAAGTCACGCTCGCACCGACCACTGTTCTTACGGGGCTAGACAAGGCGAACACCAACGAAGATGGCTATGTCTATTTCAGGTTGCCGGAAGAAGCTAGTTACGTTGTCGCAGTTCAATTAGGTGGCAGCAAAGAAATTCTATATTGGGAAGAACTTAAACCAGGTATCGAGTATCTTTACACGCCCGATTCAGCGCACCCGACGGGCCGGGCTCACGCCTTGATCGCACAGTAGAAGCCATCCCCGAAGCCACCCCAGAACACCAGAATTCAGGAGTGACCGAGATTACACGCGTCTATGTCGATATGGTGGCCGACCTGTTCCACTACGGTCACGTTAATTTCTTGCGACAGGCGAAATCACACGGTGACTTCTTGCTGGTCGGAGTTCACTCCGACGAAACCGTAGCGAACTACAAACGCAATCCGATTCTTTCGATGGACGAACGTGTAGCTTCCGTTGCTGGCTGCCGGTACGTTGATGAGGTTGTACCGAATGCTCCACTCGAAATTACTCGAGATTGGATCGAGAAGCACAACATTGATCTGATAATGCACGGCGACGATGTCGCACCTGAAGTCAGGGATGTTTGGTACGGTGTTCCGATTGAGATGGGCATTTATAAGTCAGTTGGTTACACAGATGGCATTTCGACGACTGAGCTCATTTCACGAATAAAAGCGGCTGATGTCGGATAACGATAGGTGATCGATCAGCCCGTTCGGACGTCCCGTGATTCTATGAAGTCGTCGGCCTCTAGGTCAGTTAACAATTCCAGTTTTTTATGGGCCCTAACACCGGGAATTCGCCTGTCGAGCACGCCGATCCTGTCGGTCGAAGCTGCGTTATTCTCGCGTTCACCACTGGGTCGATCTAACCTGAACAGGCCCCACGGCGACCTTCAAATTCACATCAAGGACAAAACCATGAGCGAATATATTCCAAGCCCTTCGGCATGGGTTGCCGACCAGGTTGAACTGTATGAGGGCAGCAACGGCACCGAGGGCCTGACCCTGAGGGACACGGGACTGCCGGTTATCATCGTGACCAACAGGGGGCATAAAACCGGAGCGATCCGCAAGACACCCCTGATGAGGGTGGCGGACGGAAATAACTACGTGCTGGTGGCTTCGAAGGGTGGAGCGCCGGAACACCCGCTCTGGTATCACAACCTCAAGGCGGACCCGAACGTCGAGATTCGCGACGCAGCGAACGTGACTCCGATGCGGGCACGAGAGCTGGAGGATTCGGCCGAAAGAGACCGGCTCTGGGATCTCGCAGTGGAGGCTTTCCCCCCGTACCAGGATTACAAGGAGAAAACCGATCGCATGATCCCGGTCTTCATCGCAGAGCCAGTTGGGTAACCCGAAAAGCAACGACTCAATTATTGAGGGGCCGGCCGGGGCGGCCCTTAATTGTTTGCACGGCCGTTGATCGCATACCCTGACCCCGGTGTTGCGGGCTTGATGTAGGCTTTTGAGGCGAACTTATACGCCCGAAAGTTGAGATCAATACATGCGCATCGGACTGATGATTGAAGGTCAGGCAGGACTGACTTGGGAACGCTGGAGTCACATCCTCCGCACCGCGGAACGCCTGCAGTTCCCATCCATCTTCAGATCAGACCATTACGTCATCGGGGCTCCAAAGAGTTCACTGGACGCGTATCTTACTTTCGCCATCGCCGCTCGGG
This sequence comes from Dehalococcoidia bacterium, assembly GCA_029936485.1. Lineage (GTDB taxonomy): Bacteria > Chloroflexota > Dehalococcoidia > Lucifugimonadales > Lucifugimonadaceae. The sequence goes on from JAPYSM010000037.1 coordinate 2,926, forward strand.
AGACCAGCAGTATTCGATTTGGGCCCCTCGTTACCCCGATCACTTTTCGATCTCCTCAGGATGTCGGACGCATGGCGGCGCAGATCAACCAGCTCAGCAACGGTCGATTTTTGCTTGGGCTGGGCGCCGGATGGCACGAGCCTGAACACGTCCGATTTGGCATTCCGTTTCCGCCCTTGCATGAGCGATTTGATCGACTGGAAGAGGCGATCAACGTCATCAAAACCCTCTGGGGACCGGGTCCTGCGTCCTACAAAGGCAGGCATTACCAGGTCGAGGAGGTCGACTGTTTGCCGAAGCCCGTCTATGGTGCGGACACGCCGATTCTGATTGGCGGTGCGGGCGAGAAACGTACGATACCGCTTGTTGCGAAATATGCTAACGAGTGGAATGCCGTCAACGTTCCATTGAGTCTGTATCAGCACAAGGTAGACGTCCTTGAGGAGGCATGTGCAGCTCAGGATCGCGACCCGGCGACAGTTCACCGCTCAAGAATGTCGATGGCCCTTGTTGCCGGCGATCAGTTGTCACTCGACCGCATGACGAGATGGCACATGTCCATGAGCGGCGCTACCGGGTCGCCCGCTGAGTACCGGAAGGACAAGTCCGAAAACAATAATTTCCTCGTCGGACTGACCAGTGAACTGGTTGACACCCTCGGAAAATTCGCCGACATGGGCGTTGAAGAAGCCCAGTTTGAACACTTCAACTTCGGCTCGGATGAATGGCCGGAGTACCTGGCAAGTGAGATCGCTCCGGTGGTAGCGGCCTTTTAGTAGCCCTTGATAAACCTATTCAAACTCAAACGCGTCCCGAACAGCCGCAGGGCCCCCGAACCCGAATAAGACCAGGATGATCCCGACATATACAGCGACCCAGGCGACCCACTTGACCTTTTTCCGGTCATCAATGACCGCCGCAATGGTCCCGGGCACCAGAAACAACGCTCCGATGATCAGAAGCATTTCACAATCCCCTTATCTGGCAGAACTAGCGATCCAATGCGTTCCTTCAGGTCTGTAACTGCAATCGCTATAGACCCATTGCCCATATTGTCGCGGTGTGCGGACCCTTGTCGGCTTCCATTGCTCCGAATTATGACGCCTTTCACGGCAAGCACGATAACCTGACGCAACGAGGAATGGGGGGCCGAACCATGTAACTGATTCCGACCGCGTATTTCCAGGACTGCCTCCGGAGCCGTGAGACGTTTTGTATCACTTCTTCGAGAACCCGGGCATCAAGGAATTGCGGCCGCCCAGTCTCGTCTATTACCGGATTTTCCAGATGGCCGCTATCTCATGTGGACCATCGACGAGTAGCACGCCCCCGTGAGTGTCCCCGGATCATTCTATGGGCGCTATAACAGTCCACTTCCGCCGATATCGACCACTCGATGGGCGCCCGGGTTGGCTAATGGCCGAATTTATCGGAAAGCGTTGGTTGCAAGAGTTTGAGTCATGTCGTCTCTATTCTTACTCGTTCGACCCGGTTGAATTTATCGTATTCCCGAGAGTACGCATGAAATCAACGAACCAGGGAGTCATCGGCATTTATGCCCACCAATGCGACCCCCCAGCAAAACGGAGCAACACGATAAGGTAGCGTGCGTTCGGGCAGATCCAACTCTCCACATAGGACACATAACATGCCAAGGTTTGACGGCAAAGTCGCACTGATCACCGGGGCCGCCAGCGCGGTCGAAGGCCAGCTCATGGGCTTTGGCGGACGTGCGGCCTGGCGGATACTGCGTGAGGGCGGACGCGTGATAATCGCCGATATCGCCGACGACCGGGGCGAGCAGGCCGTCGCTCAGATGCGGGACGCAGGACTGGACGCCACATACGTCCACCTGGATGTGACCAGCGAAGATGACTGGATCGCGGCGGTCGATATGTCAGTTGCCCGGTATGGACGGTTGGACATCCTGATAAACGTCCCAGGGACGTCTGATCGCGGTTCGATTCTCAACACCGACGAAGACACATGGCAGACCGTTATGGACGTCTCAAGCCGGGGGATGTTCCTGGGCGCCAAATCTGTTGCACAAGCCATGCAGGAGTCGGGCGGCGGTGCCATTGTGAACGTGGCCTCTATGGCCGCCCGCTACGGGGGTCAGTATGGGGCCGCCTACTCATCGTCCCGTGCAGCGATCGTCGCATTCGGGGGCTCGGCGGCGGTCCAGTTCGCTCCAATGGGCATCCGAGTGAACTCGGTGCTGCCAGGCTGGACTCATACTCCATTCACCGACCAGCTGTTCAACGATGAAACCGCCAGTAGGATCCGTGTAAACAGGACACCACTAAAACGATGGGGCAAACCCGAAGAGATCGCAGCCGGAATCCTCTTTCTATGCTCGGATGATGCCTCGTTCATCACCGGAACCGAACTGGTGATTGATGGCGGAGTTACGGCTGCCCTGCAGTAGCCTGAATCCTAATCAGATGCCTTCAACACGCGCTCGAAGACCTCTAGCGTCTTCTCCGTAAACAGTTCCATATTCTCTGCGCGGTCCGACTTACCCGTCTCCAGTGTCTCGGCATGGTCTGATGGGCCGGTCACTGCTATACATGTGTGTCCCGCATCATCGCCGTATCGATTGCCGGTCGGTCCTGCGGCACCAGTCTCGGCGAGTCCCCATATGGTGCCTAGCCTCGTACGTGCAGCGTTGGCACAAAGCAAAGCGAACGGCTCACTGCTCGAGCGCACGCCCGGGTGGTCGTTCAGGTCGATCTGGGCAAACGCGTCCCGTGCAGCGCCCGTGTAAACCACCATACCGCCCATGAAGTATGCAGAGGCGCCCGGTACGGCCAGCAACGCGGCCGACACCAGCCCCCCAGATGACGACTCGGAAACACCAACGGTCTCACCACGACCCTTTAGCAGCGTGCTTATCGATTCCGCCAGCTCAGCGATTCGTGTCATATCGTTCTCCCTGTCTGTCATGTACCCGGGTAATTGAACTTACACAGCGAAACCAGATTCTATGGGCTTATTTGTAATTCTACTGCTTGACGCATGAGGGAGTACCCGAGGCCGACGCCATCGCTAACGCCTAATCCCGGCTGCAGAGTACTAGGAACGTCGTAACCCGATGACCATACGACCACCAATAAGACAATCCCTAGCGCGCCAAAAGTAGTAGACCGCAACAGGATAAGGATGCCGACAGCCTAAGGCGTTGACCGGATCATCGTGGACGTTACACGATCGAAAACTCGGATGTATGATCCCGCAATACACTCAGCACAACCGAATGAAATCCTCACAAGGAGACATAAACCAATGCCCACACGCCCAATAACCGCCAACGCATCCCGGGTGATGGTGGAGCAGCTGGTGGCTTCTGGCATCGATTACGTCTTCTACAACTCCGGTTCACGGGAAGCCAGGTTCTTTGACTCACTTCACGCCAACCCCGACATCCAGGGCGTCCTCTCCCTCCACGAAGGAATCGTCACGGCCGCGGCCGGCGGCTACAGCCAGGTCAAGGGCGACCCGGCGGTCATGGTCGTCCACCTAGGAGCCGGCCTGGCACAATGCCTAGGCCAGCTCATAAATATCTGGTCTGCCAACCTTCCCGTCGTGGTGATCACGTTTGCCGGCGACACAGGTAGCTTCGCCGACCGCATATCGTTGGACCTCGGCCACTCCTTCGGGCCAACCTCCATCGCAGCCCCATTCGTGAAAGCGAGTTGGGCGGTATACGAACCTGAAGGCCTTCCACAGGCATTTGAGCGAGCAATTCGGGTAGCCAAAACGCCACCGTTCGGACCGGTACATCTCGCCATCTACGATCGTCTTCTTGAAGACGATCTGGTTACGACAGGCATCATTGAAGGGAAAATTCCGGAGATCAGAGCAGGGTACCCGTCCGATGAAGATGTGCGGTCCCTTGCATCCGCGATAGATGAAGCCGAGCGCCCGATGTTCTACATTGGTGACGGCATCTGGAAGAGCGGTGCTGAAAAGAAACTTCTATCTCTGGCTGAGCACTACGGAGCCACGGTGGTTACGGGCTTTGATGATGCCCGTGGCCTTCCGATCACACACCCCCTCCACTGCGGCCGGATCAACCTCGCCGTCGATAGTCTTAAACCTGACCAGATCTTCTGCTTTGGAATTCGCCACGGAGGTAACGGCAAAACCGACGACTTCGACGTGTTCTCAACTGCGGACCGGATCATGGCAGTTGGATCTGGAGTGGAAAATTTCCAGAACCTCCCGGGGCTGTCTCTTGAGGTACTTGCAGACGAGTTCAGGACACTGGAACGACTCGAAGATTTCGCGTTAAGTAGCGCACCATCTTCCAAGTACGATGCACGCCGGGACAGTGCTCGCATACAGTCCGCCAAACTCCGCGAAGAGCGACGCAAAGTGACCGGTTGGGTACCACAGAAAGACGGTCAAGTTCGCCCACTGGTGTTACTTGACACCATGGACAAGGCTCTTGAAAACGTTGGCGGCGGCATCATAACTACGGAACAGTTCGCTGCCCCATTTGATTGCATTCCGGCCAAGGACGGTGGTGGAAACAATATCTACATCCGCCCCGCAGGCGGATCAGAGGGATATGGAATCGGCGCGGCCATCGGCGCAAAATTAGCTGCACCAGACACCCCAGTGATCGGGCTCGTGGGGGACGGATCAACCTTCTACCACGACTCCGGATTGTGGACCGCCGTTCACCACAACATACCTGTGTTGTATGTGATCCCAAACAACGGAGCTTACGGCATCGTTGCGGGCGCATTCGGAGCCGCGGGTGAAGTGATGACTGACACCGGCGAGTATGCCAGCGTAGCGCTTGAGGGGATCGATCCGGTCGTCATTGCAAGTGGGTTCGGGATGGACGGCGTGACCGTCGATGACGAGTCCAAAATCGCAGCCGAGATTGCTCGTGGACTGGACATCGTCATGAACGAGAAGCGTCCATACATCATCGACGTCAAACTCCCACTCGGCCTCCCACAGGGCGGCATACCGGCAGAAGTCTGGAAGTTCTCCGGATAAATTCAGGCGGGTCCCGAAGACATTATTCCTAGATAAAACATCCTCAAACAAAGGACTCCTCTCTTCCGATGTCAACTCACCCAATCACTGCCACCGCGTCTCAGATTATGGTCGAGCAGTTGGTCGCATCCGGCATTGATTATGTGTTCTACAACTCCGGATCACGCGAAGCACGGTTCTTCGACTCTCTACATGCCAACCCGGATATCCAAGGCGTCCTTGCACTGCATGAAGGAATCGTCACGTCAGCCGCCGGTGGGTACAGTCAAGTCAAGGGCGATCCCGCGGTAATGGTCGTTCACTTGGGAGCGGGACTGGCACAGTGTCTCGGCCAACTCATCAACGTGTGGTCCGCAAGTCTGCCCGTGGTGGTCATAACTTTTGCTGGCGATACTGGTAGTTTCGCTGATCGTGTCTCATTGGACCTTAGCCATACATTCGGACCGACATCAATCGCTGCACCGTTTGTAAAAGCGAGTTGGACGGTTATAGAACCAGAGGGGTTGCCACAGGCATTAAAGCGAGCGATACGGGTAGCAAAGACGCCACCGTTAGGACCGGTGCATCTTGCCATCTACGATCGTCTTCTTGAAGACGATCTGGTTATGACACACATCATCGATGGCGAAATCCAAGAACTACGAGTCGGGTACCCATCCGACGATGATGTCGAAACTATCTCATCAGCTCTGGATGCCGCCGAACGACCAATGTTCTATATCGGGGATGGAGTCTGGAAAAGCAACGCCGAAAACAAACTCATTGCTCTAGCCGAGCACTACGGCGCCGCGGTAACAGCCATACCATTCGCTGATGCCCGAGGCGTCCCCGTCCCTCACCAACTGCATTGCGGGAGGATTGATACGGCCGCCGAAAGGATTAAACCAGATCAGATTTTTTGCTTCGGGGTACGACATGGAGGAAATGGAAAGGCCGATGACTTCGACTCGTTCGCCACAGCAAGCAACATCATTGCAGTCGGTTCGGGGGTCGCTAACTTTCAGAACCTTCCGGATTTAACTCTCGAAGTCCTGGCTGATGAAGCAAGAACTATTGATCGGCTACTCGAAGTTGCCGGAAAAACGTTCCCTGCTTCGAAGTACGACGCGCGGCGAACTGCTACGGAGGCTCACTCAACAGCACTTAGAGAACAAAGACGCAAAGTCACTGGATGGGCGCCAAAACAAACAGGGCAAGTACGGCCATTAGTGCTCCTTGACACCCTCGACGAAGAACTCGAACGTGTAGGGGGAGGCGTTATGACATTCGAATCTCCCTCGACCTCGTTTGATTGTGTTCAGTCCAAAGAAGGCGGAGGAAACAATATTTATATTCGTTCTGCTGGTGGGTCTGAAGGCTATGGCATCGGCGCTGCCATAGGTGCCAAGTTGGCAGCGCCGGATACGCCGGTTGTAGGCCTTGTCGGAGACGGCTCTACCTTCTACGCAGACTCTGGTCTTTGGACCGCAGTACACCACCGAATCCCCGTGCTCTACGTAATCCCAAACAACGGTTCATACGGCGTCGTGGCCGGAGCTTTTGGTCGGGCGGGAGAGGTAATGAGTGACACCGGTCAATATGCCAGTGTTGCCCTTGAAGGAATAAATCCTGTAGCAATAGCCGGGGGCTTCGGTATGGACGGTATCGTGGTCGACGACGAGTCTAAACTTCAGGATGCAATCAAACACGGTTTAGACGTCGTCATGAACGAACAGAGGCCTTACCTGATAGATGTCAAACTTCCGCTCGGACTACCTGAAGGCGGAACGCCCGCAGAGGTCTGGAAGTTCGCCGGTTAATTCTCAGCATGTCCGTGCAACTCTGCCCTGCGACCCCCTCAGGACGGGTTCCCACATCACAACCCGGGTAAAGTCTATTTGCCCAGTCGATCCATCATCCCGTTCAGGTAGCGTGCCTGCCCGGCGTGCTGGCTGTTGTCGCTAATCACGCTCACCAGTCGCACGCCCACGGACACCGGAGGGTCATAGGACCGATCAATGATCCGATCCAACTCAGCCGAGTCGACGGTTCGGAGGTAAGCCCTCGTCCTTTCAACTACTGCATCGTGATACCCGAGCAACACGTCCGGGCCAGCTGGGCGAAGCGCCGCCACTTCGGCTGGACCATCCCCCTGCCCATTGACCGAGAGCTCAGCTGGCAACCCAAACTTTTCTGCCCATCCATCGGTCACCCATGCCTCATCGTTCCCCGTGGCAGCCGCCAGGTGTCCGTCCTGGATGCGGGTCAGATGCCATACCAACCACGCTATCGAGTTCGAACCTTCCTCTGGTCGATACGTTAACTGCTCTTGTGTGAGCCCCTCGGTCGAGCGATGCACCAGCTCCTGGATGCGTGTGTAGGCATCAATGAGAATTTCACTTGCTTCCAAAGTTTTGGCCCCTATCTGAACCCGTATTTGACCCTGTGTGTCCGATCGAACGCGCTCAGAGTAACGCCTGTGGTCTTCGAGGATGCAGGTGCCACGTGAGTGTGCCACTATTGCGTGGGCCTGCTCTAATTCGCCGCCAACACCTTTTACCTCTGGGTTCCTAAGATCAAGTTTTTCCATAGATCCCAAGCGCCGGTCGAACCAGATTCGCCCAGGCGAGGAAAAATCTTCTACGGATGGTGGATCGTTGGCGCGGCGGCCATCACAAATGGTACCGGTGGGGCGCTCCAGTGGCAGGGCTTCACGGTCCTGTTTCTTCCTGTAAGTGAAAGTCTTGGCCTGGGGTTGGGGGCAACGGCACTTGCTTTCGGCCTGGCACGTGCTGAGAACGGCGTTATCGGGCCGATATCAGGATGGCTGATCGATAAATACGGCGTCCGACCGCTCATGTTCGCTGGCACCTTTATCGTCGGAATCGGCTATCTGCTGTTGTCCCGCGCAGACAACTTCATTGCCTTTCTCGTGGTCTACATATTCGTTATCTCTATAGGCGCGTCTACCAGCTTCATGCAGGCGACTTCGGCAGGCATCAACTCGTGGTTTATCCGCAAACGAGGATTTGCGATGTCTGTCAACGCCGCTGCATTTCGGCTTGGCGGCGCCGCGATGGTGCCTATCCTCTCCGTCTTCGTTCTGAAGTACGGTTGGCAAAACGCGTCGATCGGCATCGGGTTGATGATGATCTTCCTCGTGATGCCGATGGCGCTTTTCTTTCGGCGTTCTCCAGAGGCTTACGGTCTCAATCCGGATGGGGACCCGGACCCGCATGAAGACCCATTGTCAACGGACGGAGACAATCCCGCTCCCATCGCAACCTACGATAGTTGGACCACAAAGGAAGCGTTGAAGACACGTGCCTTCTGGATCCTATCGATCGGCACTATGCTCCGTATCGCGGCCCACGGAACTATCTTCGTCCATCTCATCGCTATCCTTGACTGGAAGGACATCGACCGACAGGTCGCTGCGAACATGGTCGGTGGACTGGCCCTGGTAGCCGTCCCGCTGATCCTGCTCGCAGGGTACTACGGCGACCGAATCGGGCGAACTAAGATCCTGTCGATGGGATACGCCATGTCTGCGATCAGCCTATTCATTGTCGTGTTCACCGAAGGCACAATTCCGCTCTTCCTCGCTCTATTGCTATTCACCGGGTCAGAAGCAGGAAGCGCGCTGAACTGGGCGCTGGTAGGCGACATGTTCGGGCGCAAAAGTTTCGCCACTATCCGCGGCATGATGGCCCCGCTCTATAACAGCGTACTAATGGTCGGGCCCGTTGCAGCCGGCTTCGTTTTCGACTGGACCGGTACCTACACACCTGTGCTTATCGCGGGAGGCGTGCTCATGCTCGCAGCGGCCGTCGTGTTCCTCCGGCTTGAAGCACCCACGTTATCCCAGATACGTCAGCCAATCGAATCTAGTGAGTCCGCCATGGGTTCCGATACGTCACCCACGACGGGACCAACCGTGGACTAGTAACGGCGTGAGTCTCGTCGAGCTTAAACTCGACCCGTTTCACCATTGTGTGGATAGCCGTTATGGGGGATAACAGAAGAATTCGGCAGTCTGTTCCCACCGAGTTCACCGGCGAATTACCAGGCGTCTCCGCTGCCGTAGTCACGCGGTAGCCACGTCCCAAGCTCCACCAGCGACAGAAACTCCGCCACAAGTTGGTTGAAGACCATCGGTTCCTCAATATTGACGGCGTGCCCAGTCTGCGGAATAACCGCCAGCCCAGCCGTAGGAACTGTCCTTTTAAGAAACAAGCCGGGCTCAAGACAAGGTTCGTCCTCGTCGCCGTTGATAACAAACATAGGAATGCGTAGATTTTTAAGATCCGACTTCCATGTGTAGATTGAAGGTCTGGTCCCCTGGAATCCACGGAACGTATTAGCGGAACCTTTCGCCGAGTGCGACAGGAAGAGCTCTTCAAACAGCGCATACCCAAGAGGGTCTTTGAACCTGAAACGTGCCCGAGTGTCCCCGGTGCTGTATGCGCGCATTGCCTCCATGCCACCCGATTCCATCAGATCTGCGTATTTGGAGGAGTTTTGATGGAACTTTTCAACATCGTCGGATCCGCTACCCGCGCCGGCAACGATCAAGGAACTGCACATCTCAGGGTGCGTTAATCCAAAACCAATGGTGGTGTATGCACCCATCGACAACCCACCGATATGGGCCTTCTCGATGTTGAGATGGTCCAGGAGTCCCTTCAGGTCAGCCACCTGTTGCTTGTGGTTGTACACATCGGGGTTTTCCGGAACATCCGAGGGCGTGTAGCCACGGGCGTTGTAAACAATCACCCGGTACTTACGTGCAAAGTAATTGACCTGTTGATCCCAGTTTCCCATGCTGCCGGCGAACTCGTGAGCGAACACAAGTGGATACCCCGAGCCTGTTTCCCGATAAGCCAGATTCACGCCATTTATATCTACAAAGTCCACGCCTGTCGCCTCCATGTTCCACGTCATTTTCGACCTGACCACGCGCCCACTATGGCTCTTGCAATAAGCCTCATCGAATCAGGCTATCCGGCCACCCAGCCACCATCTACGAGAAGGTGATGCCCTACCACCCCTGAAGCCGCTGGACTCGCAAGGTACACGAACGCACCCGCAATGTCGCCGGGGTCAAGCCGTCGTCCGAGGGGTGACCGGTGCGCCACCTGAGCCTCTATGTGGTCAGGCGTATCAGCGACAAGTTCCGTCTCGACAGGTCCAGGACCCACGGCGTTCACGTTGATGCCGTACTCAACCCATTCCACCGCCAAAGCCCTGGTCATCGCTACCACACCGCCCTTGCTCGCCGTGTATGCGGCATTCCAGACGCGCGCCGACTCCGCTACCTGCGAACCGGTGTTGATGATCCGTCCACCCCCGTGGTCCTTCATATAGCGAGCGGCGGCCTGCGCGCAGAAGAACATTCCTCGCAAATTCACGCCCAACACTCGATCCCAATCTTCTTCGGTCTGTTCCATTGCAGGCCCACGGGCGGCGATCCCGGCGTTGTTGGCGAGGATATCGAACCCGCCCATATCCGCTGCGGCCTTCTCGAACACTTCGGCAATAACGGATGTGTGCGTCACATCGAAACCGTACCCGAATGCCGTCCCGCCTCGAGATCGGATCTCGTCACATACGGAAACGATCTGAGATTCCTTGGAAGGTACGTCCGTGACAGATACCGTCGCCCCGGCCGAGGCCATGGCCAACGCGATCGCGTGTCCGATACCCTGCGCCGCCCCTGTCACCAAAGCGCTCTTACCGTCCAACCTGAACATCTCGGTCTGCATTCGACACATCTCCATGACTCAATAATCGGAACCCCATACCCGGCGATGACGAGAGTTTCGCAGGTAATACACCACAAAGTAACAACTCGTGAACAGACTCCCCGATGCAGACACACCTCATCGCTCGTACAATGCGGCCAACTGGTCAAATACCGGTGACAGGCAGTGGGAGGTCACTTTGGCCCTGCATCCGCAGGTAGCGTCGGCAGTAAAAATGGCAGAAGAATTAAATCTGCCGGCTTTGAACACGCAGACACCCGAGGCGGCCCGTGCCGCGGCAAAGGTGAACACTGCCGCGGCCCCGACCGAGCACGATGATGTGCACAGCGTCCGGGACACCGTGATTCCCGGCCCAGGCGGCGATCTGCCGGTACGTATTTACACGCCCTCTGAGGCCACCGATCACTCACTGATCGTCTGGTTCCACGGCGGTGGCTGGGTCATCGGCGACCTGGACAGCGAGGACCCAGCGTGCCGTGTTATCTCAAACGCCACCAACTCGGTGATCGTTTCGATCGACTACCGCCTTTCCCCGGACGTTCGATTTCCTGAACCAGTTGAAGACTGTTACGCAGGGCTCTTGTGGGCGCACGAACACGCCACCGAACTCGGCGCCGACGGATCACGGATCGGGGTAGCCGGGACCTCCGCCGGCGGCAATCTTTCGGCCGCCGTATGCCTCATGGCACGTGATCGTAACGGCCCGAAGATCTCACACCAGGTCCTGTTCTGTCCGGTGATCAATCACGATTACGGCACCGCCTCTTACTCAGCAAACGCCGAAGGCTACATGCTGTCCCGGGACTCCATGATCTGGTTCTGGGACCACTACATTGGACCGGACGGCGACGGGTCTCACCCGTACGCGTCTCCGATACGCGCCGACAGTCTCACCGATCTGCCAGCTGCAACGATCATCGCCGCCGAGTACGACCCGTTGGTTGACGAGGCCGAGGCTTACGCGAACGCGTTGAAGGCCGCCGGCAACGACGTCACTTACAACTGTTACGCCGGAATGATCCACGGCTTCAACGGTCGTGTCGGAATTTTCGACCGCTCACGAGAGGCGCTTGCTGAGGCGGCAGACCGTCTCACCGCATCCCTTTCAGCCTGAATAACCACCCATCCGCCGTTCCCACATCCAACATCGGCAAATAGAGGACTAATCCATGAAGATCGAGATGTTCCACCTCTGCCCTTACCGTGATTTACCGGAGGACTTCCGGGAGAAGAATCGCAGCGTGTGGGTGGACGTGCCTTCACATCTGTTCGACGCCGAGATCGCTAGCCGCACGTACAACGAGACGCTGGACGAGCTGAAGTACGCGGCGGAGATGGGCTATGACGGCATCTGCGTCAACGAGCACCATCAGAACGCATACGGCCTGATGCCGTCGCCGAACCTGATGGGCTCAGTCATGGCACGCGAGACCAAGGACGTGGCGATCATCATCATGGGCAACTCGATCGCCCTGTATGACCCTCCGATCCGTGTGGCAGAAGAGTTCGCCATGCTTGACTGCATCAGCGGCGGGCGGCTGGTGGCCGGGTTCCCGGTCGGTTCCGCTATGGACACGGCGTACGGCTACGGCTCCAACCCGGCACTTCTCCGTGACAAGTACGCCGAGGCCGAGGAACTCATCCTCAAGGCTTGGACGGAAAAAGAGATCTTCGCCTTTGACGGCAAGTACACGCAGCTCCGCTACGTCAACATCTGGCCACGGCCGATGCAGGACCCGCGGCCTCCAGTATGGGTCCCGGGAGCGGGTTCCATCGAGACATGGAACACCTGTATCGACAAGGGACACCTGTACGCCTACCTCTCTTACAGCGGATACAAGCGTGGCAAGCAGGTCATGGACGGCTTCTGGAAGGTCGCCAACGCAGCCGGCGTGGACAACCCCTACCACGCGGGCTTCCTGCAACTTGTCTGCATCGCCGATAACGAACAGGAACTCCACGACAAGTACGCCGCCCACACCGAGTACTTCTTCAACAAGATGCTGCACATCTACCCGGGTTTCGCCGATCCGCCGGGATACCGGACGGTTGACACGATCAAGGCAGGGCTACTGTCCCAGACAACAAGTTTCGGACGCGGTAGCACAAAGGAACTGACATTCGACGAGTTCCGTGAGGCAGGCAACGTTGTTGCAGGAACGCCGTCCCAGGTGACCGAGCAGCTACGGGAAATCGCCAAAGATCTGCACATAGGCCACCTGATGTTGCTCAACCAGTTCGGCTCTATCCCGCACGAACTGGCCAAGGAAAACATCCGGCGAACGGCGCAGGAAGTCGTTCCAAACCTGCGTGACATGTGGTCCGAGTACGAAGACCACTGGTGGCCGCAAAACGCCATCGTCAGGGAAGGAACAACAGCCCCAACGCCTGCGGACTAGCGTCGGCGCCCAAAACCTTGCACCCTCCAAGAGCCTCAGGGCGGGTTTTTACGAGGGGTGTGGCTAATTCCCGTCTCCCAGTCGGGTGAGGGTCGGGGTGAGCGGATCCTTCGGAGAAGGACAACCCGTCACCACACTGATCTCATTCACAACTCCAGTCGCAACAGATACCTACACAGACTTCTCCCATAACACACCCCCACAAGAGGAAATAAATGAACGAAAGATCGGTCTCAGTCCGAAACGGTGATTTCCAGGTAGACGTCCTAGAAGGCGGTTCCGGCGACCCCCTTCTTTACCTGCACGGCATCGCCGGACTTCAGTGGACACCGTTCCTGGATCAACTGGCGAACGGTCACACGGTGATCGCTCCGCACACCCCGGGATTCGGCGCAACCACCGGCACAGAAAGCCTGCAGGATCTCCAAGACCTGATCTACTTCTACCTTGATCTGTTAGATGACCTGGGGCTTGACAAACTGCCACTAGTCGGCCACTCGCTAGGCGGCATGTTCGCGGCCGAGTTGGCCGCTATACAACCGGCCCGCTTCAGTCACGTCGCCCTGGCAGCACCGTTCGGGCTCTGGGACGACTCGGACCAGATCCCGGACCTGTTCTCGATCTCACTCCCGGAACTCGCCGCTGGTATGTACGCCAACGTCGAATCGGAGCCCGCCGTGGCCGTGGCAACCGCGCCTTCCGCGCGTATGACAGAGGTTGACCCGGACACGGCAGAGGGCCAGGCGACCATCAGCTATCTGGTCGAACGTTCAAAATCGATGTCGACGGCAGCGAAGTATTTGTGGCCGATCCCGAATCGGGGTCTGTCCAAGCGCCTCCACCGTGTGACCCAGCCGGCGCTAGTTATCTGGGGCGAGAAGGATGGCGTCGTACCGCCGGGATACGCCGATCGCTTCGCCACAAAAATGCCAAACGCCGCTGTACACGTGATACCAGACGCTGCGCACATGGTGGTAGACGAGCAGCCTGGCCACGTAGCAGGGTTAATCGAAAGCCTGCTGGCGAGATAAAACAAA
>JAPYSM010000212.1 GCA_029936485.1 Dehalococcoidia bacterium
CATGGATATAGCAACGGACCCGGTCACGTGTTTTGCCGCCCATCAGCTCCCAGATAGGCACACCGAGCCGCTTGCCCTTGATGTCCCACAGAGCGATATCGATCGCAGAAAGCGCAGCGTTCACCACCGAGCCCATAAAGTGAGAATTTCGGTATAGGAACTGGAAATGGTGCTCGATTTTCGACGGGTCTTTGCCGAGCAGGTATGGCTCCATCGTCTTGATCATCGTCTCTGTCGGTCGCTGCCAGCCGTGGACTCCGGCCTCGCCGATACCAACCGTTCCGTCCTCGCAGTGGATCTTGAGAAGCAGCCACCTGCTCCAGAGGATGGTCTCGATTTTCTCAATCTTTGTAGGATTCAAAGCCTGCTCCGGTCTATACATGCTGTTCCAGTTAGCAATCCGAAGACGGTACGACGGGCCATCGTCAGATGCAACAATTGATGCCCCAGTCACTGTCCGTTGTGATGCAACGGGGGTTCGCGAGTGATATAACCCGTCCCAATGAGTACTTCACATGACCATTTCGACCTCATCCTCCGCGGCGGCACCGTCTACGACGGCACGGGAGATGAGCCGTTCAGCGCAGATATTGGGGTGACGGGCGATCGCATTACGGCGCTTGGTGATCTTTCTAAGGCGACCGCAAAAGAAGATATAGACGTCTCTGGCATGGCAGTGTCGCCCGGTTTCATCGACGTTCACTCCCATGACGACTTCCACGTCCTCTCGAGCCCGGATGTAGAGCACAACACGCTGCAGGGCATCACGACGGTGGTAGTTGGTAATTGCGGTTTTGGCGCAGCACCGTACGAGGTAGCCGCGGGTCGACTTGGCGACTTGTTCGAGTTGCCCGAAGCGGTGAAGCCGTGGGACGGGTACGCCGGGTACCTGGCGACGATCGATCAGGTCAAACCTTCGTTAAACGTGGCCGTTTTGATAGGTCACAACACGCTTCGGTTGGATGCGATGGGCGACAACCAGGAGGTCCCGCCGTCGATCGATCAGGTGACGCTCATGGCCGGGTGGGTGGCCGAGGGGATGGATGCGGGCGCGGTCGGTTTCTCCACCGGTCTCATCTACGAGCCGGGGCGATTCTCGATGACGGACGAGATCGCAGCCGTGGCAACAGTCGCCTGCGGCTACGGAGGTGTGTACGCCAGTCACATACGTAACGAGGGTGGTGGTCTGTTGGAAGCCGTTGAAGAAGCGATCATCGTTGGCGAGATGAGCGGTTGCTCCGTGCAGATCTCGCATCACAAGGCGTCTGGTAGTGAAAACTGGGGTCGGATCGAACAGTCCCTGGAGTTGATTGAGGCCGCTCGCCAGCGCGGGCTAGACGTTACCGCCGACCAGTATCCGTACACGAGCGGCAGCACTCGATTGGCGGCGGTACTCCAGAACCGTGCATTGACAGACGGGAGTGGTGGTTTTGGGTTGGTTAAGTCGGAGGACGTGCTTATTGCTACCGCTCCGGGATTCCCAACGTATGAGGGCCGGTCTCTCGCTTCGTTTGTTAATGAATGGGATCTGCCGGCAGAAGATGCTGGTCAAAAAATCCTCGATGAAGCGGGCGAGAACGTTTACGTCGTGATCTTCATGATGGGCGAGGGCGACGTCCGTAGAGTCATGGCACACCCCACGACTATGATCGGCACAGACGGCATCCCCGCCGGGTCGAAGCCACATCCACGGGCTTGGGGCACATACCCGCGGATTCTCGGGAAGTACGTCCGGGAAGAAGGCGTAATCAGCCTTCACGATGCCATCCACAAAATGTCAGGCATGCCCGCAGACAAGTTCCAACTAGCAGGCCGGGGTGTTGTCAGAGAGGGCGCCTTCGCCGATCTAGTCGTCTTCGACCCCGATACGGTGATCGACACGGCAACGTACGAAGACCCAAAGACGCCGCCAACGGGCATGCCGCACGTCATCGTAAACGGGAGCGTCGTCGTGCGCGATGGCGTTCACACTCATGCAAGGACTGGACGAGCGTTGAGGCGCGGCCGAGAGTAGGTTGGAGGTTACGCAGGCGGCGCAGCCAGGTGATGGTCTGTCCTCACCTGATACTCCGAGGCTATTACCAGCAATCGTGACTCTGTCCATGCGCGGCCTGTGAACTGTAGAGACGTTGGCATCCCGCGGTCGCCGAGACCGTTGGGGACTGCGATTGCTGGTAATCCGGCGAGGTTGCCCGGTGCACCGATCGGCGCCGATGTTGTGGGGCGTGACGACCGATCAAGGGTTCGGGTCAGTAACGGCGATACGTTGCCTGTTGTTGGACCGACTATGGCGTCGTATTCGGCGGTAATGCGGTCGTATGCCTGGGAAATATGCCGTCGCACACGCATCGCACGGAGATAGTCGCGGGCCGGGATCATTGAATGCACGTACGGCTTCACCCGGCAACTCGGTGCACTGAGTTGCATGACGCGGCCGTCTTCGATGATGTCTTCGAAGGCTGACGCGCCCTCCGATGCGATGATGATCCGTGCCGCCTGGCCGGACGGAATGTCCGGCAGCGTTATCTCTTCTACGGTACCGATCTCCCGAAGCGTCTCCAGTGACTCCTCGATGTTGTCGATGATTCCCGGCTCGGTTCCTTCCTTCCAATTGGCCGGGACGGCAAACCGGAAACCGTCACGTCTGCCGTCGGGTGACGGGTGATGGAACGTCCTGGTTACAGACGTAGGGTCGTTCTCGTCCGGGCCTGCAATGGCACTAAGCACAAGGCCACAGTCCTCTGCGCTTCGGGCGAGCGGGCCCAGCTTGTCTAGCGTCCACGAGAGCGCCATCGCGCCGTAACGGCTTACTCGACCGTACGTCGGCCGCAGTCCGCTGACGCCACAGTACGACGCGGGTGTCACAATCGAACCAAACGTCTCCGAGCCGATGGCGAACGGCAGTAGAC
>JAPYSM010000038.1 GCA_029936485.1 Dehalococcoidia bacterium
GCACCGGGCGAGTCCGCTGAGCATGTAGGGGCTCAAAACACGCGTCTTCCGCACCGGGCTACGTGAGGCCATGATCACCTGTGCGCGATTGAATGCGTCGCGATCAACGATCCTGTCATGATTACCGGCGATACGCATACCGTAGCGAACGTAGCTGCCAACGTAGACGCGGTTACGTAGCATCCCTGACAGTGTCACAGGAGTCCACGGCCTGCCAGATCGGGTCCGAAGTCCTTCCCTGTTGAAGATGCCCGCTATGCGCCTTAGACCCGGGCCAGTTGCCAGCAGTTCTATGCCGGGATCTTCGCCGGTTTCGCCCGCCTCGCCTGAATAAGCCTCACCGACATACAAACCAAACAGCCGACGGACCACCGCACCCTCAGAGCTCTCGATCTTGAACGTCCCGTCAATGTCCGCTACGTAACCGTAAGGTGTACGTCCAAGGATCTCACCCCGGGCAGCTTTGAACATCAGAGATTCCCGCACACGTCGATTCTGGACGGGCGGGCGGTCGGCAAATGGCAATGATTCCAATCCGTTCTGAAGGGGGTCCGGCAAATCCGGGTCAGTACAGCGAACCACGCCGCCAACCCGATCAAGCTCGACAAGTCGCTCGACAAGGCCGTCAAGCGTATTCGAAAGATGCCGCGGACCCGGTATGACCACAAGTGCCTCGCCCCGGCCAAGCCCTTCCAGATAAGAGACAAGAACGCCGTACTGGTCAGCCTCGCACGAAGTCGGTTCTCCCGGTCCGACGACGCGAGAAAGGGTATGAAAACCCTCGCGACAATACCGATCTATCGCGGAGATAGCCGCCTGTTCAGAGCGCGCGTCAGAACCAAGAGGCCGGTAGTATCCGGCAGCCCTCACTCGTTAACTCGGTATGAGGATTCGGCCGCAATTCCCACAGGTAACGATCGCGTCGGAACGTCGTAGCCTTGACGCTTCCTTCAGGGGCAGAGTGATGTGGCACGCCAGACAGACGCCCCGCTCTACTCTCGCGATCGCCACACCGTGCCGTCGGAACAGCAACTGGTTGTAAAGCATCAACTCGTCGGCCGGCACGTTCTTCGACGCCTCTGCCCGCTCCTGTTCAAGAACCGCAACCTCCTTCGCCGCGGCCCGTGATTGTCGCCTGAGCTTGGGGGCGGACTCCGCCCAGGTCGTCTCCCGTTCGGCGAGAGTCGTCGTCAGCTCTTCCTTTGCGCGCTCTGAATCCTCGGCGGCAAGTCGAGCCGGGCCTAGAGACTCTTCCGCCTGCATCAACTCGCGTCGGGCGTTCGCCTGCTCCTCTTCGACAGCGGTCAACTCACGAAGGTTCGTTACAGTCCCACCGTAGATGCGCTCCTCCAGTTCCTCCACCCGTTCCCTCAGAGCGTCGGCATCAACCTCAAGTCGTGCCAGGTGAGCGCGCCGTTCGATGGAGGTCTCGCGCTCATGTTCAGCCCGCTCGGTAAGCACCGGTATCTCGGCCTGACCTTCTAGTTCGGCATTCAATTGGTCAAGTTGCTGCTGCTTCTTTGTCAGTCGTTCATCGACTTCCTGGAGCGTGAGGAGCAGGTCTCCTGAAAGTTGCATCAAAACCGATACATTATCCCTGGTGAGGGTGAGTTAAATATGGAGCGAACGCATCGTTCCGCGCGTTCTAGAAATACCATCGTATGAACCGGCATCGGAACGTGTCAACAAAAATGAAGCTTTTACGTTTGTTTTGCTGATTGAACGGTTATTACCTCGGGCGTATCGTCTACTGTTCCCTGCTATGTATGCCCGGACCAAACTCCATAGTTTCTATGAGATTCTTGATGCCTTCCTATACGACCCCCGAATATGTGCTCATGCGACCACGAACGCGGATTGTATGCACATTGGGACCGGCGACAGCAACGGATGAGATGATTGACCAGTTGATCCATTCCGGGATGTCGGTCGCCAGACTCAATCTATCACATGGATCACTTATCGAGCAGACCGATGCCATCGCCCGGGTAAGAGCGCGGGCTGATCACGCCGGAGTGGCGGTCGCCGTTCTTGCCGACCTTCCCGGCCCGAAACACCGGCTGGGACCGGGCCCCGAATCGGAATCCGGACCGGACATCATTCTCGAACCCGGCCAGATGTACAGCCTGAGAGACGGGAACGGGACATCTACCGCCGAAGTCGGCTACGTTCATCCCCCGGGTTTCGTATCCAGCACACCCGTCGGCGCGAGTGTGCTGATCGCTGACGGGGCGATACAGCTTAAAGTCATCAAAGCCAGCCGAAGCGAGATCGAATGTGAAGTCACCGTCGGCGGGCCCGTACAGTCGGACAAAGCTGTATCCGCCCCCGGACACGCATCCCGAATCAGCTATCTGACAGAGGAGACCGGCGCAGCGCTGGATATTGCCGCCTCACAATATGTTGACTACGTAGGCATCTCCTACATCAGGTCAGCCGAAGACGTACGCCTTGTGCGTGATCTCTTCGCTGCGCGCAGTTTCCACCCGCAATTAATCGCCAAGATCGAACTCGCCGAATCTATGGAAAACCTTGACGCAATCATCGACGCCTCGGACGGCGTGATGGTGGCCCGGGGTGACCTAGGTGTAGAGCTTCCCATTGCGCTCGTGCCCGAAAGTCAGAAAAAGATCATCAGGCGCGCCAACCACGTCGGTAAAGCGGTCATCACGGCCACCCAGATGCTGGAGTCGATGATTAACGCTCCGTTGCCGACGCGTGCGGAAGTGACGGACGTCGCCAACGCCATTCTTGACGGCACGGACGCCATCATGCTGTCCGCAGAGACCGCGGTCGGCGAGTATCCGGTCATCACAACGAGCATCATGGCGGAAGTCGCTTTAGAGGCTGAAAAAACTCTCAACCGGGATGAGATCGCTGGCCGGCGTCGTACCGGCATCCAAGGTTTGGACAGCGCCATTGCAGACGCTGCTGTGACCACGGCGGACCGCGTAGGAGCGAAGGTCATCCTCGCATTCACCGAATCCGGGAGCACCGCAGCGCGTGTCGCCGGATTCCGTCCCGGGGTCCCGATCATCGCCATTACGCCGGACGCCAGGGTCGGGCGTGGGCTCGCCCTTCGTTGGGGTGTCACGGTCATCACAGCCCCCCGGCCAAACAGCATCGACGAGATGTTCAGACAGGGCTCGCAGATAGCGCTCGATAGCGGACTCGTGAAAAACGGAGATCGCGCCGTCGCAGTGATCGGTGTCCCGATCGGTGTCCACGGCAGCACAAACCTGCTCAGAGTGATCGACCTGCCGGAACCGGATGCTGTCGATTAGCCAGTCCGGGTATCAATCCTGCAATCCCGCACGCAGTCTACCCACGATCTCAGAAGACGATGGCTCATGCCCGTAGCAGGCCGCGTTAAAACGGTCCGTCATCAGGTCTACCGGCATCCCCGGCAACGCCCGTGACATAGCACCACGTAACTCGTTCGGCGTATGTCCAGACCCCGGCGACATCCCGCGACGCGTCGCCGCCTTCAGGTATCGGAAGTAAAGCTGAAACACTTCGGATATGCCCGGTTCGTCCGCAGGATATCGCCGCTCCACTTCGGAGCCACCGTGGCGACGCATCCACTCCGGCAACAACTTCCCGAGCAGGCCAACAAGGTCCTTACCGGCATCCGCATCCCCACGTACCGATTCCCGGTCGTTCCCCGGGCGGATTCGCCGTTTCGCCATATATCGGCGGAAGGTGATGTAAAGAACGAAGAGGATGGCAAGGACGATTATGATCGCCAGCGGAATTCGGAGCAGATCGACAACAAGGTCGAACACGCTGGACTTCCCATCGTCCACCACAGCCAAGCCGGTGTCCGTGTTTAGTTCGAAGTTGGAATCGGCTCCGATCACAACGTCAGTTCGTCCCTCACCCCGGAACTTCGATAACAGCCATATCACACCCATGGCGGCCACGGCAAACGGTGCCGCTATGGCTATCAAAATCCACGACAGCAACACTCCGATGCCCCGTCCGAGTGCGTGGACTGCATCGTTGAACACGACCGCCAGCACGGTAATCGTGATGGCGAAAAGGAGCACCCCTCCCACAGTCATCGTCATGAATCGGCCCCAGAACGCCGACCCGGATTTAACGTCCCCTACGGTGGCAAGGTGGGTTATTGCCATACCGGCCAGTGCGGCTGCGAAGAAAGGAAGGATCAGGAATCGTGCGTCCACGTCGTTGCCAACGATTCGTTCCATCAACAGCAATATGCCGAGCGCTGCCGCACCCGTATAGAAGATAGATCGCTGAACACTCTCGGGTTCTTCCGAGTTCAAGAGTGCTATCCCACGCAGCCATACGATGAATGCGAGTGGTATCGCCAGGATTACCCCCACCACCTCGTCGGGGTCCATATCTCCAGCGGTAAGCGCCAGGGGCCAGTCAAGATCCAAACCCAATGCGCCACCTATCCCCCGGGCGGCAGCAGCCAGGTATATGACGGGGAATCCGACGAGCGCCTGCACGAGCGCCAGCGTCACGAGATCGCCCCTGGCCCCACCGATAACCCAGTTGGCGACCATCGACACGCCCATTATCGCTGCCGCAGCAGTCCACGTCAGAGGAGCGGCGTCCAGCCCGACAAGCAACGCGATGATGGCCGCAAACGAAAATACCCGGGCGCTTTCTGACACCCAGAGGGAGAACATGATCAGGCGTTCGCGATTGGCACTCATACAAGGGGCCCGCTGTGTGAACATCTGTGAAAGATCACGTCAAATCTTCCACCGTTCGAAGTTGGCCTCGTCGCGCTCAAGTTCTACATCTTGTTGAAAATCGTCGTCAAAATCGTCCGCGAACGTATCGCCGATGCTTGCACGCGGTGGGGGCGGGACGGGGAGATCAAATCGGTCGCCCATACTCTCTATAGGCACATGCGACGTCCCCTCAGGGACCTCGTCCCATCCCACATAGATGGCGCGCACCGGGTGTCCCTTTGCCGCCAGCCTTTCGGCAACTTCCATCAAATCAGGGCTCATAACGGCGGATACGATCAAGATGGTCGCACCGAACGGGACGGCCCAACTTGCTTCACGCTCAAGCAAGCGGTCGATCCGCTCCGGCGAGACCGGGCGGATCATAGCCAGCGCCTCCATGATCGATGCGAGCTGGCCCGGGCTTGCGGACGGCGGTATCACCATCCGCGTCCCTGGCCGAAGTGCAACGCCGTTGGTGACCAGCCCTACGCGGTGGCCAAGCTCCATCGTTCGCGTGGCGATAGATGTAGCGCCGACGATGGCCCTCTCAAGCAATCGGGGCGAGTATCCGGTGAAAAGGTAACTCGTGGTTGACACGTCCATCACGACCACGGCGTACTGGGTGACCGAGGGATCAAACGTCCGTACAAGTACCTGTCTCAGCCGTGCCGTAACCTTCCAGTCAATCGTCTTTATGGGGTCTCCGGGCACATAATCCCTCAGTCCCCGGGGGCGGTTAGGGTCATCCCACAACGCCACCGCTGCTCGGTTATCTCCGATGGGCCGACCCGATGGCATCTCAAAGTCCGGCAACGGAACCGTTTGCGGGTAGACAACCACCCCTTTCCCAGGCTGCGCGACCGTGTCGTTTCTCGGGAACATCCCGAACAGGTCTCCAGAGTCGAGCATGGCCGGGCCCATCTGGTGATACCCCCTTCGGAGTGCCTTCACCGAGTATTTCAGGCGGACCCGTTCGTACCAGGCAAGGTTGAACGACTCTCTTAGCTCGAGCGCCGCCCGGCTGTTTGAGCGGGCCATTTTCCCGTTCATGACTTCGAGGCCGATAGGAACGGTATCTGCGATGCGCAACCACGGCATGGGGATCGGTTTCGCGTTGGTCACCCGGACCTCAATATCAAACTCATCGCCGACGAAAACCGCATGATCGGGCAGCTCGCGTTCGTACACGACATCTTCCAGGGACAACCGGCTCCAGATTCGTGCGCCTATCGTGATAAAAAGGCCAAATATACCGACGATAATTATGAACGGCGAGACGAGGCCGAGGCCGACCAGCATCAGCGCAATAAATAGGAACTCCCAGAGTCCCGAGAGAATCTCTTTTCGGGTCACCGGCGCCCGTTCTCACGTTGCCCCGGTGCATCTGGCTACCGGGCCATCTAGTCGATAATCTGTCTGGTGAAGGCCGGGGCGAGCCTATCGCTCTATCGGAACCTCGGTCGTCTCAAGCAGTTCATGGATCACGTTGTCCCCGGCACGACCCCGCAAACCCGCCTGTGGTGACACCATCACCCTGTGGGCAAGGACCGGGACGGCCACGCGCTTAATGTCGTCCGGAAGCACGTATCCACGTCCCTGTATCGCCGCCCACGCCTGTGCCGCGTTGTACAGCGCTATCGCCGCCCTCGGGCTTGCGCCGAGGTGCAGCGCATCGTGCTCCCGCGTCGCCGCCACAAGGGAGAGCAGGTAATCTCGGAGGCTGGGCTCGACGATCACGTTTGATATCAAATTTTGAGCGCCCAGCAACTCCTCGCGTGTCACCACGGCCGGGGTCTCAGGGGCGCGTCCTCCGGCGGTGAATCGTTCGATAATGCCCGCTTCTTCTTCAAGGCTCGGGTATCCGAGAGAAATCCGCAGCATGAATCGGTCAAGCTGTGCCTCCGGAAGCGGGAAGGTCCCTTCCAACTCCACCGGGTTCAGGGTCGCCACCACGAGGAACGGGTCCGGCAACGATCTGGTCTTCCCATCCATCGTCACCTGCCGCTCCTGCATCGCCTCTAACAGCGCCGTCTGTGTTCGTGGCGTGGCCCGGTTGATCTCGTCCGCAAGTAGTACTTGCGTGAAAATCGGACCCTTGCGGAACTCGAACTCGTTGTCCCGCATGTTGAAAATAGAGACTCCAAGCACGTCCGCCGGCATCAGGTCCGGCGTGAACTGGATCCTTCCGAAGTCACAGCGAAGTGACGCCGCCAGTGCTTTGGCGAGGGTGGTCTTACCCAGACCCGGAACGTCTTCGATCAGCAGATGGCCACGGCACAGCAGAGCCACAATCGCCAGGTTGATGGCGCCGTCCTTCCCAACGATCACGTGCTGAACCGCTTCACGAATCCGTGAGGCAAGTCCCGCGACCTGTTCTACCTCTCCAGGACCGTTCGCCCGAGACTCCGCGGATGCTACCGCTCCTTGGGACGTTTCAGATTCTGGCGTATTTGAGGTCTCAAGGGGCAGCGTCGATACGTCCTCGTTCATGCCGTCCTCCGACTTCGAGGTCGGGCCGTCCCCGATCATTGGGTCATCTTCTAGCGCCGTACTTGGAAATTGAATTACTTCCCCTGAATTTACAGAAGATTGATTTGGTGTCGATATTCTAGGCTCCGACGCGGAACTCTGATCCGTCTCGGCCGGGGTTTGATCGTCCTGCCTGCCGTACGGCGAATCCGCGTTAATACGATCCACTTGCGGGACTATAGAGGGAGTGGGCGCATCCCCATAATCAGCTATCTTGGGAGGTACCCGCAGTTCCGTGGGGGTTGTTATTCCCGAGTATGCAGCCTCGGCCGGCATTGCCAGGGCAGGCACCCCGTCTAGGTCGTTACCGCATCCGATGCAGAACCGTGCATGGGCCTCATTGTGAGAGGCGCATCCCGGGCAGGTCTTCACGCCATGATACAGTCGGTGATCCAGGTCCGGGACGATCAGCGGCTCACCGCACCTGTCGCACGACTCAATTCCGGATGCATTTTCGGTCCCACAGTGAGCGCAAAACACACATCACCTCCGCCGATTCCACGGCCCATCGTTGACGACGGTCGCGGGTAGAAGTTGTTGCGCAATGCTATACGCACCGTGCAGTAGCACGGACCGCTTCAGTCCGATTGTGCGCTAATCACACGACCGTGACGGTGTTTGTAAGGCGGCCGATAGCCTCGATCTCGACGTTGACGATGTCGCCCTCGGCAAGGGTAAAGTCCATCGGCGGGATTACCCCGGTTCCGGTCACTACAGTCGTCCCGTCCGGCACGAAGTTATGCCGCTGAAGCCAGTCGGCGATGTATTCACAGTCGCGGAACATCTCGCTGGTGGAGGTCGTCCCGTTGAACACCTCGTCGCCGGAGCGCTGGATGGTAAGCCTGACCGCCAGATCCTGTGGGTCTCCGACCGCGTCCAGGGTGGCGAAACACGGGCCTATGGAGCACGACTTGTCGTACACCTTCGCCTGCGGGAGGTAGAGCGGGTTGTCGCCTTCGATCGACCTACTGCTCATGTCGTTTCCGCAGGTGTATCCGGCGATCTTGCCGTCAAAGAGTATAAATGCCAGCTCAGGCTCAGGAACGTCCCATGTGGAGTCCGCCCGGATTCCGACCTCGCCATACGGGCCCGTCACCCGGCTCGGCGTCGCCTTGAAGAACACCTCTGGGCGGTCTGCCGCGTACACCTTGCCGTAAACGTCCGGAGTGTCGCTCTCAGCCTGTCGTTCGAACATGCTGCTCTGGTAGGTCACACCCGCGGCCCAGACCTCCGGCGGCAGGAACGGCATTTCAAGTTTCGGGCCGTACGTCTGTTCGACGCTGTTCTCGTGAAGCTCCTCGATCGACAATGTGCTAGCAACGCCGCGATCGACGATCTGGCGCGCAACGTGGTCCAGCGATAGACCCATCAACGACGCCGCACGAAGAAGTGCAAACAGGTCGGTCGCGTGAGGGTTGGCAGAGGTCAGGTCAAACAAGGTGTCGTCAGATGTCTCCACCCCGAGGTGGGATTCTCCCCGAATAGAGAACTGGTAGTAACGCATTCCGGTCCTGCCTTCAGATCAGTTATGGAATTTCACTGATAAATATCGAGCGACCGGCTGGCCCATGTAGATCCGGCGGTGCCATCGTTCGAAGCATGTTGAGGTCGTCAGAAAGCCCGTAGAAGTGGTCATAACGCGAAACCAGGCCGTTACCGGATCATGATGCACACCGGACCGTGCCAACGGTACGTTTTTGCTGGCCCGCGAGCGGGGGCGATGCTACGATTCGGCCCTACCGTTGTCAAAGGGGTCGTCGACTCTTTTATACACCTTACTAACGCCCGAGGCAGCGCTTTCAATTGCCTGCTCAGGGGGCGTATCGCAAAGCATTTAGAAGGAATCAGCTCACACGTGCCTGAGTCATCTGTATCCACCATAGGTTTCATAGGCGGCACCGGCCCAGAAGGACGCGGGCTTGCCGTGCGCTTTGCCGCCGCCGGGCACAATGTCGTGATCGGCTCTAGGGACGCCTCCCGCGCCGTCGAAGCGGCTGACGAGGTAAAGATCATCCTGTCCGAAGTTAGCGATGCGGCCGATGTACGGGGAGCGCTTAACGCCGATGCTGCTAGTGCGTCCGACATCGTCTTCATCGTTGTCCCCTACGCCGGCATGATGAGGTCGCTGGAACAGTTATCTTCTTCGCTGGCAGGAAAGATCTGTGTAAATGTAATCTCCCCGCTGTCGTTTGCAGGCGGTATCCCAGCAGCGGCCCCTCCGGAAATCGGATCCGCCGCAGAAGAAGCCGCACAGTACACACCCGATCTGCGATGGGTCGCCGGCCTGCACACACTCTCTGCACGAGACCTGCTCAAACCCACTTCTTCGCTCGATACCGACGCCATCATTTGCGGCGACGACGACGACGCCAAATTGACGGTCAGCGCACTGCTGTCGGAGGTCCCCGGCCTACGCCCCGTAGACGCCGGTTCTTTGCAAAGCGCCCGGTACCTGGAGGGTGCTACCGCGCTGCTAATCAACATCAATAAGCGCTATAAATCCCATGCCTCATTAACAATCGCCGGCCTGAATGTCGGGTAACGAGAGTGGCGTTCCCTGTATCCCCACAACGCGTCTCCGTCGTCTATTCGGACGAAGTATGGCGTTACGAGATGAGCGCCAGCCACCCGCTGCGTCCGGTCCGCTGGAAGCGGGCATTTGACCTTATTGCTGCCGCGGGTTTAACGAAGGCTCCAAACGTCTCGATTATCCCTCCCCGGCCGGCCACGGACGATGAAATTAAACTCGGGCACTCGGCCGATTACCTGTCTGCCGTAAAGGCCATGTCATCGGGGCTCAATTCCCCGGCGGGCCCATCTCACGGCTTTGGACCCGGCGATAACCCGGTGTACGGCGGTATGTATGAAGCGAACGCCCTCACATCAGGCGGCACGATGGTGGCGGCGCAGGCTATCGCCGATGGTTCGACCGACGTCGCGTTCAATTTCGCCGGTGGGCATCAGCACCATGCGATGTCAGATCGCGCCTCCGGTTTCGGGGTGTTCAACGACACCGTTATGGCGGCGCGCTGGCTGGCGAATCAGGGGATGCGAGTCGCTTACATCGATATCGACTGCCACCACGGCGATGGCGTTCAGGCCAGCTTTTACGGCTCCCAAGAGGTGCTGACAATATCGCTACATGAAAGCGGACAGTTCCTGTTCCCAGGCACGGGCAACGTCAAGGAGTCCGGTCGCGACGCGGGCCACGGGTATTCGGTCAACGTCCCGCTAGCTCCGCACACATCGGACGCCGCGTATCTCGACGCCTTCGAGGCCGTGGTTCCTCCTCTGGTAAAGGCGTTCAAGCCGGACGTAGTGTTCACCCAGCTCGGCGTCGACACACACTTTCTCGACCCCATAACGCACCTCCAACTCACGGTGCAGGGCCACGCCGCTGTAGTCAGGCGCCTGCGTGAGCTTGCAGCGGAGAACGGTCGCTGGCTCGCAGTTGGCGGCGGCGGGTACGACCTTGGCGCGGTGGCGCGGGCATGGACGGTCGATCTAGCGATCATGGCAGGGGTGACGTTGTCGGCCGATCTCCCGGCACTCGTTCCGGAGTCTCCCTCAGTGACAACATATGCCGACGATCTGGAACCCACGGAAGGGCTGGTGGAGATGCAGGTACGCAACTTCAACGAACGAAGCGTGGCACAGGTCCATGAAGAGATCTTCCCGCACTTCGGCCTGACGCAAGGAGGGCGCAGGTCATCCTGAGTCCGAGACGAAGAGCGTATCCTGAATTTGATTCAGGAATCCCAAAATAACAAAAGGGCCGGCCGATAACCGTCCAACCCTTTCATCATTCGTATCTCGTCTTAATGAGACAGCGCCCGGTCGGTTAAACCTCTTCCGGGGGAACCTCCCGGAACTCGCCATCTACAGTCTCTCCCTGGTCGTCGCCGTCCTCGCCCTCAGAGCCGCCTTCAGGATCTGAGGCTCCGGCGGCTGCATACGCCGCCTGCCCGATCGCCTGAAGCGCCATCTGGAGTTCGTTGGTTTTGGCCGCCAGATCCTCTGTGGACGACTCCTCATCGGCAAGTAACTCCTTGAGCTGGGTGATCACTGCCTCAGCCTCGGTCTTCGCCTCGGCCAACACGTTCTCGCCCTGCTCCTCAAGCAGCTTCTCCGCCGCAAAGACGGAGCTATCAGCCGCGTTGCGGGTCTCTACCGCCTCGCGCCGCTTCTGGTCCTCCTCTGCGTTCTCCTCCGCATCCCGAACGGCACGGTCGATCTCTTCTTGAGACAGCCCGGAACGTCCCGTGATGGTGATGTGCTGTTCCCGGGCTGTTGCATTGTCCTTCGCCGAGACGTTCAGAATGCCGTCGGCGTCGATATCAAATGTAACCTCGACCTGCGGCACGCCACGCGGTGCGGGAAGAATGCCGTCCAGCATGAAGCGTCCGATCGACGTGTTTTCGGTGGCCATCCCCCGTTCTCCTTGAAGAACGTGAATTTCAACTGAAGCCTGGTTGTCCGCGGCCGTGCTGAAGACCTCCGACTTGGATGTCGGAATGGTCGTGTTTCGCTGGATTAGCACCGTCATCACGCCGCCCAGCGTCTCGATGCCCATCGTGAGAGGGGTGACATCCAGGAGCAGAACGTCCTTGACATCACCCTCAAGTACGCCGGCCTGAATAGCTGCGCCTATAGCGACCACTTCATCCGGATTGACGCCCTGGTGGGGCTCCTTGCCGAACAGCTCCGTGACTTTGGCGACAACCGCAGGCATACGCGTGGTGCCGCCGACCAGGATCACCTCGTCGATTTCGGACGTTTTCACGCCGGCGTCTTTCAGAGCGGCCTCCGTCGGGCCGACAGTGCGTTGCACCAGTGCGCCGACAAGCTGATCGAGCTTCGCCCGGGTCAGTGTCATCGTCAGGTGCTTGGGACCTGTCGCGTCCGCCGTGATGAATGGCAGGTTGAGCTCTGTCTGCGCAACAGACGAAAGTTCGATCTTCGCCCGCTCTCCCTCAACACGCAGGCGTTGGAGCGCGGCCGGATCGCTCCGGAGATCAATGCCGTTGTCGGCCTGGAACTCACTTGCTGCCCAGTCGACTATCGTAAGGTCAAGATCATCGCCACCCAGGTGAGTGTCGCCATTTGTCGACTTCACCTCAAAAACGCCGTCGCCGATCTGGAGGATTGTCACGTCGAACGTGCCGCCGCCAAAGTCGTACACGGCGATGGTCTGATCGCCCTTACCCTCAAGCCCGTACGCCAGTGCGGCAGCCGTCGGCTCGTTGATGATACGCAGAACCTCTAGCCCAGCGATCTCTCCGGCGACCTTTGTCGCCTCACGCTGACTGTCGTCGAAGTAAGCCGGTACCGTGATTACGGCACGATCAACGGACTCGCCCAGCTTGGTCTCGGCATCTTCCTTGAGTTTTCTCAGCACCATCGCCGAGATCTCTGGCGGGGACTGCGGCTTATCGTTAAAGACAACCGCTGTGTCGCCATTACTCCCGGCGGCCAGATTAAACGAAATTCGCGACACGTCTTCCTGGACAGACGGGTCATCAAATCTGCGGCCGATAAACCGTTTCACGGAGTACACCGTGTTCTCAGGGTTCGTGATCGCCTGCCGACGCGCCAGTTCACCCACGAACCGCTCTGCGGTCTTGGGGTTGACGGCCACTACGGATGGAGTCGTCCGGCGTCCTTCTTTGTTTTCGATTATTTCCGGTTCCCCGGCCTGCATGACCGCCATCGCGGAGTTGGTCGTACCCAGGTCGATTCCGATCGCCTTAGCCATGTTTCAGTTCATTCCTCATCTGATTTCAATTTCGCTGATCGTCGTTAACGCCCCGAATTCGGGGCTTGTCGGGCGATATCACGCCCTTGAAATATCCCGCTTACTCTTCTTCGCCAGATGGCTCGGATGGCGCGGTGGATATTTGGACCTGCGCTACCCGGATCACCTCGTCGTTCATCTTGTAGCCCTTACGCAACACCATAAGGACGGTGCTGGCTGGCACTTCATCGGACTCCGCCGTTAGCAAAGCCTCGTGTAACCTGGGGTCAAACAGATCGCCGGCGGTTTCGTAAGGCTCAATCCCCTCCGAAGACAGCACCTGCAAAAGCGACCTACGAATGCCGTCAAACCCGTCAAACCATGAGTCTTCCACCCCGTCCGGACGCCCAGCACCAAGTGCTGTCTCGAACTGGTCCACCGAGTCCAACACCCGCACCGCCATCCGCCTCGTCGAGTTGCGACGAATCTCTTCATGCTCTACGGCGACTCGATTTCGATAGTTGACGAAGTCCGCCTGCACACGTTGCACTAACACCTTCAACTCGTCCCGTTCCCTTATCGCTGCATCAAGCGGCGCTTCGAAAACGAGCGGTTCCTCAAGTTCCGTCGCTTCCGGGCCGTTGGCCTCGTCCCCGACTTCGGTCAGCTCATCCTCCGGAGCCGACCCGTCTTTCATCTCTTTCTCCACTTACGACAATTCCTCCACGTAAAGCGCGCCCACTAGTTAATCCAGATCGTCCGGGTCAGCACCCACATACTTCAAAAATGATCTCAACTCGGCCGTCGCTCTAATAGCAGCGGCGTTAAGAGTTTCTGTATTCAACTCCGCCCCATCCACAAGCCTGCGCAACGGGCCAACAAGGTCCAACACAAGGCGAACTCCGGCCAGATTCAACCCGAGTTCCTCAACGAGACGGCCGATAACGCGCAAGCGCAGAAGATCGTCGTTTGAGTAAAGCCTAAGGTGCCCGCCGGTGCGCGACGGTTGCACAAGGCCCACCCGCTCGTACTTACGAAGCGTCTGTGGGTGCATCTCCAACAGGCGGGCGGCGACGCTGATTATGTAAACGCCACTGAACTCGACACCATCGGCACCTGTCGTTGCATTTCCCCTGTCAGCGACCAATTCCCGTATCCATCAAATCAACCATTTCAAGTGTCGCACGACAAAGTTTTTCATCTACGAATAACACGCTCTGTATCGTATGAGTTGATACGGTGCATGTCAATGTGGTAATTGCTCGTCCTGCCGACCGCAGTCTCCCAACGTCACGGTCTGACGATTTCACATAAATTTAACGAAACCAACTCGATATCGCGTGCAAAGGTTCAGATAGCGTAGTAGACTGCCGTACTGTTGACATTGTGACGTTAGTCACTAATGGTTAGCAATTACAATAATATCGATTTTTATAGCGAATTCGGGAGCGGATGTGCCGATTCCCGACGAAATAGGAACCTAGAAGATGACTCTTTACTTGAAGGCCTGCCCCCGTTGCCACGGGGACATTACATTGGACGATGACCAGTACGGGCGATACATGGAATGCCTGCAGTGCGGATTCCTGATTCGATCCATGGCGGAAGAGAAGCCCGTCCCGGCAACGCCATCGAGAACGCAGGCCGCGTAACTAGAGTCATTCGTCCACTTCTAAATAAAAGAGACCCCAGTTCGTAGGAACTGGGGTCTCTTTTCGTATCCTTAGATTGGCGGGCGCTCCCGGACCAGAGACTGACCGCCCCAGTCCAAATCGATCACGCTATCCATCATCTCCGAAGCGTGACGTGCCTCCTCGCTCACTAAGGCGATACCGATCAATGCTGATTTGAGATGGTTCTGGTCCCCCACTTCAGCCACGCTGCCATCGAACCGGTGCCGGAGCCGATCTATCAGCGCCCGGACCACCTGTCGTTTGCCCTTCAAGGATCGATTGTCGTGTAAACGGAGCGTTAGCCTGCACACTGCTACTTTCATGTAACCACTTTAGCTTCGACCACCCTCCACCCTCGGGTGTGTTCGATCTACCGTGGCCACAAAAAGTTGATCGTTTGTGACCGATTGTGATAAAACGCACGTAGGCGGATGACGGATGAGTGATTATCAGCGCTCCTCACATGTGAGACAGTGCCAGTAGACTCCAAGAAACACCGTACCGAAGGGCGCGCCGCATGGCCAACAGCTACACGACAGATCGTTCAGACGACGAAATTCGGTCCAACACGGACGCGCCTGAGGTCGTTGTTCACAGACTACCCCTGTACGTCCGTGTGCTGGCCCAGTTGGACGTCACAGGTGCCGAGATGGTCTCTTCAGAACAACTTGGTACTCAGCTCCAGATGACGCCCGCCCAGATCCGAAAGGACCTGAGCTACTTCGGAAGATTCGGCAAACAGGGCCGCGGGTACAACGTCAAACGACTCTCTCAGGAGCTCCGCTCCATTCTTGGGCTCAATCGCCAGTGGAACGCAGGGCTGGTCGGGGTCGGAAGACTCGGCCGTGCGATCATCGCCTACCCAGGATTTAGGCCGGAAGGATTCCATATGGTGGCCGCGTTTGACGAGGATCCATCCGTAGTCGGGTCGTCCGTCGGGGGCATCGACGTAAGACCAATAGCACAGATCAAAGAAACGGTTGCCGAGCTTGGCATCCATATCGGCATCGTAGCCGTCCCGGCACCGAATGCCCAAAGTGTGTGCGACGCCCTCGTCGAGTCAGGCATCAAGGCGATCCTGAACTACGCCCCAGTAGCCCCACAGGTCCCGTTGGAAGTAAAGGTCAGAGGAGTGGACCCCGTCCTAGCTCTCCAGTCGATGACTTATTTCCTGAAGTCATAGGGCGCAGGAAACACCGTTTCCCTGATCGACCGTCATTCCCGATCAGTCGGGAATCCAGTTACAGCACCCGTCCAACACACGCGTACCAGATCATTTCACCCCTCCAGCTTTTCACCCGCGCGTGAATTACGAAGGGACACACGTACGAGCCGAACGCGTTTCTTCTCCCAGTCGGGAGAAGGTCCACAACCTGTCCTGAGCCATACAAAGGAATGATGGAGTGCTTCCGAAGAAGGACAAATCGCGGGCGCATCTTTCGGAGGTCTCACTCTTCAGCAAAGAATGCTCCCCAAAATCCCACCTACGCAACAAAACCCAAGCCGGTCCCACGACCACACGCGCCCGAACTTATGACGGGGCTGGAATAATTCCATCCCCGTCATAAAAGCTTATCCAGCCCTGAAGACCTAAGTCCTCTGCGTCGGAACCGGCGGCGGTGCGGTGGAACTGCGGCGTCCACGACGTCGAGCCAGGCCGACTCTGATCTGAGCACGCCGAAATGCCTGCAAGGCGCGGGCGAGATCGACTTCTGATTGCCTGTTCTCCACACGTTCCGAAGCACGCTTGAGCGCCTCTTCGGCACGTTCAAGATCGATGGCCACATCCATCTCGGCTGTATCGGCTAGGATCGTAACGTGATTGTTCAAAACTTCTAGGAAGCCGCCCGTAACAACGAGAACGTTCTCGTCGCCATCGGATCGTACCGTCATCTCGCCGGGCTGGAGCTGAGTCATCAGCGGCGCGTGATTCGGAAGGATGCCAAGCTGGCCGTCGATACCCGGCGCTACCAGCGAGTCAACATCTTCCGAGAACACTTCCCTCTCGGCGGTAACGATTGTTAGTTTGAACGTGGCCATTTACTGGGGGCTCCACCCCCGTACGGGGGCCTGAACAATGTTGGTATTAGTCGTTGGCTTCGGCGAGCATCTTCTCGCCCTTCTCACGGGCCTCATCAATCCCGCCAACCATCCGGAATGCCTGCTCCGGCAGATCGTCGTGCTTGCCGTCCAAAACCTCACGGAACCCGCGAACGGTGTCCGCCAACGGGACGTAGCGTCCCGGGATACCCGTGAACACCTCACCAACGAAGAACGGCTGCGTCA
>JAPYSM010000213.1 GCA_029936485.1 Dehalococcoidia bacterium
CAAGTGCGCCCATCTGGTAGGTCACGGCGTTGGCGATCTCGGACGGCGTCATGTCGATGTCCCGCCGACCAAATCCGACCAGGTCCGGGTACCCGGGCTGCGCCCCGATGCCGACTCCGAGTTCTTCCGAAATCTTCACGGTGGCCGCCATCACGTCCGGGTCACCGGCATGAAATCCTGTGGCGACGTTGACCGATGTCACGTGCTTTACGACCTCTTCATCAAGGCCGAGTTTCCATGACCCGAAAGACTCGCCCAGGTCGCAGTTGAAATCGATGACGGTGGCCATGTGCACTCCAGGCTGGTCGCCAGTGAAACGGTGTCGCGCACCCTAGCATAGGCCTGGCAGGCTCGCCTGCACCTTATCCTGGCGGGGCCGTTGTTCTGGTGACATGTCTGTTGATGCGCCGTGTGTGGGCCTTGTGGCAATGCCCCCCCATGATGAGAATTTCGCAGCAACATCCCGTAACAACGCTCCCCCTCTCCCAGTGGGAGAGGGTTGGGGTGAGGGACAAGTCTTATATCTCCACAACACCGTACGGGCGAATGACTATCCGACCTCGGGCGATGCCAATCGACCCCTACGACCGTAAGGAAGTTAGATGGTCCGCGAACTGTTGGCGTGGCGGAGTGCTAGCCGGGAGATTCTTCACCTCGGGCTCAGAATGACAGGAAATGCGTGTTGGGCCGGAGACCAATGCTTGACATTAACACCGTACGGGCGAATTGGTACCCGCCCACGCCCGTACCTGGAAAGGTCCGGGAGAGGGCGGGGCATCAGGCGAGAGCCCGGTGCCAATTACACCCGCCTACTCAAACCCCAGTTTCCGCTCCTTCAAACTGACATATCGCTGAGCGCCGATCACTACGTGGTCCAGGACTTCGATATCCAGCAGCGCCCCCGCCTCAATCAATCGCGCCGTCATCGACACGTCTTCCGGGCTTGGCGTTGGATCGCCGGATGGATGATTGTGGACGATAGCTATCGCCGGGCATGTTCGTTTCACGGCGGCGGTGAAAACCTCGGCCGGGCGAACCAGGGCCGAGTTGACACTTCCCTGGTAGAGCCTCTCTACTCCCAGCACCTGATTCTTGGTGTTCAGAAGTAGAACCCGAAGCTCTTCGTGCTCCAGCATCGACATTTCGGCCATAAAAAGATTGGCGATGTCCTTTGGGGACGAGATCGCCACCCGATCTTCCGGCGAGAGTGAGGAGGCCCGGCGACCCAGCTCTAATGCGGCCAAAACCTGGCAGGCTTTGGCCGCAGAAATCCCCTTCTCAGCGCACAACTCGTCAAAGCTTGTCCGGGACAGCGTGGCCAGACCTTCAAATCGGGCCAGTATTCTAGAGGCCATCGCCAGGACGTTCTCGCCTTTCAAACCTGTCCGGAACAGGATCGCTAGCAGTTCGTAGTTACTGAGCTGCCCGGCGCCATGATTCCGCAACCGCTCGCGAGGCCGCTCGTTTATCGGAAAGTCTCGAATCAACGGAGATGTCACCGGGCCGGTTGCAAGTTGATTGGGCGTTGTCGTCGTCCTGGCATCTCCTTGCTTGTGGCGGTCCAGACTGGATCGGCATCGGTAGTCGGTCTGATGAGCGGAAGTCTATTTGTCGATTTCGATGGCCGGAAGGACCGGATGCCACCCACGACATCTCCAGACCATCCAACTTCGAACCCTCAAGACATATCGCCCGGTCGCTCCAGAAATGTGACGGAATTCTTAGCTGGCTGTGATACTCTCGCAGTCGCTCAAAACGGAGCCTCTTACTTCGAAACCCACATAGCCTGATCGACCGTTCCGGTCCCACATCAGGCTGTACAACAGGAACGGCAAATGGCAAAAATCTCTGGCAGTTTAGTGTTGTCCAAATCCCTTCAGGCGCACGGTATAGATACCCTGTTCGGGATCGCCGGAGACCACTTCCTCCACC
Organism: Dehalococcoidia bacterium; assembly: GCA_029936485.1. Classification (GTDB taxonomy): domain Bacteria; phylum Chloroflexota; class Dehalococcoidia; order Lucifugimonadales; family Lucifugimonadaceae. The sequence goes on from JAPYSM010000213.1 coordinate 1,933, forward strand.
TGTTGGACGTGCTGGTCGATCAGCCTTTCAGGATGATCGACACCCGGCACGAGGGTGCCGCCTCGCACGCCGCCGATGCGTACGCCCGGACCCTGCGCCGACCCGGCGTAGTGCTGTCCACAACTCCCGGCCACGCCAACGCGCTACCCGGGCTTGCCAATGCGATGCACTCGCAGGCGCCAATCATCAACATCGCCGGTTCATCCGATTCCCGGAATATCGGGCGTGGAGCGATGCAGGAGTTCGACCAGGTGGGCGTCGCCGCTCCGGTCACCAAGGGATCGTGGGAGATCCCGAGCGCAGACCGCATCCCGGAGTTCGTTAACTTAGCCGTCCGCACCGCCATGACCGGAAAGCGCGGCCCGGTCCACCTGACCATCCCACAAGATCTGCAAGAAGCGATGGTCGATGAAGACGTTCTTGATCGTTACGGAATCGGCGAAAACAGCGTTCCGTTGACCGTGTCCGGTGACCCGGGCCAGATCGCCGCCGCTATAGATATCCTCAAGAACTCGGAGAGGCCGCTCATCATCGCCGGGACCGGAGCCGGGGCGACTGCGCTTCCAGAGGACCTTCAGCGTCTTGTCGAGACGATGGGCATCCCGGTCACCACGACGGACAGCGCTCGCGGAATGGTCTCAGACGATCATGAGCTTTCGATCGGTTTCGGATACCTGCCGTTGAACAAGGCGGTCGCCCGGATTGGTGAGGCGGACGCCGTGCTGTTCCTTGGCCAGCAGCTTGACTACACGTGGGGACTCGGTGGGACGCCGCCGTTTGCCGAGGGCGTGAAGAGAATCTCGGTTGATCCTTCTCCACACCACCTCGGGAGTTCACGAAGTGTTGACGTAGCCATTCTTGGGGACATTGGGCCCGTCGTTACGCAGATGGCGGACGCCGCTACCAAAGTGTCGTGGCCGTCCTTCAGCGCATGGAATAAGACGCTCCAGGAAGAACGACAGAAG
>JAPYSM010000214.1 GCA_029936485.1 Dehalococcoidia bacterium
TCGATCCGCGCCTCTACTTGGGTAGACCTCTCCAGATTACCTGATGGAGGGCGCCTGGTCATGCTGGTTGGCGCCAATTGTCCTGTGATGTCGGGCACTTTACGATTGAATCCGGGTGCTAGACTCCCTCGGCCGCGTAGTACTCACCTGTTCACACCCACCTGGAGGAGCCCCTTCGCATGAAGATCACCGACGTCCGAATGGAGGTTTACAGCTGGCCCCGTGAGAAGCCGATCACGAACGGCCTCTACACATACACACACTCCGGAATTCGGCCGGTGATCATAGAAACCGACGAGGGGGTTACGGGCATCGGCCTTGCTGGCGCCGACCATGTTTCTCCTGAAGTCACCGTGTCCATGGTGGATCACTTCAAAGAGATTCTGATCGGCAAGGACCCGCTCGATAACGAGCGTCACTGGCACGAGATGTGGCGGCCCAAGCTGGTCGGTCGTCGTGGCATCACGACCCGCGTTCTTGGCGGCATCGACATGGCGCTGTGGGACATAAAGGGCAAGGTCGCCAACATGCCGCTTTACAAGCTGTTGGGCGGCTTCACGAACAAGGTCGATACCTACATTGCGGGCGGCTACTACGAAGAAGGCAAAGGTCTTAAAGAGCTGGCGTCCGAGATGGAACACAACGTCGATCTCGGCGTTCGTGCCGTCAAGATGAAGGTAGGTGCTTTGTCGATCAACGCTGACGTGGAGCGTGTGCGTGTGGCGCGTGAAGCGGTCGGGCCGGATATCAGGCTGATGGTCGACGCCAACAACGCTTATCGCCACTATCAAGCGATCGAGTTTGCTCGAAAGACCGAGAAGTACGATTTGTTCTGGTTCGAGGAGCCGGTCGAGCCGGACGACTACATCGGTCAGGCCGAGATCACTCGGGCCACTAGCATCCCGATCGCAGCGGGCGAGAACGAATACACGCGCTACGGCTTCCGGGACATGATCAATGTACGCGCCGTAGACATCCTTCAGCCGGACGCTCTGGTCCTTGGCGGCGTTACAGAGTTCATGAAGATCGCGGCTCTTGCACAGGCGAATGATCTCGACCTCGCCCCGCACGGTAACCAGGAGGTCCATATTCATCTTGTCTGCGCTATCCCGAACGGGTTGATCCTTGAGTACTACGCAGACAAGTTCGACGCCATGCACGGAAATGTGTTCAAGGACACGCTGGAGATCAAGGACGGCTACGTGTACGCACCAGACCGGGCTGGACTGGGCATGGAGCTTAATTCAGAGTTCCTGGCCAAATACCGGGTGGGCTAGGTGTTATCTGGACCGAGGCGCATTGTATAAACGTCTTCTCGTTCAGGGTCGGTCGGGTCAAAGTGCCGGTAGAACTTGAAACCTGCCTTGGTTGCGACGCCCTGAGAGGCGGTGTTTTCATGGCTTATTGAGGCCACGAAGAACGTGATCCCGCGGTCGGTGTTCGCCCATTGGATTAAAGCTTTTACTGCCGCAGATGCATAACCGTTGCGACGGAACGGTGGGAATACCGAGTAACCGATCTCCAGAGCGTCAGGCGCCAGATCGCCCAGGGAGTGCAGGCCCGGAGTTCCGTGGAAACCTACGTGTCCGACCATCTGCCCGTCCGATCGCCTCACAATTGCGTACATCAACCACGTAAGTAGTTCGGGCATGGCACGCAGTTGAGCCAACCGGAACGCGATGCCTGGCCGATCCGAAGCCGTCCAGCCTTCCCACAACCTGACCCCGTCGAACTGAACATCGGGCTGTCCCTGCTGATCGAGCATCGTCTCAAGGAAGCCTGTCGTCATGGACACCAGTTCAAGACCAACAGAATCGAGCGACCTGGGTCTTCGTGGCGCGGGATCATCTCCGTTCTGCCCACTCAGGCCGTGGTCATTAACCATCGTCTGGTCTGATCCCTTCGCTGTTGGGATGTGAGGAATAAATTCTGTTAGTGATTTTAAGTTGTGACGGCATGGCACCCGGAATATACTCAGCCCCGCCCTCAGGGATCATCGATCACCGTACACCGTCCGTTTTCCGGACGATCGCGGTGGCAATGCCCAAGACGCCCAAGGTACGGAGTAACTGTTGCCTGAATTCGATTTCGCCCAACCGACCTCGTTAAATGACGCGTTGGATCTTTTCGCCGCCGACGGCGAGGTGCGCGCGCTCGTTGGCGGGACAGACATAGTTGACCAGCTCAAAACTGGTCGTCGGAATGTCGACACGGTGGTCGACGTGAAGCGAATTCCCGAGCTGCAGCGCCTGGAGCTTACCGACGACGGCCTTCACATCGGCGCGGCGCGTAATCTGACGGACATAGCTGAGTTCCCTCCGGTGTTGTCAGATTACCGGGGTTTGGCGGACTCTTCGCTACTTATCGGGTCATGGCAGATCCAGAATCGGGCAGGACTCGGCGGAAATGTATGTAACGCAGCGCCGTCGGGCGACACGATTCCTGCCCTCCTCTCCCACGAGACAGTGGCCGTCGTAGCCAGCAAGTCCGGCACACGGGAGATCGCACTCTCGGACTTCTTCGCGGGTCCCGGACAGACCGTACTCCAGAAGGGCGAGATCCTGGTGGAACTTGTCCTCCCTCTCAAGCCTGATAACAGCGCCAGCTCTTACTTACGATTCATCCCACGAAATGAGATGGATATTGCGGTGGTGGGAGCAGGCAGCTTTGTGCAACTCAATCCATCCGACAACACGGTCTTGAAAGCGCGCATCGCGCTGGCCTCTGTAGCTCCGACACCTGTTCGTGCTAGAGCAGCTGAAGAGGTCCTAGAAGGCAACGCCCTTACTGACGACCTGATCGAGACGGCGGCCGTGGCGGCCGTTGAGGCAGCGACACCGATCACGGACGT
>JAPYSM010000215.1 GCA_029936485.1 Dehalococcoidia bacterium
GCGTCGCATGGGCCGAAGCCCGAGGCGGTCTCCACCTGCAGGTCATCCCGGGCAGCGACACAGCCCTGCACCTGGCGATCATCCGCCTGATCATCGAGAACGGCTGGCAGGACAAAGAGTTCATCGAGAAGTGGATCGCAAATTCGTGGGAGATAGACGCCGGGATGGGGCGTGGGACCCGCAACACACCCGTCGAGTGGCGGACCACGTGGGGCCAGCTGGGGACCGATTACGAAGGGTACGTTAAGTGGTTGTTCGATCAGGACATCTCAAAGTTGGAACGGGCGTCGGAGATCACCGGCGTTCCAGAGGAGAAGATCAGGCTGGCCGCCGAAATTCTTGCAAAGCCCGTAGACGGGGTGCGACCTAAAGCCTCTTTCGGGCTGGAAAAAGGCAACTACTGGTCAAATAACTACCTGAACACCGCTTCATATGCAGCCCTGGGTCTGATCTGCGGCGCCGGAAATCGACCGGGGAAAATGATCTCCCGGTTGGGCGGTCACCAGCGCGGCTGGAAGGGCGCAGCTCCGTACCCTCGTATCCAGAGCCCAAACAAGTTGCCCGGACGACGACGCCAGGATATTGATCTAGATCGCTGGGTTGAATCCGGCAATTTGCGGTTTGTCTGGGTGATCGGAACGCTGTGGATCCAGGCGATGGCCGCATCGGACGACATGTACCGGCGTTTCATGGAACTGACCCGGGACAATCCGCATCAGATAACGGGTGTCAACCCGGAGGTCGCCGCAGCGGCGTTGATCCAACGGGCCGACAGCGGCGGCATGGTAATCGTGAACTCAGAGATTTACCCGCGTGCACCGATCACGACGGAGCTTGCGGACATCGTCCTGCCCGCCTCCGGCTGGGGCGAAAGCGATCTCACACGTGCCAATGGCGAACGCCGTCTGCGCCTGTACGAGAAGTTCACGGACCCGCCGGGAGAGGCGCAGCCTGACTGGTGGGCCATCGCAAAGTTCGGTCGAGCGATGGGCTACGAGGGTTACGACTGGAAAGACTCGAATGATGTTTTTGAGGAGGCGTCCAAGTTTGGACGAGACGGCGTACTCAACTACCACCCGCTTGTAGTGATCGCGGAGCGGGACGGCATAAAGGCTCATGAACTTCTGAAGCGGTACGGCACGACAGGCATTCAGACGCCGATCAGGCTGATAGATGCCGATTTGACGGGGACGGTTCGTCTTCACGATTCGACGCTGGATTTGGAGTCACCCCAGGGTGCCGGCGTGCACCAGAAATGGCTGACGCACTTTAAATCACACTCGGGCAAGGCCGTCTTGAACAAATCACCCTGGGAGCTGTTCAGCGATTTCTACGAGCGCATCACGCCGCAAGGCGATGAGTTATGGGTCACCAGCGGCCGGACCGGCGAGGTGTGGCAGTCCGCATACGATGATCTACGCAAGCCATATCTCGCCAACAGGACTCCTGAACACTTCGTAGAGATCCATCCGGATGACGCAGCGGCACGGGGCATCGAAAGTGGAGACTGGGTGGAGATTACGAACAACGACGTACTCATCCAGACCGGCGGGTTCGCCTTCACCGAAGGCGAGTCGTACCGGTTCTCTGAACTGGTCGAAAAGGGCCACATAAAGACCGGAAGTGGGCGGGTGACGGCCGTCGCGATCGTTACCGATGTCGTGCGGACCGGCGTGATGTTCACGAACTTCATATGGCCGCGCTGGCCAGATTCTGCCGCCAACAGCCTCGTGCATCGGGTCCCGGACCCGATCTCTAACCGCTACAGGTTCAAGCTTGGGAAGGGACGGGTCCGCAAGACTGGAGAGTCCGATTACAAGCGAACCTTCAACGAGACAACGTTCAAATCTAGAGCGATCATTTAGTCCGGCACAACCGATGCCTCCGGCTGTGACTCAGCCTTAGTGACCGGCATCATCACCCCAAACCCCAACAACGCAGATCCGGTCCCCACCGTTACCGAACTTTCGGCATCCCGCTGCCGTCGCCCTCACGGTAGCTCCTCACCCAGGCCGGAAACGCCTCTTTGCTCTCCCACATTGTCTAAACAAAATAATCCGTCCACCTTCGATCAACCGCAAACGCTCGGGGATTTGAACCCGAGCATGTCCTTGACTTCACCCGCCAGCTCGTCCTAAGGAAGCACCTCCACCTCGGCTCCCCTACATTCAGGGATTTCGATGGCGTTGATCTTGCCTAAATCCATGTGCTAATTCCAACTTGGACGTCGCATGGTCGCGGGGGTATGATTAGTTATAACTACGGATGTGCCGCGCTAAAGTCGTACCCTGAATTAGGAACATGCCTTGAGAACTGGTGAACGCCCAAAGAACCGGAACAGGTCGCTGATTGTGAGTTCCGCAGGAGCCGTGGTCTTGGCGATGGTCATAGCCTGTGGCGGTGGGTCGGATGCGCCAGAAGCCACAACAGCGCCGGTCACCGGTGACGCTGTTATTGCGACCACAGTTCCGACTGCAGTGGTCGCCCCTGAAACCGCCGCGAAAGCCGAGACCGTACAGGCCGCCGAGACCGTACAGGCCGCCGAGACCGTGACGGTTGCAGCGACCGCCGTGGCTGAAGCGCTTGCGGCCACACCAACTGCCGTAGTGGGCCCACCCCCGGCAACACCGACTCCGATAGAGAGTAACGTTTTCGACGGATATGGCTTCACCCTGAAGATGGATCAGGATACGCAGTTCGCATCTTCAGATCTCTCTGTGTCTGGATGGACAGGCCCAACGGCTGACAACACCCAGGGCCTGGCGACCTTCACCTACAACGGTGCCGACATCGTTCTCTACTGGGAACCCCAGACAAACACTACGCAGAACGTTG
>JAPYSM010000039.1 GCA_029936485.1 Dehalococcoidia bacterium
CAACCGGTGGAGTTCGGCGGTGAAGAGTTCCGGGACGCCATGCTCGCCAATCCAACGCTGGCAAGCGTCGCTGCCATCAGGGACGGCAGGGTGTTTATGGCCGATCCCAAATACTTTACGACGCTATCGTTCTGGAATCTCAGGGGGGCGGAAGAACTGGCCCGGGATCTGTGGCCTGAGGAACTCGCGGACACGACCTTTGGACCGTTCAGTTTTCCTTCTGAATAGTTGGGCCAGACAACCGGACAGAATAGTTTCATGACAGACACTGTAGAGCGCACGGCACGACGACTCGAAGCACGCGATGTTATATACGAGATCGATGCTACGCGCCTGCTCGACCAGGTCGATTTGAACGCTGACAAAGGCGAACTGGTAGGCCTGGTAGGCCCGAATGGGGCCGGCAAGACTACGCTTCTCCGAACGATCGGCGGCCTGCTCAAAACACGTGAGGGCGCAGTGCTGCTGGACGGCGATGAAGTAAGCCGGATGAACACAAGCCAACGCGCGAAATCGATCGCGCAGGTCGCCCAACTTGCTCCGCTGACACAGGGATTTACTGCCCTGGAGGTAGTCATGATGGGCCGCTATCCCCATATGGGGCGGCTGCAATCAGAACGGGCGGTGGACCGCGACGCGGTGCGGCGGGCGCTTGATACGGCAGGAGCAGGTGCACTGGCCGATCGTACGCTGGAAACGTTGTCCGGAGGTGAACGCCAAGGTGTGTTCGTGGCACGGGCGCTGGCTCAGGAGCCACGCTTGCTGTTACTGGACGAGCCTACTTCCAATTTGGACATCAATCACCAGGCACGGTTTTTCCACATCGTCCGCGGGCTGGTGGATGATGGCATGACAGCGGTGGCGGCGATCCACGATCTCTCTTTAGCGGCACGTTTTTGCGATCGACTGGTGTTGCTCAACCAGGGCGCCATCGTGGCTGAAGGGCTCCCCGAAGACGTGCTTACCCCAAAAAACATCGAGGCCGCTTTCGGGGTGAAGGCCATCGTGTCTTCAGACCCGGCGAGCGGCGTGCTTGGCATATCCGTCATGGAGGCGGATTCGGTCGGGAATAGCGCCGGCGCTGGGACACGCGTCCACGTTATTTGCGGCGGCGGGACGGGCGCTCGATTGATGTACAGACTGTGCGAAGCCGGATTCGTCGTGACGGCGGGCCCGCTCGCAAACGGCGACACGGACCGGTCCGCCGCCGAGTCGCTAGGTATCGAATTCGTGCCTGTGCAGGCGTTCGGAGATATCGACTCCGCAGCCCACAACGAACACCTTCGGTTGATTCGGGAGAGTGAAGTCGCCGTGCTCAGCGATGTAGCGTTTGGATCGGGCAACGTACGCTCACTCGAGGCGCTCGTAGAAGCGTCGCTGATCGTCCTCGCAACCCTGGAGCCGATCGCAGGTCGCGACTTCACAGACGGCGATGCGACGGCTTTGTTTGAGCAGCTGTCTCCAGTCGCCGCATGGTCTGATCTGGAAGCACTTTTGATTGGATTATCTGGCCTCGCCCAGAATAATCAAGGGCCCCGGGAAATCGCTAATAGTTCTCGGGAGAATCAACAATGACCGATCCACAGCCTCCGAAGGGCCTTGTGATCATCCATACGGGCGACGGCAAGGGAAAGACCACGGCAGCGCTGGGTCTAATGGTGCGGGCGTGGGGGCAGGGCAAAAGCGTGAAAATGTTCCAGTTCCTGAAGCAGACCGGCGCACGATTTGGTGAACACCGGGCGGCCGAAAAGGTCCGCATTTCGATCGAATCACGAGGCGACGGGTTCACCTGGCTGTCAAAGGACATGGATGAGACGACAGCCATTGCGGTCGACCAGTGGGCGCACTGCAAGGCGGCGATTGAGGCTGGCGAAACGGACCTGATCGTTCTTGATGAGGCCACATACCCGGTCACGTACGGCTGGCTAGACGCAGACGAGGTAGCAAGTACGATCACCAATCGTCCATCCCATGTACACGTAGTTGTCACAGGACGTGATGCCCACGAGAAACTTGTCTCCATCGCTGATGTGGTGACGGAGATGGAAGACATCAAGCATCCCTACCGAGATCAGGGCATCAAAGCGCAGCCAGGATTGGACTTCTAACTATGGCCGACGAATTTCCAAGAGACAATCCGCGCGTCACGCCAGATGGCCCAGAAAAATCAGCGCCGGCGCGAAAGGGAATGCTGGTTGTGTATCACGGCGCCGGCGCCACCAAGGAAATTGCAGGACTAGGCGTACTGTTCCGCGCCAGCGGACGAGGGCTGCCGGTCCGCCACATGAGGTTCAAGCAGGCCCCGAAAGGCGAACCATCAGGCGACGATCTGGCCCTGGAAACACTGGGCATCCCGTCACACGTGATTGATGCACCAACCGAGGATGCTGCTGTCGAACTCTGGAGCAAGGCGGTCCGCCACGTGTCGATCGTTCAGGAGGGTGTGCTGGTACTTGAGGGATTGCTTGATGCGATAGCTGAAGGTTGGTTATCCGGCGCACAGGTTTCCGAAACCCTGTCCGGCAAAGATTCACTCCTTCACGTGATCGTCACCGGCGAGAAAGCGCCGTCTGAACTACTGGAATCGGCAGACCTCATCAGCAACATGCGGGCCATCAAACAGCGTGGATCAGACGCGCCGGCCATCGCAGGCATCGACTACTGAATGGGAACCGAACCTGGGGACAAATCCGCGCACTAACCGTACGGGCTGTTCACCGGCGCGCCGCCACCCGGGCCATCGTTCCGCAAACCTTTCATATACTGCTCAAGAGCGCGCCCTGACAAGCCCTGTCCGGCCGCTCCATTCGTATCGGTACGTCGCCACTTCCGCAGACTGACGACCTCGCGTGCCGGTTGAAGCCGCGAACCAAGTCCGTTGTACGACACCTCTGCGACGTATACCGAGCCTTCGGAATCAACCGCCATCGCATGCGGCGAGATGAACTGATCTGGCGCCTGCCCCGACATCTCGTTGCCGATACTCACCAATTCGTTCAGATCACGGTCCAGCACGGCGACCCGCTTGCCGAGACGGAGCACTCCCTCCATCACCAGTGGCGGCCGACCCTCTGCCAAATAAATGTTCGTGTCGTCGCCCGTCCCGGCGAACAACGCCTGCGGCTTGTGAACTCGCTTCTCCAGGATGAACTCTCCGTCCACCGTGAACATCTGCAACCGATAGTTCTCACGATCAGCCACCAGTACGCGGTCTTCACCCACCATGCAGATGTTATGCGGCAGGGCGAACTGGCCGGGGCCGCTGCCCGATTCTCCCCACGACATGATGTGCTTACCGACAGCGTCAAACCTGTGCACGGATGAGTTGCGATATCCGTCGGACACGAACCAGTCTCCATTACGGGAATCGATCGCGACGTGGGTCGGACTGTTGAATGGTTCGCCGGTGTGGCGTGGCTTCTCCACGCCACGTTCGCCCAGCGTCATCAGCACCTCACCGTCCGGCGTACGCTTCTGCACAAAGTTGGCGTCGTCAGCCAAATACATGTTGTCGTTGGCATCAAACGAAACACCGTGGGGCCTGTCGAATTCATCTGCACCCCACGCATCCAGGAAGTTGCCATCTTTGTCGAAGACGATCATCGGCCACTGCCCTCGGTTGAAAACGTAAACGCGGTCTTGCGAGTCCACGCCAACTGAAGTGGCCTCATGCAGGAATATGCCGTGCGGCACAGCAGGCCAGCCAACAACGGGTTGATATGTAGTCTCGGTGTTCGCCGGTTGCACCATTTCGTATCTCCTGTTGTCTGACGCCGTACTCCGGGGCAGTCAGCGAATATCCATCGCGTGTGGGTATCCACTCACAAAATATGATCATCCCATCCACGATAGACCACTCGTAAGCAACATATGCTGGTGGTTGACGTAATTATTCCCCTGAGGTAGTGGCCGCTGAGGCCAAAATGGCAGGTGGCATGGGTGGAGAGTGCATCAGGCCCCATCAGGAGGCGTTGATCGACACGATGTTCGAACGGGCCAACGCCGCGATCCTTAACTTAGACCCGGTCAATCCGTTGCATGAGGCCACGGGTTTGACATCAAAGCGCGATTGATGGAATTTGTGCCTCTCAGACAAGTTTCTTGCAATCATTTTTCGCATCAGGGGAGAGCATCTTGGGCCAGTACAGCCAGATCCATTACGAGACCGATGGCCGACTGGCCTACGTCACTCTCAATAGACCCGAGAAGCTAAATGCGCTGACCAACACCCTACGCGCAGAAGTGATGGACGCCATGCGCGAGGCCGAGCATGACGATCAGGTCGGCGTCATCATCCTGCGCGCCAACGGGCGCTCTTTCTCTGCCGGATACGACCTGTCTCAGGCGCGGGCAGAAGGCAATTCTGAGCTGGCCGGCCGGTCAGGCTTGCCGGACACCGGGACCACCCACCCAGGGGACAACCAGTGGGCGCGCAGCGTGGTCATGACTAACTGGATTATCTGGGAGCTGGCGAAGCCGGTCGTCGCCCAGATCCAGGGCCATTGTCTCGCGGGTGGCACCGAACTAGCTACGGTATGCGACTTCCGCATTGTGGCCGAGGACGCTCAGATCGGTTACCCGCCGGTTCGGGCGATGACCACGATGGACATGATGTGGACGCCATGGTTCATGTCGCCGGCCAAAGCGCGGGAGTTCGCGTATATCGGCGACTCGATCTCGGGTACCGAGATGGTAACGGCCGGGTGGGCCAACTACGCCGTTCCGAAAGAAGAGCTCGGCGACTTTACAGAAACATTCGCCCGTCGCATGGCGCACATCGACAACGAGATGCTGATGTACTCCAAGCGGGCGGTGAACCGCCAGTACGAAACAATGGGCATCCGAGAAGCGCTGCACTCCGGGACCGAGATCCAGGCCCTTTCCTCGGCACGCTCCGCCGCTTCAGAGTGGCGCCGCCTGGTTCAGGAAAAAGGCCCAAGGCTGCGCTGGAATGGCGTGATGGACCGTTCCGCGATTTTCGGGGCGCTTATGCGAGCGCGCCCAAGGATCGTCCCGTGGCTGGGATGGAGTAGTTCGAGGTCGTGTAGACGGGAAGCAGGGCTCGATCCCAACCGACGGCTTGCCATATATCGTAGCCTCAGGCTCACAAGACGACTGAGATCCGGAGCACTAGATCCCTCAACTGGCGTAAGCTCGCCGTCCGGAAGACGTTCAAATTAGAGGTGAACCATGCAGGCAGTCAAAGGCCCGGGTGCTGATCCCAAGTATTACGGCGTAGTTACCGAACCAACGGAACGGCGCCTGCGTGTGATGTACAACGGCGAGGTGATCGCAGACAGTACCAACGCGCAGTTGATGTTTGAAACGCGTCACCGTCCCATCTACTACTTCCCGATCGTTGACGTGCGAATGGACCTGCTGGAATCGACCGATCACGCCACCACCTGACCGTGGAAGGGTGAGGCCAGGTACTGGTCTATCAACGTCAATGGACAGATGTCAGAAGACGCCGTCTGGAACTACCCAACCCCGATCGACGAGTGCCCAGACATCACCGATTACGTGGCGTTTTACTGGGATCGAGTGGACGCTTGGTACGAGGAGGATGAGCAGATCTTCCAACACGCACGCGATCCGTACACCCGCATCGACTGCCTGACCAGCTCACGTCACGTTGAGGTGCTGGTAAATGACGTGAAGGTGGCGGACACAAGCAACCCCATCCTTCTGTTTGAAACCGGACACAACACCCGCTACTACATACCCTCCATCGACGTCGATATGTCTGCACTAGAGCCCAGCGATACGAGCACGATGTGCCCCTACAAAGGCCCGGCGCGCTATTGGAGCGTAACCGCAGGCGGGGAGTCGTTCACCGACTACGTGTGGCAGGTGTCTGCACCTCTACCCGAAGCGTCGAAGATTCTCGATCACCTGTGCTTCTATGACGAAAAGAATAAGGTGAATGTAATCGTGGACGGGGAGACCGTTTAGAACGAGCGCACCGGACGTTAACCACGTCCCCTGCCCCCCTCCTGCATTAGGAGTGGCCAATCGCTCAAAGTAAGCCTAGTGGTGAGTCTCGAGCGCGCCAGATTTGGTCATTCTTACGCCAATGGGCACGACGGTTCAGGGATTCTTCCGCCCCATGGGCGTCTACGCCCGCTGCTATCATTGCGAATGAGGCTCCCTATCCTGATATTTTTGGGGAGCCTTTCGTTTTGGACGCCAATTTTGGCCCGGAGCACTAAAACATTGACCATCCGCGATCAGATGCAAGACGCCCTCACAGGGCACGGGGCGGACTTCGTAGAGATCCGCCTGGAAGAATCAGACTCATCACGAATCCAGTACAGAGCGCGAGAGATCGAAGAGATCGGCCGCACCTCCGGCCGCGGGGGTTCCGTAAGGGCCGCCGTGAAGGGAGGATGGGGTTTCGTCAGCTTCAACGATACCGACGACCTCAAGTCTCGCGTAAAGTTGGCCGTCGAACAGGCACGTGCTGTTGGCGGCGAAAAGACGACTCTTGCAGAGACCCAGCCACGAGTAGCCGATGTGCCACCGGTGCTGGTCAACGACCCCGGAACTATCTCTCTATCCGACAAGAAAGACCGGATGGATCACTACAATGATCTGATCTGGTCCACCCCCGGCATCCAGAGTTCGACTGTGATTTACGGCGATAACCGCAGACGAGTCCACTACGTGAACAGCGAGGGCGCCGCAGTCGACCAGGAGTTCGTCCACGTAATCTGCTACATCGCAGCGGTCGCCCGAGAGGGCGGTGATGTGCAGCAAGCCGGATTCTCCATTGGAAGTCTCGGTGATTTCAGCCTTATCGAAGGGTTAGATGATGAGATCCGCGCCGTTGGAAAGCGTGCCGTTGACCTGCTCAAGGCGCCCGGAATCGAGGGCGGCGAGCGCACCGTGATCCTTGACCCGGTGCTTGCAGGGGTGTTCGCCCACGAGGCGTTTGGCCACCTGTCGGAGGCGGATCACGTTTACGAGAGCGAGCAACTCAAAGAGATCATGGTGCTTGGCCGGCAATTCGGCCAGCCGCATCTGAACATTGTCGACGGCGGCGCCATCCCGAGCCTGCGGGGCTCTATGGAGTACGACGACGAAGGTACGCCAACCAAACGCACGGATCTCATCCGGGACGGCGTGCTTGTAGGTCGGTTGCACTCACGTGAGACCGCCGCAAAGATGGGCGAAGCGCCTTCCGGCAACGCCCGAGCCATCAGCTTTAACCACCCGCCAATAGTCCGCATGACCAACACGGTGATTGAACCGGGCGATGCTTCGTTTGAGGACTTACTTGAAGGCGTCGAGGACGGTGTATATGTCCGTAACTGGTACGGCGGAATGACGGAGATGGAGATGTTCACCTTCTCGTCCGGCGAGGCGTACAGGATCCGGAACGGGCGAATCGAAGAGATGGTGCGCCCGGTGAAATTGTCTGGAAACGTGTTCAAAACGCTGCACCAGATCGACGGAATCGGCAACGATCTTGACATGAACCAAGGTGGCGGTTGCGGCAAGGCCGGGCAGAGTCCCCTTCCGGTCTCCAACGGGAGTCCGCATATTCGAATCCAAAACTGCCTTGTCTCGGGAGCTTAGCCGGTGGCCGATCTTCTACAGAACGCAAAAGATGCCGGATTTGATCAGGCCGAAATCTACCGGATCACCAGCCAGAGCCAGCCAATTCGTTTCGAAGCGAATCGGCTGAAAGAGGCTACCCGACGTGACACGTCCGGAGCTGCCTTACGCGTCATACATGACGGCAGGCTGGGCCTGTCCGCAACAACCGATCCTGCGGCAGAAGACAAACTGCCGGCACGTGTCAAAGAGTTGACGCCATTTGGCGCTGAGGCTTCATTTGAGTTGCCGGGACCAAGGGATTATCCGCAGGTCCATATATACGACGAGGCCATCGAGTTGTTAACTTTCGATGGGATGGTCCAGACCGGACAGACTCTGATCGACGCCGTCCGCAAGGACTGGCCTGAATTGAACTGCTCGGCCAGCGTTTCGCGCGGCGTGCACAGGCAGAGCCTGGTCAACACGGCCGGATTAAATGTGGCTTTCCCGCAGACCTCCTACTCGGTCGGATTTGGCGGCGAGTTGGTCCGTGGCGACGATATGTTGTCCGTATGGGAAGGCTTTGGCGCTTCCCGAATGTTCACGGACACAGACTGGATGATCGAATCTTTGGTCCAACAGCTCGAATGGGCGCGTGACACCGCCGATACACCGACCGGACAGGTTCCCGTTATCTTCACGCCACGTGGCGTATCGGCCGCACTGCTCAGGCCTCTTCTCGGCGGGTTCAATGGCAAATCTGTCATGACCGGCAGCTCTCCAATCGGAGATCGGCTCGGCGAGAGGGTGATAGACAAGCGGATCTCTATTTTTGACGACCCGACAATAGACGGTGCGATCGGCAGTCGCCCATTTGACGACGAGGGCATATCGAGTCGGCGCCTGGCGTTAATCGACCGCGGCGTTGCGAGCAACTTTCTATACGACCTGCAGACGGCAGGGCGAATGAACGCCACCAGCACGGGCGCGGCGGGACGCGGGCTTTCCACGCTACCGGGCCCAGGTACCAGTGTCCTGGACGTAGCGCCCGGCGACACGCCGTACGACGATCTGTTCCTCGGCATCAAAGAGGGTATCGTGGTCGAACGCTTGCTCGGAGCCGGACAGGGCAACGAAATGGGCGGCGATTTCAAGGCGAACGTCTCGCTTGGATATAAGATTGAAGATGGAAAGATTGTGGGCCGCATCAAGGACACGATGATCTCCGGCAATGTGTACGACGCACTGAGCAAGTTGGAGGCGGTATCTGACAAAGCTGAATGGGTCTACGGTAGCCTGCGCACGCCGGCGATCCGCTGCCTTGGAGTAGAGGTGGCGGCGGCGGGATAGGCCACCGGCCAAACAGGATGGGCTACAAAGGAAATCCGACTTGGGACTGCCCGAATTTCTACATAAGATCGAAGAAGAGACGGAAGAAGTCGAAGACGCTGAAACGATCCCTTACTCAACTTTGTCCGAGTTGTCCGGGATCGACAAATCAGACGCCCAGGAACTCACCGAGTATTTAAGCTTCTGGAATCCTGAACAGATCCGCGATCTTTACGCGCGCCTGACTTCGCTGATCGAGGGTGACCTCCAAATGGAGTTTGACTCGATATTCATCGAGGGCCTGGATTCAGACGACGATGTGACGCGCTCTCTCTCGGTAACCGGTCTCGCCGAGAGCACCCACCAATCTCTATTGCGAATTCTCCTCCGTATGCTGCGGAACGACGACTCGGAAGATGTCCGGATCGCCGCCGCTCTCGGTCTATCACGTATAGCAATGCTGGCACACGAGAATAAGGTCCCGCCGCGCCAGGCGGTCGATCTACAGGCGATGTTGACCGAGAGCTTCAACGATGAGTTGGAGGCTTCTGACGTGCGCCGTCGTGCGCTGGAAGCCTTGGCGATATTCCAGGGCGAGGCCATCGAGGCGTACATCGAGATCGCCTACGAAGAGGGCGAGGACGACGAGGAAGAAGGTACCCATATGCGTGAATCAGCCATCCACGCGATGGGACGCAACTGTAGTCCCAGGTGGACCGAAATCCTCGTGGAAGAGCTGGACAATGCCGACGCCTCTTGCAGGTTTGAGGCAGCCATCGCCCTCGGGAACCTCGGAAACGAGGAGCATCTCGAACACCTGATGGAGTTAATGGACGACACGGACATCGAGGTCCAGACGGCGGCCGTCCGTGCGATCGGGTTTATCGGTGGGAGCCAGGCACAGCGGACGCTCAGGAACCTCTTATCAAGTACCGAGCCGGCCGTCGTCGAGGCGGTGAAAGAGTCGCTCAGATACGTCGATGTCGAAGATATGTCTATGTTCGAAGAGAAACCGCAAACGGTCGAAGAGGTGACCGAGGACGCAGATCCGTTCCTGCCAGAGGACGAAGAAAACCTGTACATCGACGACGTTGATCTTGAAGTGCAAGGGTTCCACTCACCAGGTGAACGTGACGCGAGCCTGGACTGGGTGGGCGAAGAAGAGGACTGGGACGACGATCCGATGACGATCACGGACGAGGACCTAGATCCCAACGACGGTTAGGGGGCGAGTCTTGTTGGAGTGGTCGCGAAGGGCAGGCGTCTCAGGTGGTCATGCCCCGTCACTCGATGGGTATCACGCTTGTCTTCGTTGGGATCGCTATAGATCGGCTGTAGTGCGTTAGCCAGATCGTGAGTCAGCAAGATCAAAGGCGTGTGTGGCCGCCCCGACGAGGCTGACATCATCGCCAAGTGGCGAAACGTAAAGCGGCACGCTGCCCTTGAAGTGCGGCAGAGCTTTATCTTCGACCAGAGCCTTCAAGTCGTTCCAATAAGGCTGTAGGCCGCCGGTTACAGCGCCTCCCACAACGAGGTACTCGGGGTCGAGTGTGTTGAGTATGTCGGCAAATCCGGTGGCAACGGCGTCGATCACGCTCTCAACAATCTCTCTGCCAAGAGGATCGCCGTTAGCCGCGGCCTTGAAAACAATCTGCGCACTCACGGCCTCGATATCTCCACCAGTCATATCCGACATCGACGAGGCACGCCCTGCGCTCATGGCAATCGTCGCAGCCCGTGCGATCCCTCCGCCAGACGAGATGCCTTCAAGGCAGCCGTCACACCCAACATTGCAGCTCTGGCCCCCCGGTCTCACCAGCAGGTGCCCAATCTCTCCTGCATGGCCGTGGGCGCCGGTAACCATCTGCCCGTTGGCGATAACCCCACCACCAACCCCGGTACTCAAGGTCACGTAAACAAGGTGTTGCGCTCCTTTTCCAACACCATAACGCGACTCCGCAAGCGCTCCGAGCGTGGCATCGTGCCCGATCGTGACTTGCAAATTTAGCGATGTCGCCAATCCGGGCTTCATCGTCATGTCGTGCCAGCCGGGAAGGTTGGGCGGATGAACATAAATGCCGCTGTCGGGATCAATCGGACCGGCAGACGAAATTACGACGCCTCCGACCTCATCTCGCGGGACACCAGACGCCACCTCTTCAAACAAGGCCCTCAGATTCTCTTCCGCCTGCGGCAGTCCGAGCTCAGGTTCTGTCTGGCAGACTCCTCTCTCAATTAAGGTCCCGCTGCGGTCTGCAAGCGCGGCGCGCATGTTGGTGCCGCCGATATCACCAGCAAAAACGTAATTGATTTGGCTCGACATGGGCAGGATTCTAACGGAGCCGGACGGGAGAATAGGTGGCGGCTGATATCATTAAGGACGGCGATCCCCCTGTCACGCTCTCCTCGGAGGAAGTGACGGTGAGGAATCCTTTCGAGCACCTCCATGGAACAAGCCTTCACACACAGAATAGACCTCTCGCGCGTGACGCACCGCCACGGGCAGTCTCCAGATCTCGAACCAAAGCGCCGGCGGGCGTGGGATCGGTTGGACGACCGGGAACGTCGTTACGTCGTGTCGGTGTACAACAAGCCAGTCACCGATTGGGACCTGCCCTTTTCCGAGGTCAGCAGTGCGTACGAGCGCGTGCTGTATGTCCTGGTCACAACGGACAGAGCGCTGAGCGCTGAACAGATCGCATACCTGCTGATCGCACGCCACTATCGCAACGCCGATATCACCTCGATACGAAAACAACTCGCCATCGGGGTTCGCCAGGAGCATCTGCGGCTTGTCGGCCACAACCGATACGGGTCGACCGAGGACGCCGACGAGAAGTTGAAGGTAATCGAGCAACAGTGGCGTGCCAGGCGCAATGCCTCGCGCGTCGCCCGCGTGATCCGTGCGGCTCACGCGGCCGGGATCGAATCGCCAGATCTCTCGATTAACCCGCCTGAGGACGAACAGTCTGAAGAACCAACGACGGAGTTTGCGCCGGACACTTCGCCGGAAGAGCGATTCCCAGGCCTGACTGGTGAGTTTGAAAGCGACGCTGCCGAAAGATTTCCTGGGATCTCGGTTGAAACGGACATTCGCGAGGACTCCGAGGACCAGCCCTAAAGCGAGTCTCGGTAGTCCTCTCCGTTATCCTCCGGCCTGTATCCAAGGACGTCTCGGGCGTGGTCGATATCCCAGAATCGCCACTTGTTGTTCGAGACGCCGTAGAAGATGTCGAACTGTAGTGGCTCGACCTCCAGGCAACGATGGACAAGCTGAAGCAGGTCCCGGTGGCTGCACCACGTGGCTAAATGTCTAACCTTGACCGGCCGATTGTCACGGTTCACGGTCCCGATCCGCAAACAGGCAACCTCAAGCCCAAAGTTCTCCGCGTAGTAAGCGCCGGTCGCCTCCCCGAACGCCTTGCTGATTCCGTACTGGCCGTCCGGCCGGATTTGGACCGTGTGATCGATCTGAGGGATGTTGTCAGGATCCACCGCGTCATAATCGCCGACACGGATCCTGCTGTACGGATCGTCCAGTTCGTGCATGCCTACGGCGTGGTTGGAACTTGCATATACAACGCGCTTCACCCCGGCGTCCCTACACGCCTCAAACACGTTCCGAGTTGCGATCAAATTATTCGGTAGCACGCTCTCCCACGACGCGTTCTGATTTGAGTCGGCGCCCAAATGAACTACAGCGTCCACTCCGTCAAACGCTTTCCGGACGCTCTCCATGTCCGAAAGGTCGCCCACAGTGATCGGTACCTGCGGGCTATCCGACGGTCCAACATCCAATCCTGTGAACTCAAATCGATCCCCGAGGTCACGAAACAGCGCCCTTCCGATAAGTCCTCTTGAACCGGTGACCAGAACTTTTCGTACAGGAGTCATGTACAGCCTCCAAGTTGTTTTAGAGAGTCGATTAGGTCACGGTCATCACACCATCATTGCAAGCTAGGATAGCGGCCTTGACGCACATGGTCTAAGCATTTCGAAGATTCATTCGCGCCCCTCTGCGGCTGACAAGCATCTTACCTGTGACGGAGACCTGTTCTTCCTGGAACGCACCCCGCCCGATCTACTGCCGGCCACACCCGAAGTTGGCGTTTAAGACTAATGAGGCAGCGCGCCTGGATTGAGCTTTTCTACTGCTGCCCACAGTGTTGCAGCGCGCTCCTGCCCGACTGCCTCAGAGGTATCGATCACGCAGCGGCAGGAACGGGTGAATGAGCCGATCGTCTGAAGTTCGGTACGGGCTGGGTTCCAGTTCCATCGGCCGCCATCCGCGCGCCGGAACACGCTATCTGCAAGGGGCCTATCGACCGGTACGCCGTATTTGAGGCGCATCGATTTATCCGATCCACCAAATACCCAGAAACCATCCCAGTTCTCAGACGGATCGTTAAACCCTCGTCTTATATGGGCGTTTGTTCCGTATCTTTTAAGTTCGGCTTCGGACGGCTCGGTCCGTACTCCTGACAAGATTGACTCGACTTCTAAAAATCCTGCCAGGTAGAAGCCGAAATGGCCCGTGAATGCACCGTTTTTCCAATCAGCGAGCCGCGCTATGAAGAACATCATGTCTCCTGTCTGAACGCCTTTCAAAGCGGCAGCACGGGCGTTTCGTCCTACGTGGTCGCCGTAGGTGAGAGTGGTGAACTCTGGGTCGTAGTGTGTTGCGACGCCAAGAAAACGCTCTGGAACCCATCTGCCCAGTGTCTCGCACGGGTTGTTGCCAGCGGTATTGAAGGCAGGTACATCTGCGAACACGACTGAGTGGGGGCCGGCCGCGGGCGGCGTTTCCGGTATCGGCAACAGCTCGAACGTGCCGTCCTCAAATCGCGGACTCAAGAATGGATGGGCCGCGTTTGCGCCCACATTCGCCAGCCAGATTTTGGATGGCCTGGAACCGCCCGAAGGTATGTTCGTATTAACGTCGTGACTCACACAGCAAGATTACCTTGACCAACTCAACAGCGGCCCATGATGGCGACAGGCGGCGGACCCTGTGCATCTCTAGAATAGGAAGGATATGGCCGAATCTCCGCAACCTTTCCAGACACCCCCGGATCCGACTGACCCGGAACCCGCCCCTCGCGACCCCCACATCCAGTCGCCGCTGGACATTGAAGTGTTCCGGTTTCTAGGGCTCGTGGGCATCGCACTTGCGCCCGTCGCGTGGGTATTCGGAGCGTTCGGGATCGACAACTTCTGGTTCGGGTTACTACTCGGACTGCTCATTATCTGGTTGTTGTACCTGGTGGCCAGGCGGGCACTTGTTCTCACTCGAGACCAGGACAGATCGATTAAACCGGGCGAGGGCGAGGGCGTGGTCAACGCCATCGGATGGAACTGGTTGTACTTAGGCGCACGCGGCACACATCTAGGGCTGATAGTGATCGACGGTGTCGACTACGGCCTGTCGCTAAAAGCTCTCCGCAAGCTCCGCCCCGGCGCGCACGTACAAGTCATCTACTACGCATCTTCAAAGCACATTATCCGCATCGAAGAGATCGCAGCAAAGTAGCTCGCTCCCTTGCAGGAAATATCGTCTAGAAAGCCAGCATTCCTTCCAAAGACGGGTAGAACATTTACTCTATTCTAGGATCAAATAGTTACTCCTATTTCGTCAACACGCAACTAGGGACCTATCGATAACGAATTTTCGTCGACTACCTGTTACCCTTCCAGTCCAACGACTACTGATCTCAGTACCATGCGAGGGGTCATATGCCGGTTATTACTATCGAAGGACGGGTTGGAGCAGGGGGCCCAGGTGTGGGCCGCCTAGTCGCAAAAGCGCTGGACTTGGATTTCGTCGACCGACTCTTGCTTGCAGAAATTGGCCGCCGGGTCGGCGCAACGGTTGAGGCGGTACAGGATTCAGAGCGACGTCTCCCGTCACGCGGTGACCGCTTCATCTCCTTCATACAGCGCACGCTGGAACGCACCGGCAGCGCGGGGGCGGGTGATCCATACTTCGGTCCCGGTATGGAAGTCTTGGTTTCTCGACCGTATCGGGATTTTGAAGCGGCGCCTGCGACGCGCGCAGAAGAGCTTCACGAACAGCAGTTCATTGACACGACCGCGGAGGTGATTGGTGAGATAGCGGCCGCCGGCGATGCGGTCATTCTCAGCAGGGGCGGTGGCGCGATCTTGCGGGGCACGACCGGAATACTCAGGGTGGGGCTCCTCGGCGAGTCGGAAGATCGGGCACACCGCATACAGCAGCGCGAGCAGTTGCCAAGCCTCAAGGTGGCAAGAGAACTGATCAAGCATTCGGACTCGGCACAGGCCAGGTATTTCGAGAAGGCATTTGAGTCCAACCCGATCGATCCTTTCCTGTATCACTTCATGCTGAACACATCGGAGATCAGCCTGGAGTACGCAGCTGGCGTAATAATTTACGCCGCAAGGCAGATGGATGAGCAGGGACTCCTCGCAGCCGAGCACGAAGCGCTAGAGTCTGAAGAGCCGCTGACGGTTCCGGCAAGCTCAGACTAGGCTCAAACGGTCGGATATTTATCTGCCAGTCTCACTCTGGTCGCCTTGGTGTAGCATCGCCGATATTTTCACGCTCTGGGTAACGACGCCCGGACGGAGTCCATATGTGGTGGCAGGGCTTGCCAGTAACGTCGACCCTCCCAGCGGATCAAACGTCCCCACCCCGGCCGTGTCATGTGACTACCGATGACCGTCATGTCGGCGCCTTCCGCCAGATCGAGCGCGTCGTGCCTGGATTTCTGGGCCAGCTCTCGGTCCACGTCCGGGCGATACAGATGATCCGGCTCCGATACATGCATAGGGCTTCCGATGACGTCACCGATGATAAGCGCCCGTTCGCCTCGAGATGAGATCAGCATGCTCTGGTGGCCGGGCGTATGCCCCGGGGTCGGATAAGCCTCCAGGCCCGGACCGACGTTAGTTTCACCATCGATCAGATCGAGAACCCCAAGCTCTGGGAGGGGTAGATAGGTGTCCTGCGCTGCGTCCCGGCGGCCCGCATCCAGGAACTCTACATCCGTGAAATGACTCCAATCGGCCCTCTGCAGAACGTAGTTCGCATTAGGAAACGTCGGGTGGCTGCCGTTCTCGTCGTGTGTCATATTCCACCCGACGTGGTCGCCGTGCAGATGCGTCAGGAACACAGAATCGATCTCGCCTGAGGAGACGCCTTTGTTCTCCATATCCTCCATCAACTCGGAGGGGCCTGACCTTCCTCCGGCGGCGCCGTGCGGGCCAAGTCCGGTATCGACAAGCACTTGTTGGCCCTCGGAGGCTACGTGGAAAACGCCGATGTTTGTGGAAAAGCCCCGCGCATCAAACGCTTCTGGAAATCGCTCACGGTACCCGTCCCACACGCTTTCAGGCGTCTCCGGGAAGAGGTTTGTTGTAGCGAAACACATGCGCCCGTCTGACAGACCAGTGATCGTGATATCACCTATTTTCAACTGCGCCAAATCGATCCTTTCAAGATCGCAGTCCAACGCGTCCGGCGTAGTGGCGGCGACGCATGATTTCACGAGCCTTGGAGTGGCCAAACCACACCAT
>JAPYSM010000040.1 GCA_029936485.1 Dehalococcoidia bacterium
TTGGTTCGCATTTAGCACTCCCCTGTTACGTCTCGATTTCGTTAACCCACGTCAGTTCCGGCAGTCTAAACCGGTCGGCCACCTACATAAGCGTTACGTTGAATTGCGCGCGCTGAAAGGCGCGCCGTTTCCACTTTGACCGCGGTGGGTACGTTACGCCCCGGCGTTTTTTCTTCGACTCCTGTATGCGGCATGGAACGGCAAATATACTTCAGCGCCGCAACCTGAGTGGAATCGGGACGAAATGAACAGTAGCCCGCATAAAGGAATCGACCCGGATGCCAGAAACCCCAGAAAAGATCAGATCTCCTTACGGATCCTGGGAATCGCCCATCACCGCCGAAAACGTGTCGGCGGCCGGGGTGCGACTCAGCTCCGTCTCTGTCGATGGCGACGATGTGTACTGGCTGGAAGGACGGCCGCTTGAGGGCGGTCGCAGTGTGCTGGTGATAAGACGGCCAGATGGAACGATCGAAGACATCACGCCCGACGGCTTCAACGTCCGGACCACGGTGCACGAATACGGCGGCGGCGCCTATCTCGTGAATGATGGCATCGTCTACTTCTCCAACTTTCAGGATCAGCGGATATATGGCCAGGTCGCAGCCGGGGCTCCCGAGCCACTTACCCCTGAGACCGCTTCACGGGTGCGCTTTTCCGATGGGCGCGTCACTGTGGATGGCACCGCAATGTACTGCGTGCGGGAGAGTCATCCAAAAGACGGCGGTGAGGCGGTTAATGAGATCGTTCGTCTATTACTGGATGGAACAGGCGAACAGGCCGTTGTTGCGACCGGACGCGACTTTTATGCGGCACCGAGGCTCAGCACGGATGACCGGTCGATCTGTTGGTTGGCCTGGGATCACCCGAATATGCCCTGGGACACATCGTTCCTGGAGGTCGCCGATCTTGATGACCTGGGCGAGGTTTCAAACGTTCGTGTGATGGCGGGGTGTGACGGTGTATCCATCTATCAACCTGAGTGGGGGCCAGATAGTCGGTTGTACTTCGTTTCGGACGAATCAGGCTGGTGGAACCTCTACGTGCTCGGCAGTGATGGCGGAGCGTTACCACTTGCACCCGTGGAGGCCGAGTTCGGCCATCCCATGTGGGGGCTCGGTGCATCGACGTATGGCTTCCTGCGTGACGGTCGAATGCTTGCGACATGGAGCAAGGACGCTATTGCAGGGATGGGCGTTGTTTATCCGGATAGTCGAGGGGTGACGCCTATAGACATTCCATTTACATCCCTCGGCGCCTCATACGGGAACGTGGCAATTCACGATACGGCCAATGGGCCGCATGTCGTGGGGTTGGGCGCGTCTTCTCGCGCCGGCGCAGCTGTGGTCTCCATAAACATCTCGAACGGCACATCTAAGATCTTGAAGCGAGGGAGCACAGCGTCGGTTGACCCGGGCTACCTGTCGAATGCAGAACCTATCTCGTTTTCCGTAAGCGATGGCCAGACATCGCATGCCATCTGGTATCCACCTAAAAACCGCGATTTTGCGGGGTCGCCGGAAGAGAAGCCGCCGCTTATCGTGATGAGCCACGGCGGGCCTACCTCGCAAACCGATGGGTCGCTGAGCATGGGCGTCCAGTTCTGGACGAGCCGGGGCATCAGCGTGGTCGATGTGAACTACCGGGGCAGTTCCGGCTACGGGCGCGCCTACCGCGACGCTCTACAGGGAACATGGGGTCTTTACGATGCCGAGGACTGCATAGCGGCGGCCCGCCACCTAGCGGACCGGGGTCTGGTCGATTCAGACCGTATGGCGATCCGCGGCGGCAGCGCGGGCGGGTACACGACACTCGTAGCGCTGGCGTTCCACGACGTGTTCGCAGCGGGCGCCAGTTACTACGGCGTTGCCGATCTCACGGCGCTGGCCGAGGAAACGCATAAGTTTGAGTCTCGATACCTGGATGGGTTGATCGCTCCATACCCGGAGGGCAAGGCCGTTTACGACGAACGGTCGGCTATCAAGCACGTCGACGGCCTTTCGGCACCCCTGATCCTGTTGCAGGGACTCGAAGACAAGGTTGTTCCACCGGAACAGGCGCGGATGATGGCAGACGCGCTGCGCCAGAACGGCGTCCCGTTCGCGCTACTGGAGTTCGAGGGAGAGCAACACGGCTTCCGAAAGGCAGAAAATGCCATAAGGAGCCTTGAGGCAGAACTTTACTTCTACGGCCGAATCCTGGGTTTTGAACCGGCAGACGATATCGAACCGGTGGTGATCGAAGGCAGCCATCAATGAGCGATGAGTTGGACATTTTTCCAGAATTCCAACTCCCGATTTAATAGGATCCCGATGTAATCGGAATCCCTTTCAAAACGCCCGGCTACTGCACCCCTTCATCCGTCCAGCGTTGCGCCACGTCTATGCAGCGCATGAACTCGACTCCAGGGTGGGAGCGTATGTGCTCGACCAGCTTCTCCAGCGCTACCAGTCGGGACAGTCGGCCTGAAATGTGCGGATGCATCGTCAGCATGAACGATCGGTTGAGGCGCAGAGCGCCGTCGAACTCCCACTTCCAGGCCTCCAGCACGGCAGGAGGGGTCGACATCGGGGCCGTCCGTCCGGCTACCGGTGAGTAGTTGTAGAACGGCGCGTCGTCGAGCGACCAGTGGACAGGCAGTTCAACTATCCGCCCGGCCTCGGCGTCCACGAAATACGGAATGTCGTTGCCCATAAGGCTTGAGTCATAAACGAAGCCGCGCTCTTTCAACAAGTCCAGTGAGTTGGCACTGAGCTCCCACGACGGCGAGCGATAGCCGAGCGGATGTTGGCCGGTGATACGTGCCAAGATCTCCGATCCGTGATCGAGAACTTCGCCCTCTTCGCCGTCTCCGGACAGCGTCGCCGGCGGCTCATGCCGGTATCCGTGGTGAGCAATCTCGTGGCCGCGATTCGCCACATCTCGCACCGTGTCTTCGTGTCGCTCCGCTATCCAACCAGGGATGAAGAATGTGGACTTGATATCCAAGTCGTCAAGCAGGTTCAGGATTCGAGGAACGGCCACGTTTGGCCCGAACTCGCCCATCGACATAATACTCGGCTGGCCCTCAAGATCCGGGTTGCGATTAAGCGTTGCGGACTGACCGTCCATATCGAACGTGAGCATCGCAACGCACCGGGTAGTGCCCGGCCAGATTCCGGTCATATGGTTCTCCCCTAATTGCCCTCGGCAACACCCGTTTTTAAACCCAACGGGCCGCGGCCATCGCCGCCACTGCACCGAGCGCCATCGCCGCGTGCAGCTTCTCGAAAACGCCCGTCTGCATGGCCAGCGACGCCAACCCTACGGTATCCGACGCGTCGATCCTCCGCGCTTTCGACTGACTGAATCCGGCAAACCCTCCGAATAGAAGGGCCACGAATGCAGCGATCATGCCGATACCGATCGCCCACCCCCAGTGACTGCTGAATAGATCACCAAATTCCCGGCCCGGCGTTGAAGAGATCAGCAGGAATCCGACGATGATCGTTATCGCCGCCGAGCCATGTACGACCGGGCCCCAGACCTTGTTGATCGAGGCGGTGACTTGCGTTTCAAGACCGGGGCCAAGGGCCCTCAATCGGGGATTCAGGATGAATGCGGCAAAAAAGGCGCTACCCACCCACACGACTCCCGGGCCAATGTGGAGGATGCGCATTATTGCGAGTTCGGCGTCCATGTGATCTTTCTAAACCGGTGAATCGCCGGTTGGCCAGTGGGTTCGCTATCAAACGGCATTGTATCGGTCGGATTACGTACGCAGGTTGGGCGTAAAGTAGCGCCCGTAGATAAACGACGTGTTCCAACGCAGGGATTGCAGATGCACGAGCTATTGAGCCGGTCAGCAACAGAGATCGCCCGGGCCATTCGTGAGCGGGAAGTTTCTTCTGAGGAAATAACCCGAGCCGCGCTTGAGCGCATCAACGAGGTGAATCCAAAGCTAAACGCTGTCGTTGTGCTGGCCCCCGACCGGGCGCTGGATGAGGCGCGGGCACGAGATGCCGAAACGGCGCGTGGTGAGTCGAAAGGTCCGTTGCACGGCGTTCCGATTACGTTGAAGGACTCGCACGACACCGAAGGCATCGTCACCACCGGTGGCACGACCGGAAGGGCAGGAAAGACACCTGAGGCCGATTCGCCGCCGGTCGCACGGCTTCGAGCCGCTGGCGCGGTGGTGCTTGGCAAGACCAACACGCCGGAGTTCACAATGTCTTTCATCACCGAGAATCTGGTGTACGGCAAGACCAACAACCCGTACGACGTGACGCGCACGCCGGGCGGCAGCAGCGGTGGCGCGGCGGCGATCGTCGCTGCATGTGGCGCTTTCCTTGAACTTGGTTCAGACCTCGGCGGCAGCGTTCGGGTGCCTGCCCACTACTGCGGCATCGCCGGACTCAAGACCTCTGCAGGTCGTGTCCCGCGCACCGGCCATGCCTTCCCTTGGGGAGGACCGTTGGATCGCTTTGGCACGGTCGGTCCGCTCGCCCGACGCGTCGAAGACCTCAAGTTGGCGCTGCCAATTATTTCTGGGCCTGACTGGATCGATCCATTCGTAGAACCGGTGCCGATCCGCAGTCCTGACGAGGTAAACATCGCCGGGTTGCGTGTAGCGTTCTTCACCGACAACACCCTCGAAACACCGACCTCTGAAATCCAGGAGATTGTCACCTCCGCCGCCACGGCGGTAGCGAGTGCCGGAGCCACGGTGGAAGGCAACCGGCCAAGGGCCATCGCCCGCGCCGCCGAGATCGCGTACCGGTCGTTTGGGTCCGATGGCGGCTACCTGTCGCGCAAGCTCCTCTCGGAATCCGGCACGTCACAGCCGTCACGATTCTTGATCGATCGCGCAGACGGGCCCGCAGAAAACGGATCCTCCGTGGAGGAGTACGCAGCATTGATGCACGAAGTGGATGCCGTGCGGAGCGAGCTGCTTGGTTTCATGAAGGACTACGATGCCGTCATCTGCCCGGTCGCCGGACAGTCTGCGCCGACTCATGAGGACGCCGAGGGGCTTCGATATACCTATACGGCCGCACACAACCTGAGCGGTCTCCCGGGAGCCGTGGTGCGTGGTGGCACATCGCCCAATGGAATGCCTGTTGGCGTCCAGATCGTTGCGCAGCCGTGGCGGGAGGACGTCGCTCTGGCCCTGGCGGCCGTGATCGAGGAAGCTACGGGGGGCTGGGAACCACCAGCTCTCTAGGCGTTCTCCGCGAACCCTTCTCCAGAAAATCAAAAAGGAACTTCACATGGACAGCCTGCTGAGCGCATCCGCTACCGAAATCGCCGAGATGATCCGCTCACGCCAGGTGTCATCGGTTGAGGTCGTTACGGCAAATCTTGAACGCGTCAAGGCGGTCAATCCTGACCTGAACGCCGTCGTGCAACTGTGCGAAGAGCGAGCGTTATCCGAGGCCGCCGCATGTGATACCGAGCTGGCCCGGGGCGAAAACCGGGGATCATTACATGGAGTGCCGTTCACGCTGAAGGACTCACATGACACCGAGGGGATCATCTCCACCGGCGGAACGACCGGCCGATCCGAGTTCATTCCGGATGTCGATTCGCCGCCGACAGCACGATTGCGAGCGGCGGGCGGCGTCCTAATCGGGAAGACCAATACGCCCGAACTAACGGTAGGCGGGGTCACCGACAACCTGATCTACGGCCAGACGAACAACCCATATGACCTGTTGCGAACACCCGGGGGCAGCAGCGGCGGGGCGGCGGCTATCGTTGCAGCGGGCGGGTCACCTCTCGATCTTGGCAGCGACACAGGCGGGAGTATTCGAGGCCCCGCGAACTACTGCGGGATCGCCGGACTCAAACCCACATCCGGAAGGGTGCCACGGACCGGGCACATCGTTCCGCCGGGTGGACTCCGAGACGCCTTTACGACTATCGGGCCGCTCACACGCCGGGTCGAGGACCTGTCTCTGACCTTCCCGTTAATCACCGGGTCCGACATGCGGGACCCGTACATCGTCGATATGCCGATCCTCGACCCGACCGATGTCATTCTCTCAGAAATGCGCGTGGCGACGTACGACGATAACGGAACGCTAACGCCCACGCCCGAGGTCATGGCGGGGGTCAAGACCGCTTCCGAGGCCCTTCGTGACTCGGGAGCGACCGTCTCTGATGACCGGCCCCCGGTGATGGTCCAGATGTCCGAGTTGCTAGATGAAACACGGACATCGGATGGCGGCGCGTATTCCCGTGTATTACTTGAACTGCATGGCACAACCCGGGTCGGACCAATCCTGCAGAGAAGGATCGCCGGAAGTGGCGGCGCCCTGGATGCAGACGAGATGGCACATGTTCAGGATGAAATGGATCGCTTCCGCACGGAGATGCTGACCTTTATGGACGGGTACGACGCCATCATCTGCCCCGTTTCGGGATTCCCTGCCCCATTGCATGAGGACGCTCAGGCAACAACCGTCGGCGGCTACACCCTCGTTTACAACATGACCGGGTGGCCGGTGGTCGTAGTGCGCGTCGGGACCTCACCCGAAGGCCTTCCAATTGGCGTACAGGTCGTGGCGCGGCCATGGCGGGAGGACGTGGCGCTGGCGCTGGCAAGTTCGATAGAGGCGTCGACCGGCGGCTGGGAAGCGCCGTCGTTTTAAATATCCGTAAAGTCAAAGCCCCGGTTGACAGGAGTCGATCTCATAATGGGATTTCTCCCTCACCCTCTCGCAACGGGAGAGGGTGAGGGAGAACAGGTAGTTGCGGTAACTAGAAGGAACGATATATATGCCCGGCGATATCGCTGATCTCGTATTTACCGGCGGCACGGTCCACACGGTAGATGCCAACAACACCATCGCTGAAGCGGTTGCCATTTCGGACGGCCGCATTCTGGCGGTTGGGTCGGATCTGGACATTCTGGCGACCGCTGGCCCGAGCACTGAGCGCGTAGCACTGGCAGGTCAATCGCTTCTGCCGGGAATGATCGAGGGTCACGGCCATTTCTCCGGGCTCGGTGCCGTTCAAAGGCAGATCGACTGCAAAGCGCCGGGTATGGGCTCCATTGTTGCTCTGGTCGAGGCCGTGCAAGAGCGTGCCGAGATGCAGGCCCCGGGAACGTGGATATACGGCCGCGGCTACGACCAGTCCCGCTTGGCTGAGAAACGACATCCGGGTCGGGCCGACTTCGACGCCGTCGCCCCGAACAACCCGGTGCTGTTCACACGGACCTGCGGCCACATCGTCGCCTTCAACACGAAGGCGATGGAAACGGTGGGCGTCACCGATAACACGCCGGATCCCGAAGGCGGCCGATACGATCGTGACATGGCGGGCAAAATGACCGGCGTTGCATACGAGCGCGCCAATATTCCATTCCGCAACGTGCCGCCGCCGCCAACGGATGACCTCCGTGAGCACCTGCGCGAAGCGAATCGCCTTTACCTCAGCGCCGGATGCACCAGCGTCCAGGACGCGGGGGGGCTATTCGGCTCATACATGGAGCAAGCGCAGGAGATGGTGTTAAACGGCGAATTAAATGTCCGCCTGTACGCGTTCGTGACCGTGAATGCACTCGATCACCCGCTTGTGCCGATCCTGGATACTGGATTGCACACGGGATTTGGCGACGAGCGCCTGCGCATTGGGGCGTTCAAGGTGATGACTGACGGGTCGTCCTCCGGTCCGAGTTCATCCACCCGTGAGCCGTACACGTCGGACCCATCAACCCACGGAATCGCCTACTGGGAGCAGGAAGACCTGGACAACTTGATCGGCCGAGCTCACAGGGCCGGATGGCAGTGCACGGTGCACGCGGTCGGAGACGCTGCAATCGAACAGACACTTGATGCAATGAAGCGCGCCCAGGCAGAGTTCCCGCGAAGCGGTCTGAGACACCGGATCGACCACTGCGGGATTCTGCCGACCGATCTACAGGAACGTGTAATCCAGCAGGGTATCGTGCCATCCATGCAGCCCGCGTTTTTCTGGGAGTTCGGTGACGGTTACATCGCCAATTACGGTCGGCATCGGGCTGATGTGATGTTCCCGGCCGGGACATTAATCGACCGTGGAGTAGTAGTTGCCGGCGGATCCGACGCGCCGGTCACGGACCATCGACCGTTGCTTGGCATCTCCCAGGCAATGACCCGTACCACTCAGGATGGGGACGTGTGCGGCATAGAGCACGCAGCGACGCTGGACACAGCAATACGCATGCACACGATCAACGGCGCGTACGCCAGCTTCGAGGATCACCTGAAGGGCTCGCTTGAGCCGGGCAAACTGGCGGATCTAGCACTGCTGGCCGAAGACTTGCGAGATATAGATCCGCAGGCTGTACGTGACGTCTCCGTAATTAGAACTTATGTTGATGGAAAACTCGTTCATCGAGTGCGGTAAGTAAGACCCGATCGATAATCTTGCTTGAAGGTACTAACCGTTACCGTGATCTAAATGGGACAATCTATTCACAGATTTAGCCCGATATTTTTCGCTAAAAAGTAACGCTGGTATTGAGACACGCCACGGTGTGGAGAATCAATATTCCGGAGATATCAGGAACGCTTGTCGGCGCCGCAACCGTGGCGTCCCGCACCCCGGGCATCTTCATGCTCGAAGACCGCAATGATCTCGGGGTGCTCTGGGACAGCCGAGATCCCAGCAACGTGGAGTCGGGCGCACTCTTTTCGAGGCCGCCGCCGGGTGATGCCGTGATGACGGTCTAGGGCAACTCAAGATAGAGACGCAAGACGTGAACGTCCCCAAGTTCAGGTTCTACGAAAGGGTGGAGTGTGATCTAAAGGGCGTGGACGTGGACGCTTATGGCAAGACGCATCCCATGAATTCCAATTCTTGTGGAACGTCGATCCGGGCGAGCCAGCTGGCATACAATTCGTCCGCTCACTTCACAATTATCGACAAGGAACGGTCAGATGCCTGAGATGCGCAGAAACCCGGCGAAAGCGAAACTGGCGGCCGGAGGAGTAGTCACCGCGATAGGCGGCGTTTACACGGCCCAGATGGCGGACTTCATCGGCACGACTGGAGTCGAGGGCGTGTGGCTGGAAGCCGAGCACGGCCCTCTGGACTTCGCCGATATAGAGGATATTACTCGTGCATGCGATCTGTGGGGCATGGCTTCTGTGGTCCGAGTTGGGCGTGCCGAGGCGAACACGATCTACCGGACGCTCGATTGCGGAGCGCAAGGAATTGTTGTGCCCCACATCAACACCCGCGAAGAGGCGGAATTGGTGGTGGACTCCGCCAAGTACGCACCGCTAGGCAGCCGGGGCATGTTCAGCACCCGCCAGGGCTACGGTGTTGACGACTATCTTGACCATGCCAACAACGAGACATTCGTATGCGTATTGATTGAGGACATTGTCGCCGTCGAGAATCTGGACGAAATCGTCAGCGTCGACAACATCGACGTTTTCCTGGTAGCGCCGAGTGACCTTGCACAGTCCATGGGACACCTGGGCGATATTGAGCACCCTGAAGTGCAAGCGGTGATCGATCGCTCAATTCAACGGATCACGGACGCAGGCCGAATTCCTGGTCACGTTGGTCGAACCGCAAACGTGGCAAGCTACATTCGGAAGGGCGTGCGGTTTTTCAACGCCAACCTGAATGAGTGGTTGACCAACGGGGCAGCGATCTACACAAACGAGGTGAAGAAGGGCGTCGCTGGATAGATTCTAGCCTGGCCAGAATCTATCCCATCACCTTTGATGCAGAAACCCCCTCCCTCAGGGGTGAGAGAGGGCAACTGGAACGCCTCGTATGATCTACTTAGACCTATCGTCAGGATCACGCGTAAATCCGAGGGACCTTGACCGGTAGACTTTCAGACAATCATAAATTGCCTACAGCGAGGCCATCCGTTCTCCCTCGCCCCAACCCTCGCCCGATGGGAGAGGGGGCCATTTCGACTATCATCGAACAATAAGAAACCCCGGAGTAATCACACATGGCTGAACTGCGACCGAATCGAGCCAAGGAAAAATTGGCCAACGGAGAGATCGTTACCTGCCTAGCCGGTGTGGACTCTCCGCATCTCGTCGATTTCGTCGGCCAGATCGGTATCGACTCTGTCTGGTTTGAGGCCGAGCACGGCCCGGTCGATTTCGAGGCTATCGGTGATCTATCACGCGCAGCTGACTTGTGGGGCGTGACGCCGCTTGTGAGGGTCGGAAGTACCGACTACAACACGATCTATCGCACCTTGGACATGGGAGCAATGGGCATTACGGTGCCGCACGTCGATACGGCGCAGGACGCCCGGGACATCGTCAACGCGGCCAAGTACGCGCCGATCGGTACCCGCGGCATGTTCGGCCCACGCCAGGCCTTCGGCGTCACTGATTACGTAAAGAAGGCGAACGATCAGACGATGGTCGTGGTGCTAATCGAAGACATCAAGGCAGTGCACAACCTGGACGATATCCTGGCGGTGGAGCACATAGACGTGTTCCACGTTGCGCCGAGCGATCTAGCGCAATCGATGGGGCATATCGGCGACGACGAGCACCCCGACGTCCAACGGACGATCGACGAATCCATCGCAAAGATCATCACTGCAGGGAAGGTCGCTGGCACTACCGTAGGCGCACACAACGTCGGCAAGTTCAGGGACCAGGGCGTGAAGTTCTTCTATACGAGCCTGAACGGCTGGATCATGTCCGGCGGGAACGAGTTCCTCAAAGCTCTCAACGGGTAGCCGGGTCTAACGCAAAAACTCCGTCGCTTCCTTGCCCATCAGGCGTGATTCACTACGTAAGCGCATCAAACCCTAGAACGCGTCCGGGCTGGTTCCCTGTCTGTGCAGCTCGTCACGGGTGTAGCTGCCGAGTGAACGGAAGTCGAACTTGGTATAGCGCTTGATCCATCCGAGCACGATCTGTTCAGATTCTCTGTAACGAGCCTTTGTCGCACTATCAGCGTTGTCACCGAGTCGTTCGATGATGTCGATGCCCTCGGAACGGGTCAGTTCTTTAATAAGTGCCAGATCATGACTACGTTCTGTGTCCGCGCACACCGCGCCGTGCACGACGCGCTGAGCCGTCTGGGCCACGGAGATCCTTGCCGTCGCCAAGTCTTCCATTAGCGCCGGATGAATCCCCGAGTGACCGTCCAGCGAGTCGATCCCCTTTGCTCCATGTCCGTTCAACCATCCTTCAACGTACTCGATGATCGTACGGATATTACGTCTTGACCCTTCCTGGGTGATGGACCCTTCCGGCGTCTCGATCATCACTGGAAAGTTGTCCGGCTCCGTCATAGCCTCGGTAGGCTGCCAACCAGTGGCGTGTAGCTCTTTGAATGGGTCGGCCGCCGTCTTCTGATGATAGATGTGCGCCGTCCAGCCGCGTAGGAAGCCATTCTCCGCTTCCCACACCTTGTCTGCGCGAATCGCATTCGCAGCTTGCTCGTTGACCTGTTCATCGGCGTTCGGGAGATGTGTGGCCATCCCGCCGATCGGCACCGCGCCGTGCTTCAAACACACAGCGACGAGTCGTCGGAATATGTTCGAGATGAATGGCGTAGTTTTAACGTCCACGCCAAACCGGTCCGGCCACAGGGAGTCCGGGTCGTTCATCACGAACTCAAGTAAACTGGCCTTCAGATCCCACCGCGCCGCGTTCAGTCCAGCGGCGTACGGTCCAAGTTCGTAAAGCATCTCCTCCATCTGCCACACGGCGGGAAGGGACTCCACGAGAATGATTCCACGGATCACCGCGTCCGAGAGGTGCGGTAATAACGCCTGAGAGGCGTCGAAAACGTCTCGATAGAGCCGGATTTCCGCCACTGATTCGGTCTTGGGCAAGTAGAAGTAGATACCCTTGCCTTGCTCCACATGAACGCGACCGGCGTGAAACAACGTCGCAGCAGTGCCGAGCAACGTCGCCGATATCGGCGACCCGTCTATAGCGAATTCTGGTTCGTTCAGATGCAGGCCGCGCTCGCGGTGCATAAAGAACGGAATTGGGCCGTCCCAGAGCTCATAATGTCTTTCGCGATCCGCGTCGTGGTACTCCAGCGTCCCCAGCAGAGCATCCCGCCGATTGATGGCGGACTGCACCGTGGCAGCCAGCGAATGTCCGGCCGAGTCTTCGTCGTCGTCGAGATCGCCGACGGCTTGTGTGCCGTCTGGCATCGGGTTGAGAGCGTTGATAAACATCGAGGTCATCGCCACGGGGCCGGATATTTCGATGCCCGGCTGCCTCAGCTCGTCCGGAACAGGCGGCACCTGCCAGTTGGTCCTGGTGGCCAGGCCTGGAGGGAGATGTCCCGGCTGTCGGCCGTCACGGGTGGCTGACAGGGACACGGCAAGGCGTACTGCCCTCAGCGCCTGAATGCGATCATTGAACTGATCGTGAAGCGCGACCACGTACTCCACGAATTGCGGCGTGAGAATCTCGTCCGATCCCGGGACAGTTGAATAGTTGACTCGGTCGCTCGCCAACATGGATTTTTGATCCCTCATTGTTTTGGCAAATACGCGGCAATTGCTGTAGGCACTACCCACTGCAAATAAACAATCATGAATTTGCCGATACGCGACGGACAGGCCGGAGATGCGGCCAACCCGTTTCGATAACAAATAACAAGTTCGTTTCCAGCACGAAATATTAACTTGGCCTGATACGCGCGGCCTGTACGGAAGCGTGTAAGAGGCATGCGATACTCTGCGCCGCCGCCCCAAAAGTGTAGAGAGGACATCGTTGTGACTTTGAGCAAACCTGCCATCAAGGGCATGTTGACCCGCAATGCATTGGCCCAGCTCGTTAACGAAGGCGAGATCGATACAGTGGTCGTGGGCTTCGCTGACCTTTACGGCAGACTCATGGGCAAACGCTTCGACGCCGATTTCTTCATAGAGCAAACGGTAGAACACGGCACGCATGGCTGCGACTACCTGTTGGCGGTCGATATCGATATGGAACCCGTACCCGGTTACGGGTTTGCCAACTGGGCGAAGGGTTACGGAGATATCCACTTGTCGCCAGATATGAACACCCTGCGCGTGGCGTCATGGTTGGATAAGACGGCGATGGTCCAGTGCGATGTGCACCTTCCTGAATCGACAGGCCCCGAAACTCACCGACTGGTGCCGATAGCGCCGCGCTCGATGCTGCGGAAGCAGCTGGATCACGCCAAAGCGTTGGGCTTTGAGGCGTTTGCGGCTTCGGAGCTTGAGTACTACGTATTCAACGATTCGTACGCCAATGCGGCACGGGCTGGCTACGCAGATCTTGAGCGCGCCGGATGGTACGACGAGGACTACAGCCTGTTGCAAGGAACCCGGGGAGAGGCGCTGCACGGTGCGGTACGCCGTCACTTACGCGATTCGGGAGTGCCTGTCGAAACCTCGAAAGGCGAGGCGGGTTTGGGACAGCACGAATTGAACGTCCGGTACTCGGAACTTCTGACGATGGCGGACCGGCATGTCGTGTACAAACAGTGCCTCAAGGAAGTTGCGGAGGGACTAGGCGTGAGCGTGACCTTCATGGCGAAGTTTGCGGAAGGCCACAACGGGTCAAGCTGTCATATCCACCTGAGCCTGCGTAAAAATGGCGCGGCGGCGTTTGCCAACGGTCATGGGCAGTCAGACGTATTTCGCTGGTTCCTGGGCGGCTGGATGGCGCACGCATACGAGTTCATGCCGTTCTACGCCCCAAACGTGAACTCATACAAGCGATATCAAAGCGGTTCCTGGGCACCTACAGGACTGGCGTGGGCCTTCGACAACCGCACGGTCGGGTTTCGGGTAGTGGGCACAGGCCATTCGTTGCGGATCGAATGCCGTTTGCCAGGAGCCGACTGCAACCCTTACCTGGCGTACACGGCCGCACTCGCATCGGGGCTGGACGGAATCGAGAACAGTATCGAACCACCAACGATGCTGGACGGCGACGGTTACACATCAACCGAAATTATGGGATTGCCGACCACGCTGCGGGAGGCCAACGAGGCGTTCTGCACAAGCAAGTTTGTGCGCCAATCGCTTGGCGACGATGTGGTGCAGCACTACGCCCACTTTTTTGAAACTGAGCAAGGGGCGTTCGACGTAGCTGTCACTGACTGGGAACGACGACGCTATTTTGAACGGATCTGACATGCGTCACCCTTCCGGTTTTACATTCCAAGCGGTCATAATCGAGCATCGTATTTTCTGGTCGGAGCGCCGAGAGCCGATGCACCTTGCCGATCATCTGTTTTTATCCCTTGAGTCCCGGAGCACACAACAACGATGAACTTCCGTCTTCGCAAACGCTTTAGTCCGAGCATGTTTCGGTTCGGTTTGCCGATCGTGGTTTTGACCGCGGCCATGTTGATCGCTGCATGTTCGTCCAACGAATCGGATGCAACCCCAACGTTCACTCCGGTCCCTCAAGTCTCAACTCAGGCGTCACTCGAAGAAACGATATCGCTCTCACCTGGACAATCTGCGGAGATCGCCGGTGAGAACCTTGAAATCGCCTTTCACCGCGTATTCAGCGACTCCCGATGTCCCACTGGAGCTCAGTGCGTGACGGCCGGAACTGCGACGGTGGTGATGCAGCTCGTTGGGCAGGACATTGAATCCGGCCGAATCGAGATGTTTATATCCCCGGGTGGCATGGTCGAGATTCCGGTCGGGGATCACACCCTCCACGTGCTGAGGCTCGAGCCGGACCCACCCTCCGCGAATGGAGTCGACGCCAGTGACTACCGGATCACCTTCAACGTCTCCAAGAATTGACGCTGCTCTAACTCGAAATACCCGCTCGCAAGATCATCCAGATCATTGAACCGAGGTCCACATGGGGTTCACGCCCGAACAGGAATCGATCGTCACCGACTTTATCGGCGAGCACGACATTCCGGGCGCGGCCGTGGCGATCGTCCGTGGCAGTGAGATCATCGCCGAGGGCGGGTTTGGCGTTGCCGATGTCTCGAAGAAAGCCCCGGCGACCGCGCACACAATCTGGCCAATCTGCTCGATAACGAAGTCGTTCACAGGCGTGTCTGCAATGCAACTGGTCGAGTCAGGCAAGTTGCGACTGGACGAGCCGGTTCAGACGTACCTGCCCGGATTCAGGTTGAAGGATCAGGCCGCCAGCCGCCGGATGACCACACGGATGTTTCTGCGGCACAACAGTGGGATGGGCCGGACCGGGCACCAGGACCGAACACGTGAAGAAGCGGTCAACCCGTACCCGACTCGTGAATCGTTAATAGCGGCTCTCGACTCCGCTGAGTTACAGTCGGCTCCAGGCGAGGCGTTCTCGTACTGCAACGAGGGCTTTGCCACCGTCGGCCACACCATCGAGAAGGTCGCCGGTGTGCCGCTGGAGGAGTACTTCACCCGAAATATTCTTGATCCGGTCGGAATGTCTGACACGTCCATAGACTTTATGGACTGGAAGAACGGCGCCGACCGAACCTACGCCTACTCACGTGACGATGCCGGGGCTTTCGACAGCGGGGAGCGACATGGAGACTACATCGTCATACACCTGAACGACGACTATCAGACTTTCCTGTCAACGGGAGGCATCGTCAGCTCCGTCCACGACCTTGCTCTCTACCAGATTGCCTCCATGGCTTACGAAGACTCACCTCTTGGTCTGACAGCTGGCTCCCTAGATCATATGCAAAGCGTGCAGTTCCCGTTCGGCGACACCGGATGGGGCTACGGACTCGGCTACTGGGTATTCTGGAGCGGCTCAACGAAGGTGATCGGGCACTCGGGCGGGCTGCCCGGCATTTCTACTTACTCGATGATGATCCCGTCGGAGAAGACCGGTGTAGTCGTGTTCACGAACCGGGGAGACCGCAAAGCCTTCTTCCTGGCCGAGCAGTTGATGAACACGGTGCGCGGGCAGGTGTGGCGTGACGCAACAAGCGAGCCGCTCCCATACAAGACTCGGTACCCGGGACCATCCGTTAACGATCTGGCCGAGTACACAGGCAATTATGAATTCCGCGCGGGAACGGCCGAGGTGGAAGTAGGCGTTGGGGGTGTCGTGATCAAAACGCCATCACGACTAGACGGCCCGCCGTTGTCAATAACCACTACTCAAGTAGGTCGAGACTCGTTCATAAGCCTAGACCAGGGGATGTCCATCCCCTTCGTGCGTGACGCTTCCGGTCGCGTAGTCCGCTTCCTGAACGGGGGCTATTCGTACGAGCGGGTTTAGAGGGGCGGAAACCTGCGTTCCCGCCCGGTCCTTCGAGAGCCTCAGAAGGCTGACGCAACACGTGACCCCTCTCCTCCGCGGGAGAGGGCCGGGGTGAGGGGACGTTTCGACCTACTCCATCTTCGAGCCAACGAAGCGGGAGATTGCTCGGGCTGTCGGGTCTACTCGAACGTTGATCAGCGCCGGCTTTCCGCTTGCGAATGCACGTTCGAGCGCCCCCGCTATCTGGTCCGGTTCCTCGACCAGTTCGCCGTGGCCGC
>JAPYSM010000216.1 GCA_029936485.1 Dehalococcoidia bacterium
AGGCCGCGACACGTCCACACCCGCCTTCTGAAGTTCTTGGGTGATACTCCGGCTCCCTAGACCTGCCTTAGACAGGCTCAAAACTCTCGTGAGGTCTCCTCTCGACAGATAACGTGGCCGACCGGGCTTCCGGTTCACGGCCGAGATGTTCATGAGGACATTTCCTGATCACCACTATCACTGTCGACATTAGTGCCCATCGCTGAAATTACTGCCGTATTCGGTCGTCAATCACAATCGGCAAGATCATACAGAGACGATTCTCAACGCTAATCATTTATCCAAGGCATGATTTCGAAGTGTCCTGCATCATCATGAGCGAAATATAATCCGCCCACGGACATTTCCAGCGAAAGGAACAATCATGGGACCAGACGGTAAAGACCTAGGCGAGATAGCAAGCGTCGTTCTGTTTGAAAACGACAGGGTCAAAATTTGGAACCTCATAGTTGAGCCTGGCGAGGCCAGCGACTGGCACCTGCACGGCCGTGACTACGTCACCGTGATCGTCGAAAGCAACGGCGCGCTTGAGGCCCAGTTCGGCGATGGCACAGTCAGCGAAAGCGGTAACTCTGTCGGCGACTTCACGTATCACGACTCACACGTGGTTCACAGGGTCGTGAACAACACGGACAAACGTTACAAGAACGTGTTGATCGAGCTGAAGTAGTCGCGCAATTCCACGGTGCCCGGATAGAACCCGCCTCGGCGGATTGTTGCTCGCCGAAATATAGCGACGCCCGGCGTCAACCAGCGTATTTGAGGCCGTGGCTGGATGACGGAGTGGTTCCCGTAACGCACCCGTCGACACATCGCATCGCTCATCAAATCTCGTAATTACCCGGGGATCAACGCACCGCAGTCCCACTCCGCAAGAGCGATCATGCGCGGAGAAACCGCATCTATCCAGGCCCGTCCTGGCGCGGTGTCCATATCCAGGTTCTGGATAGAATTCACGTAGATCTCCAGATTACGAAGCATCCCGAGTCTGCAATCCCGGATAACCATGTCCCTTGAGTAGTTGTTCACGCCCTGCTCGACGAGCGATTCGATGTACAGGTCGATCAATCTGTCTTCGTGTGCCCGACGCTGATCAACCGTGAGGCTCCAAACAAGGAAATCTGCCAGGTCGATGGCCGGTGGCCCGTACATTGCGGTTTGCCAGTCGAAGGTGACCACCCGGTCGTCGTCGAAGAACAGGTTGGCCAGGCGGTAGTCGCCATGGTTCAGGGTGAGCGGCGTAGGTGCAGGATCTGACCACACCCCGACGAATTTCTGGTGGAGTCGTTCCCCGATCTCATAAACCTCGGGCGGGAGGTCCGCCTTCAACTGGCCGGAAACCTCAATCCAAGCCTCCTGATAGATCTGCTGGCGGGATCGCACGCGTATCGGATCGAGCACGTGGTCCAGCCACTTGCAGCTGGCGAGCTTGTCGCTATCCCACCAGCGCGCATGCAGTAGAGCGGCGTTCGTGACGGCCAGATAAGCATCCTCAACTGAGATCGAAGCGCTAACCGTCTCATCACCGGTTCGCAGGTGCGATAGGTCTTCTAGGAGCAGTACAAAGTGGCCGGAGTTGGTATCGAAATCGCCATATAAGAGCTTCGGTATTCGGACACCGATCTCCTCGCCCAGTTCAACGTAAATTCGGATTTCACGCTCGAATAGTCCGAGCCGTGTGGCGAACTCGCGCACGCCGTCGTCGGGAGTCGCGATCTTCGCTATTAGGGACGACGACACGGAGCCGAGATCGGTCGAGTACTTCACAGATATGTGGGCTACTTCGCCGGTAAAGCCCATTCCCTGCCCAATGGGTTCGACGTGTATCGATTCAACCCGAGCGGTCTGTGGCTTATCACCCGCATGTAGCGCCGCAGTCAGCCATTCCGGCGTGATGTCATCGATGATCCTCGGGATATCCACGTAATTACAACGACCGGCGTCTAGGGAGATTTCCGGTGCCTGGGCCGGGTGTTCCTGGGAGGATCTGATCTAGCTCTGTCATGTCTGCCGGAGTGAGTTCCCATTCAGACGCGGCGGCGTTCTGGACGAGCTGCTCCACGCGGGTAGCTCCGGCTATTACCGATGACACTTCAGGGTGGGCCAACAGCCATGCGAAGGCCAGTTCGACCATCGTGTGTCCCCGCCCTGATGCGAACTTCTCCAGCGACTCAAGAAGATCGAATCCCGCATCGGTGGCGTGCTGGTCCGCCGTCCACCGCAGTCGGGCGAGGCGGCTGCCTTCGGGGAGCGCCATGCCTCGTTTGTACTTGCCTGTGAGGAAGCCCGAGGCCAATGGGTAGTACGGCAGGATTCCGGTTCCGTACTTTGATGCGGCGTGAAGTAACTCTTTCTCCGGCTCACGTTCGAGCATCGAGAACTCGGGTTGCACGGTAGCGAACTCGGGCCAGCCGTGGCTGCGTGCCACCTGAATTCCTTCCACGACCTCCCACGCGAGGAAGTTGGAACAGCCTATGTAGCGGACCTTCCCGGCAGCCACGATGTCGTCCAGCGCCCGCAACGTCTCCTCGATCGTAGTCAGCGGGTCCTGGATATGCATCTGGTAGAGGTCGATGTAGTCGGTCTGGAGTCGTCGCAGGCTGTTGTCGATCGAACGCTTCAGGTGCGCGGCCGTAAGACCTTCTGAGTTGACTCCGCTCGCCCATTTCATGCCTGCCTTGGAGGCGACAACGACCTCGTTCCGGTAGCCCTTTAGCGCCTTCCCTATGAACTCCTCCGACTGTCCCTCCGAGTACAAGTCGGATGTGTCGATGAAGTTGATGCCGGTGTCCCTGGCTGCGGCGAGGATCTCGGTCGCCG
>JAPYSM010000041.1:0-4998 GCA_029936485.1 Dehalococcoidia bacterium
AAAGTAAGTCTGACCCTTCGGATTGCCACGTGACTATCTCTCCCCTGATCGGGCGGGCCGCCGGAAAATTACCGGCGGTCTTATCCCGATAGGAAATGCTAAGACGATGTGGGCTTGCTGCCAACCGCCGATTCAACGTCTACCGACTCTTCGAACGACGATACGGTCGCCTTGATACTGACGGGATTTGCTAGGTGCTGGACAGCCTCGACGGTTTTAAGGCCGTTACCGGTGATGAACGCCACCACCGACTCGCCCTTCTGGAAGCGGCCAGCCTCGGCAAGCTTCTTCAGATTTGAGATAACCACGCCGCCGGCGGTCTCGGTAAAAATTCCTTCGGTTTGGGCAAGCATCTGGATGCCTTCGACGATCGCCGGATCGGGCGTAGAGCCGACGGTGGAACCCTCGGCTTCCTGGGCGATCTTGAGCGTGTAGTAGGCGTCGGCCGGGTTCCCGATCGCGAGCGACTTGGCGATCGTGTCAGGCACGACCGGTTTTACGTGAAGCTGTTCGTCGGCGAAAGCCTGCGCAACGGGCGAGCATCCGTCGGCCTGAGCGCCGTGCATCTTTGTGCGCACGTCGTCGATCAGCCCGAGTTTTGCGAATTCGTTCATGCCCTTCCAGATCTTGGTGAATAGGGAGCCGGAAGCGATCGGCACCACGGCGTGGTCCGGGGCCTTCCAGCCGAGTTGTTCAACGACCTCGTACCCGAGGGTTTTTGAACCTTCAGAGTAGTAGGGCCGCATGTTGATGTTGACGAAGGCCCAGCTTTCGTTGGCGTCCGCCAGCTCACTACAGAGCCGGTTC
Source organism: Dehalococcoidia bacterium (assembly GCA_029936485.1). Taxonomy (GTDB): domain Bacteria; phylum Chloroflexota; class Dehalococcoidia; order Lucifugimonadales; family Lucifugimonadaceae. The sequence continues at coordinate 808 of JAPYSM010000041.1, forward strand.
ACGTCGTCGTAGTTGCCGTCCACCGTGACTAGAGTCGGTCCGTAAATGGCGGCTCCGATGACCTTTCCGCGCTCCAAGTCGCTCGGTATGAAGACGAGCGTGCGCATGTTGGCTTTTGCGCCGTGTGCCGCCACCGCACCGGCAAGATTTCCGGTCGAGGCGCAGGCGAGTGTGTCGAACCCGAATTCCAGGGCCTTAGTCGCCGCAATAGAGACAACCCTGTCCTTGAACGAGTACGTCGGATTGACGGCGTCGTTTTTGATCCAGAGGTTGTCGATGCCAAATTCGCGGCCAAGGTTGTCGGCCTTGAGCAGTGGCGTCATGCCGGTACCGATGTCGACAGCGTTTTCACCGTTCACGGGAAGGAGGTCTGCATACCTCCACATCGTGAGCGGGCCGTCTTTGATCTTTTCGCGACTGATTGCATCGCCGATTGCGTCGTAGTCGTAAGTGATTTCGAGAGGCCCGAAACACCATTCACAAACGTGGATCGGTGCAATTGGGTACTCGTTGCCGCATTCTCGGCAGTGTAGAGCAGAGGCGTATGCCACCCGGTAATCCTCCGGTGCGTTGTATATGCAACTGTCACCGGGCCCGGGCGATCCTTGCCGGGAGTGACAGCAGCAACTTTCCTCAAAGTCCGCTGATTCACCGGCTGCGACGGCGCTCTCGGTAATCGAGGCGAACGCTATCGCAGCGTGGATCTGACACCAAATGTTACGGCCGGTCGCGCAGGCAGTCAACGCGCTACGTTTGCAAACAGGTACGCACGGGCGACTTAAGCGTCCTCGAACTTCATGGAAAACTCCGCCAGCCATTCATCGCGGATCGCCGCCATCATCACAGTGTCCTGGTATTTGCTGTGGTGGTATTCGGCCTGTTTGAGAACGCCTTCTTTGCGGAAGCCGACCTTCTCGTAAACGTGAACTGCGCGCTCGTTTGCGGCGCGGGGCTGGAGGAAGGCACGGTGGGTGTTTGTGCATGTGAACAGCCAGTGCAGCAATGCCGATAACGCCGCGCTTCCGTAGCCGCGCTCCCACTTGGATGGCTCGCCGATGCATATGTCGATCTCGACTAGATGCGCGTAGGTGTGGCTTCCCGGATATCGAGATAGCTCGATAAAACCGATCGGGCACTCTACGGTTTCGATGATGAGGCATTCAAGAGACGCGTCATCGCCAACAAATCGTTCGACCCACCCCACGGATTTCACTTCGGAGAGTGGCCGGTCTGTGCCTTCCCACAACGCCATGACAACCGGATCGTTCAGCCAGCGGTAAATCAGAGGACGGTCGCCGTGAGTGATTGGTCTCAGGGAGACGGTGCCGCCGTTGATCTGGTCCGGAATGCCGAGTGCGTCTGCCATACAAATGAGGATACCCGCTTCATCCTTCGCGTAACGGGAGCGAAGTGAGGCAGAACAAGGGTTTCTTGCCTCCATAAATTCAATTCGCCGGAGGCCCAGCTGGCAAAGGACCCTCGGCTACGCTTGGGATGACAATTGGGCGTTCAGGACATCCTAGGGGCGTATGTCAATACGCGTTTGCTCTCCCATAACAACCCAGCTGAGGCGCTCGAAGCATGAGCCGCGCAGCAACAGCGATTCCCCTCTCCTCTCGGGAGAGGGCGCAGGGTGAGGGCACCGGGGTCGGATCGCAATCCGATTCCGGGCCTAAGCGCGTTAATCCGCCGTTCGAGATCCTGAGGACGCGATATGTTGCCTCACGGCGGGATCTACCCTCACAGGCCGTGGTTCTTCGCATCAAGTCCGACTTCGTATCTGAATCCGAGCTTGGCCGCGTGGCACAGATCTATCCTCAACCTACGTGCGTGCGCCTTTCATATATGGGCAATCACATACAGAATGAGTGGCGGCAGCGTTTTCCTGTAATGAAACTGCTCCGCCATCGCATATGGTTTACAGACACGACGGGACAGATGATCACGATACCGATGAATTCGAACCTGAATTCGACGATGATTTCGCGCCCGATGAAACCGAAACGGAAGTCCCGGAGTTCGAGTATCCGGGTCCGTCCGCATACGACTTAGCACTCTCTGAAAACGACACAATTGACCGTGGTGGTGGACGAGATGGCCTCCAGTGGTTGAAGAGTGCCGGTGCAGTGCTGCTGATTTTCGCGGCGCTCGGACTGTTGATATCGCTCGTCGGCCCGCTGGCCTTTTCGGGCGGAGGTGACAGCGCCTCGGAGAACACTCTCCGTTCGGTGCGCGTTCGCGAAGTACTTGATGGCAATACGATCGTAGTCAATCTTGATGGGGAGACCGAAACGGTCCGTTACATCGGTGTCTCAGTAGGGGTTCCGGGCGAGTCGTTCAACCGTACCGCGAGCCTCACGAATCAGAACTGGGTCGACGGTCAGATCGTCATCCTTGAGCGCGATGGGGCCAATCGGGATGGAGAAGGCCGGTTACTTCGGTATGTGTATGTGGACAACGAGATGGTGAACGCAGTTCTCCTCGCCAGCGGTTTGGCTCGTTACCAACCTGACCCCTCCAACAGTAGGCACAATTCGTTTTTGTTATCTGCCGAAGACGCTGCCCGGGTCGCACGGCGAGGCATATGGGCGGGGAACGACACAGGGCAAGTGAGCCCGGCTTGAGTCAGTACTTCCGCTCACAATTCGGCCGGATATGGCGCGCTGAGACACGGGGGGCGGGGCCATAGCCTCTCAAAACTTAAGCGCCTCACCAAACTCCAAACCGACTCGGCCGAACACGTACGTACCGCCGGTGCCGGTCTTCAAGAACCCGCAGTTCAGACGTCTCTGGGCTATAGGCGCGTTTGGCGGGATGATGCGCTGGTTGGACACACTGGTTCTCGCACTTGTGGCGCTCAACATGACCGGCAGTCCGACCCTGGTATCGCTCGTCTTTTTCTTCCGAATGGCGCCGATGTTGTTCGGTATCGGCCTCGGAATATTCGCCGATCGAGTCAATCGGAAACTCTTCCTCGCGATCGGGCTTGTGATCCAGGCATTGATCGCATCGATTATGGCGTCGCTACTCATCGCAGACGTGCTCGAGTACTGGCACTTGGCCGTTGCGACCTTCCTGTCCGGCATTGTCTGGGCTTCAGAATTCCCGGTTCGCCGGACATTGATTGGCGAGCTCGTACATCCGGAACAACTTGGCAAGGCGATGAGCTTCGATTCTGCGACGAACGCTTTTAGCAGAATCGTTGGACCATTCACCGGTGGGGTGTTCATGGCGACGATCGGTCCTGAGGGCGCCTATATAACCGGCATCGTCCTGTTCCTGGCCGCAGCACTGATCGCCACCACGCTAAAATACGAGCGTCCAGCGGCTACAGGCTCAGGGCAAGGCGTGTTTGCGGACCTGGCAGAGGGATTCCGGTACATCCGTGCCAGTCGTCTCATGGTCGGCACTCTGATTGTGACGATGTTGATGAATCTGTTCGCCTTCCCGTACATGAGCCAGCAGCCGATCATTGCCAGAGAAGTGCTATCGGTTGGGGACGTGCTGGTCGGATTGCTCAACTCGGTCGAGGGCGTCGGTTCGTTGCTCGGGGCGATATTGATCGCGACATACGCGCTGCCACGCCACTACTCTCGTATTTATCTTTACGGTTCGTTGCTATTCCTGGTCGGCATACTTCTGTTTTCGCAATCGTCCTCGTACTGGATAAGTTTTGTGATCGTGTTTGTCGGAGGGTTTGGGATGTCCGCCTTTGGTACGATGCAGAGCACGATTATGGTGTCCGCCGCGTCGCCCGAAATGCGAGCGCGTGTGATGGGCACGGTGGCGGTGTTCATCGGCGCGGGCCCGATAGGGCAGTTGAATATCGGAATGATGGCCGGAATTTACGACTCGCAGACGGCAATCATGATCACCGGAATTATGGGGATGACGGCGGTACTGGCGTCCGCTGTGGCGTTCCCGATATTGCGCCGACCAGACTCGATGCGCATAGACAGTCGGTTAAGGGCCATGAACAGCGCCGATTTGCGTCGGATGGGGGAGAGTCAGGACGGGGATTAGCCTTGTCAAGCAGCCCACCTGCCGGTTGTCTGTCCCTTCCACACCGACATTGTGCAGGGGGGGCAAGTCTAAATTTATTACTTCGCGCTTCCGCCGCTACGATGAGCTGACCAGACAGTCGTATTTCACGCGATACAGCATGAAAACAAACTGTCATCCTGAGCTCTA
>JAPYSM010000041.1:5098-16315 GCA_029936485.1 Dehalococcoidia bacterium
AGGTTCGCCTCTACGACCTCTTCGTCGAGTTCGTATCCGATTCCCGGGTCGGTCGGCGGGATGATGTAACCGTCCTCCCACTGGATCGGTTTCTTCAGGATGTCGGCGAAGAAGCCGGTAAAGTTCTGGATACTCTCCTGGATCAGGAAGTTCGGGCTGCAAGTAGCGACCTGGATGTTCGCTGCCGCCTCGATAGGACCGGTGTACAGGTGTGGGGCCATCTGGACATAGTTCGCTTCCGCCATACCCGCGATCTTCTTCGCCTCTAATATGCCGCCGACGCGTGCCAGGGCAGGCTGCAGGATCGCCGCGCCCTGCTTGCTGAGCAGATCCCAGAAATCGTACTTGGTGACGAGGCGCTCGCCGGTGGCTACCGGGATTGTCGTCATGCGGGCGACGCGAGCCATCTCGTCACGATTCTCTGGCGGCACCGGCTCTTCAAACCAGAGCGGGTCGTACTTCTCCAACCGTTTGGCGAGACGGATCGCGCTCGACGTCGTCATCTGTCCGTGCGTCTTGATCAGGAGATCGACCTTATCGCCAACAGCTTCCCGGATGTTTTTTGTGACCAGTTCCGCGTTGCTGAGCTCCTCAAGCGAAAGTTGTCGAGGGTCGCCCATCGGCATCACCGGGTCGTACCCGACAGCCGTGAACCCCATCTCCATGTAATGCACGGCCCGCTCTGGCGCGATGTTTGGATCGCCGTGGATATTGGTGACGGCCATGTGGTCGGGATCGGTAGTGTCCGGGTACAGGTACGTGTATGACCGCAGTCGCTCGTTGAACTTGCCGCCGAGGAGGTTGTAGACCGGCTGATCCAGCGCTTTGCCCACGATGTCCCAGCTGGCGATCTCCAACGCGCTCAAGATACCGCCGACGGTGAATTCAGGGTGCTGGTTGAAGCCGCTGCCGTAGATGGACCGCCACATGCGTTCGATCTCAAACGGGCTATTGCCGACCAGATATCGCGTCGCGACGTCTTCGATTAATTCACAAACCCTGGCTGGAGCGAACGGCACGCCGTAAGCCTCGCCGTAGCCGACGATGCCGTTGTCGGTGGTCAATTTCACGAAGACCCAGAAGGGCCCGCCGAAGTGGGGCGGAGGGTTGGCAACGGCCCAAGTTTTGACGTCCGTGATCTTCATGAGATGCTCCTGATTTCTGTGCGCGGCCAAGTCCTGTTTTTACCGAGGTGACGCAGGATGGTCCTAATTCCGAACGAAATCAACCTGTCGAGCGTCTCAAGCGGTCCATTAAGATCCGTGTGGCTGACTGACTTCAGAATCTAGGGAATGCGGGAAACGAATATGAATCTCAAGGAATACTCTTGCGATAAGTGCGGTGTGAAGACGTACAAATCAGGTGAACTGCGGACCACGGGTTCAGGCGTATCGCGTTTTTTTAACCTGCAGAATCAGAAGTACAGGACGATCGCTTGCACCGAATGCGGGTTTACAGAGATGTATCGAATGGACGGCGGAGGCAAAGCCGGAAACATCCTGGACATCTTCACGAATTAGGCGCCGTGACCTCCGGGTCGCCCCACTCCGGCAGGAAGCCCAAGTAGTGGGTTCCAACTGCGACGTTTGACATTGACAGGCCGCCCAAGAGGCCGCTCATAATCAGAAACGAAGGAGCCCCGGACTTCCGGGGGCTCTTCGTGTGTCTGTTGACTCGGGGGGCTTAACTGATGTCCAGCCGATACGTCCGCACGGCTGTGTCCCTGAAAAGTGCAGCTTTTTCCGTTGGTGAATAGTCCTCCGCGATGCGTTTGAACGAATTCCACAGGACTGTGTACGAGGTCGAGACCTTGTCCACCGGGAAGTTGCTCTCAAACATGCATCGGTCGGCGCCAAAGGCTTCTATGCAGTGGCGGTAGTACGGCCCCATGACGTTTGCGATGTTCTCCGAGGACGGAGGCGCTTCACGCTTGTGCCACTCAAACCCGCCCAGCGGCATGCCGAACCCGCCCAGTTTGATAATTACATTCGGGCAAGTCGCCAGATCGGTCATGCCGGCCTTCCAGACCTGAAAGACCTCATTTTGTTTTCCCGCGTACGACAGGATTCCCAGGGGGCCGGCGATGTGGTCGAGGATGATCGGGACGCCCGGGAACGCTCTTGCCAGGTCCGCCAGTTCTCCCAGTTGCGTGTGGTATAGCCAGGCGTCGAAACTCAGTCCGAGCTTCTCCAGCGCGCTGAAACCCTCTCGGAATTTCGGGTCAGCTAACAGACCTTTCATCGGGTTTTTATACGACCGAATCCCCGGGTCTTCATCCCAGCAGGAAGAGTTACGAACGCCACGGAATCGATTGCTGCTCGCCGCAATGTGAGACTCCAGGACGGCGGTGACCGCGTCGCCGGCTGACAAATCGGCGTAGCTGACAATTCCGGCCGCGACCTTTGTGTCGCCGTATCCGCCACTTGCACTCATTGCCGCCAGACCCTGCACAAACTCCGTCTCACCAATAGGGCGTGACAGCTCAGGTCCGTCTGCTCGGTACATCGAACTGCACTCGATGAAGACGGTCTCCTTGATGTTGTGACCGCCCCCGGTGTCTTCCAGCAACTCGTCCAGTAGATACCGATTCTGGGGTTCTGGCCGGTCCCAGAAGTGATGATGTGGGTCGCAAATAGGCAGATCCGGGTCGATCACTTCTTCCGTCGTAAGCGCCAACCAGGCGTCGAGTTCACTGGGCACGTTTGCTCCCGATTACTGGAGGGTTCGGTATCGTTCAGATTGGACTGACGGAAGATATGTTCAACCGTAGGGTTTGGCGGCGCACCGTCCTTGGGTGAATTGCCGTATGTCCAAACGAAATCAACTACGGCAATTATTGAATCGGACCCCCGTAATCTCCTGAAAGGTCAGTCCTTGATGCCCCGCTTGAGCAGTTCCTCGTTCAGCGTCACGCCAAAGCCGGGCTTCTGCGGGACGATCATGCGGCCTTCTGCGTTGATCTGACTGGTGTCTTCGAACAACCCGAACGACCAGTCCATGTACTCGACCAGTGTGCAGTTGGAAACCGACGCCCCGATGTGGACGGCGATCTCCGGGGAAAGATGGGTGACCACAGGCCGGAACGCTGCGTCGCACACAGCGGCGGCTTTCAAGAAGCCGTCGATTCCGCCGACGTGGTGGGCGTCGATCATCGCAATGTCGACCGCGCCCTGCTTCACAACATCCAGGAATAGTCGCCAGTCCCACAGGTTTTCGCCGTGGGTGATGGCGATGTTGAGAGCATCGACAAGATGCCGATAGCCGACAAAGTCGTGCCGGTTGATCGGGTCCTCGAGCCAGTGCACGCGGAACTCTTCCAGATAAGGCACAACCTCCATTGTCCGTGCCACGTCCCAGCCCTGGTTGATGTCAACGGCGATCGGGTAGTCGGGGCCGACTGCTTCCCGAACGACCTTCGCCCGCTCCCGTTCGTCCAGTGCAGCGTCGTTCGCGCCGACTCGGAACTTGAGCATCTTGAAGCCGTCCGCCTTCACCTCGGCTGCGCCGGTCGCGAGATCATCCAGCGACCAGTCGCGCCACAACTTGTGGCTGGCGTACGTCGGGACAGACTCCGTGTGTAGCCCGCCGAGGATCTTGTATACCGGCTGGCCAAGCGCCTTCCCTGCAATGTCATACAAAGCAAAATTGATGACCGCAGACACCCACTCGTTCAGCCCGCCGCCGGTCCATTGCGTTGCGTGGTTGATGCGATTCTGAATCTCGTTGCGCATGAACGGGTCCATGCCCTGGATCATCGTCGCAACGTCGTCGATTGCCGAGCCGAGCGCCGGCAGCATCGTGTGGGAGTGCGCGTAGGCCCAGCCCAGTCCTTCAATGCCGTCGTCCGTCCTGAGCTTCAGGACGACGTGCCGCATCTCGGACGTTCGAAATCCGCTTCCGGAAACAAATGGCCTGGGAAGGGGCACATCCACCCACACGATTTCATGTGAGACGATTTTCAAGGGATAACTCTCCGCCTGATTACAGGGCTGTATTCGATCGATGAGGTAGTGACTAAACGTCCATCTGGTTCGATTTCACCAGGTCTTCATTCAGCGTCACGCCAAGACCCGGCTCTTGCGGAACGATCAGCTCGCCTTCTGCGTTGATGTCCATCGGCTTCTCCCAGAGGTTGAACGACCACGGCATGAACTCCACGGTTTTCACGCCGTTGATTCCGGCTGCAAGGTGGACGGCGATCTCCGGGCTCAGGTGGGTCACGAACGGCCGGAATGCGCTTGTGGCGATGTCAGCAGCGCGCTTCCATGCGTCGATGCCGCCGACGTGGTGGGCGTCGATCATGAAGATGTCGGCCGCACGGTGATCGGCGATGGGGCCGAACGGTTCGAAACCGTAGTTGTACTCGCCGTGTGTGATAGCGATGTCCGTGGCGTTAACGAGTTGGGAATAGCCCTGCACATCCCGGTAGTCGATCGGGTCTTCCAGCCAGTAAACGTTCTGCGCCTCGAAGTGACGTGCGCCTTCCATGGCGCGTGGAATGTCCCAGCCCTGGTTGATGTCAACCATGATCGCGATGTCATCGCCAACGGCGTTTCGCATCACGCGGGCACGCTCGGCTTCGTCAGACATACGGGCCTCCGCCCCACAACGGAACTTCATGGAGGTGAAGCCGCGTTCAACCAGCTCTCCGGCCGTCTTGTCCAGCGCGTCCAAATCGTAGTCACGCCACAGCCAACCGCTTGCGTATGTGGTCACGGATTCGGCATGTGCGCCTCCGAGCAGCTTCCATACCGGCTGCCCTAGCGCCTTACCCGTGATGTCCCAGACAGCGAAGTTAATCACGGCCCTGACGTAGTGGGACATGCCGGGCCCGGAACCTGATGTCGCGGCGTCGACAATTCCGTCGATACGTTCACGCAGCATCGGGTCTTCGCCGTGCAGCAGTTCGCCAACGCCGTCCAACGCTTTGGCGAGTGCCGGACCCATCGGGCCGAACATGAACGCCCATCCGATGCCCTCGATGCCATCGTCGGTACGCAACCTCAAGATCGTGTGCGGGGACTCGGTACGCCCCATGAGAGCGGCCTCCATAGGAACGTTGACGATAATCACTTCATGGGACGTAATCTTCAAGGCGATTTCTCCTGTGCCGGTTAACTCGGCGGTGGTGTCGATTCAGGTGATGGTTTGGGCTCAGTAAAGTGACGAGTTCTTCAAACAGTCGGATGAACATCTCGCGTATGGGCGTAAGATTCTGCCGGATATTACTCCCACTCGGTGGCGAAGCGGGGATAAACATCCTCAACTATCGTTCATATTTCACGGGATACGCGCGTGTGCGAGCAAAGATATTGAAACGGCCAGTTACCTGTTGAGCGACGAGATATCAGGACTCTCTGAACTTCGTGGCAGTTCTGGACATGGGACCGGGTATCGGGTTGTAGCACTTGATATCGATGGCACGATCGTCGGCCCCGACCTTGTGCTTTCGCCGCGGCTGCGGGCTGCTGTTGCCGCGACACAAGCCGTAGGGGCGACGGTCTTGATCGCGACCGGTCGAATACTCGGTTCGGCGCTGGTGTTTGCACGAGCGCTCAAGACGAACGGTCCGCTGGTTTGCTACCAGGGTGCAGTGACGGCTGATCCATCCTCCGGGCAGGTGCTCCGGCACGCACGTATAGATGCGGAGTTGGCGGGGGAAGCGCTCGGGTTGCTGGACGGCGGCAGCGGGCAGGTGAGCATGCTGCTGGACGATCACATATATGTGGAAGAACGATCCGAATGGGCAGAGGGCTACGCGCTGCGTATGGAGCAAGTTCTGCATGTGGTCGACTCTCTTGGCGACGTAGACGTATCTGATGGCGGACCGACCTTGATTCTGACGGTCGATGAGCCGGGGCCGACCGGTCTTCGGGCTGAACGTCTGACGCGTCATTTCGGTGATCGCGCTCTGGTTACTCACTCACTTCCTCATTTTTGCGAGGTCGCAAGCCCTGACGCTGGCAAGTTGAAAGCGTTGACCGCAGTGCTTGATGGACTCGGCGCAACGCGGGATCAGGTCGTCGCATTCGGGGACGGGGTGGGCGATGTCGAGATGCTGGGATGGGCCGGACTTGGGATTGCGGTCGGCGACGCGCACCCGGCCGCAAGGAAATCAGCGGATACTCTGATCCCCGGACCCGGCGCCGACGGAGTGGCGCAGGCGCTTGAAGAGTTGCTGAGCCGCAATCTGCTCTGGGGTCAACCAGTGGAAACTATTTTGAGTGATCGACGAATCGAACATCAACAGAACGAATGCAATTCTAAGGACTGAGGCCCGGATGACGCTCGAAACGAGAATGGGTGGCAAGATCGCCATAGTCGGTGGCCTGAATATGGACCTGTTCATTCAGGGCGAACGGCTGCCACATCCGGGCGAAACGTTCGAGGGAAACAGCTTTTCGACCGGCGGCGGTGGCAAGGGCGCGAACCAGGCCGTTGGGGTCGCGCGGCTCGCCTGTAATGCCGGCACCGCGGTGATGATCGGTCAGGTGGGAGATGATCCGTTTGGCCGTGAGCTTGTGTCGAGCATGGAGGCCGAGGGGGTCGATTGCGAGTTCACCAGAGTTGATGCGTCCCAGTCATCCGGCGTGGCGCTGATCTTTATCGATGATACGGCCGAGAACTACGTGCTCCCGGTGTACGGGGCGAACGCGACCTGCGGTCCGAAGCAGGTGGAAGATTTCACGGGGATCGTGCGCAGGGTGTCGGTGTTGCTTGCCCAGCAAGAGATATCGATGGACGTGACGCTTGAGTGCATGCGCGCCGCACGTGGGGCAGGGGTGACGGTTGTACTTGATCCGGCGCCGGTACGGGATACCCAACCGGAAGAGTTCCTGAGCCTGGCCCATGTGATCACGCCGAACCAGCACGAAGCGGAGTCGTTGACCGGGATCAAGGTGAGCGACGTGAAGTCTGCCGAGAAGGCGGCGCTGGAGCTGCGGAAGCAGGGAACTCCTGTAGCCGTGATGAAACTTGGTGAGGAAGGCGCTTACGTGGCTTCGGTGGAATTCGAGGGCTACTTTCCGCCGTTCAAGGTCACGCCGGTAGCGACGGTTGCAGCCGGGGATGCCTTTAACGCAGGTCTCGCTGTCGGGCTGACTGAGGGCAAGGGTATCCAGGAATCGGTGTGGCTCGCGATGGCGAGTGGCGCGATGGCGGTTTCAAACGAGGGCGCGCAGGAGTCGATGGGCAGGCGGGCGGACATCGAGAAGCTGCTGGCGACGCGGGTGGAGTAGGGGGTGCGCGGAGTGTAATGATGCCGCGCATTGAGGCGAACTACAGCGCCCTGGGGTTCTCGAACGTACGAGATTGCTAGATGTCAGCGCTTGGCCTCAGGCACGGATTTCGATCCGTCCCTGGCCCCTCACCCTGACCCTCTCCCGACGGGAGAGGAGGATCTTGTGGTGGGCAAGGCACTCGCACCGGACGCTTCCATCCGCTTCAGAAGATCCCGGTTGATGCGACCCGGTAGACCGGGACCTTCATAGATGAACGACGTGTACAGCTGTATTGCTGTTGCGCCGGCCTCCAGTAGCTGCCAGACCTGATCTGCCGTGCTCACCCCACCGCAGGCGATAAGGGCGAATTCGCCCCCGAACTCATCCCGTGCCTCAGACACCATGCGCAGGGTATCGTCGAATAGAGGCGCCCCGGAGAAACCGCCGCGGCCTACGGCCAAACGGTCGTCTTCCGTCGGGTGGGTATTGGCGATGACCAGCCCATCGGCACCGGACTCGATCGAAGTCCGGGCCATCGACATCATCTCGTCCCGCTCGTCGTCTGAGCGCCAAGGGGGTAGCTTCACAAACAGCGGTCTGTCGCGTTGATCGACCAACGCCGACACCAGTCGAGCCAGATTTTCAGGCTCGTGGAAGGTTCGCAGCCCGGCCGTATTCGGGCTGGACACATTCACCTCCACACCGGCGACGAGCGGCTGCAGGCGTCGATGGCACTCTGAAATGTCTTCGACGTCGGTCCCGGAGATACTCACCATGATTCGTGACCTACGAGACTCGGACAGCTTCCGAAGCCGTGATTCCACCGCATACAGACCCTCGCCGGGAAACCCAAGGGCGTTCAGCAGCGCTTGCTGTCGTGTCTCCCGGATCACCCTTGGAGCGGCGTTTCCGGGTCGGGCGTCTCGCGTGACCGTTCCGCCGGTGGCAAAGCCGAAGCCGATATCCAGAAGACCGGGGAGGAAGCGGCAATCCTTGTCCAACCCGGCTGCGACCCCTACAAGGTTAGGAAGTGTGATGCCGGCGACCTTAGTTTCAAGGCGGGCATCGCGAGTTGCCAGAAACGGCCGAAGCGCCGACCAGATCGGCGATACCCGGAGTGTTAAGTCGCCGATACGGTGCGCCGTTTCTGGCGGAAATCGGAAAAGGAACGGCCTTGCGACTGCGCTGTACAGGCCCATATGGTCTGCGTCCGATCCTTTCCTTGAAGATTATGGGAACCAATCGACACGAACGTTCCGTGCCGTGATTGTATGTCGTGAGTAATTCGGTGCGGGTATACGATACAGAGCGCAGCACGCGTGGTGCTCCGTGATTTGAGACCGCAGGATCAGAGAGGCACGAGGCCGCCGAACCATGGATCTGAATTTCGAACGGGGAGATGCAAATTCCCCGCGTGGTCACGCTCTGGTGTATTTCCGGGATACAGCAAACCCTGACACCGTTTCCGCGACTTACTTGATTCTGCTCCCGGTCAGTGTGGACCTGCAGAAGTACGTCCCGCCATTCCTTGCAGGACAGTTGCCGATGGGCGGCGAGGCTGATCTATCTGCGTTCGCATTCCCTCCCGCACCTGAGCCGGTGGAAAGTTACGAATTCCTTGTGTCCGTAGCGGAGGCGCGAGGCGACGACCTGATTTTTGCCGGAAGCAAGCCGCTCGCAGATGCAGCCAACATGATGGGCGTGATCGGCGAGATCCTCAGCGAGTACGGGGACCGATATCGCATCGGAGCGCCGTCCAGTCCCGCGCTCGGAGAGTCAAGCGGCGCCGCAACGGCCGTGCCCGGACAACCCGAGTTCACGGTGGACGACGTGATGTACGCCATGATGAGCGAGGCCGATCAACTTGGGGAGCTGACGAAGCTCACGGGGCGTCTGAGGTTTGCCGCCGAGGGTGGGGACCATGACACGGCTGGCGAGGCCACGGCACACATGCGTGCGATTGCCGCTCATGTCGCAGACAACCGGAACATCGACCTCCTGATTGATGCCGCTCTGGATAAGACGGAGGTCGGCGGCAAGTTAGCTCAGTTGTACCTTGAGCGAGCGTATGCGCTTTACCGCGAGGACTACCTGAGGGTGAAGGCGCTGGACGAGGGCATAGACCGCGTCCGTTCCTGAGTCGGGTTCGGTTCACTGGATTCGGCAGGGAGTCGCGTACTAGGGGACGGGGTTGCTCCGCCCGTCGTGCGGCGACCGTGATCGGACTCACTGCGGTTGTCGTTATTCCGACACATGAATTTGACGAAGTCCTGGCCGGTAGATTCGTCGCCTCGAGCTCAGAATGACAGGATGGGAGTGTGTGCTGAAGCCGTACGATATGATTTGTTTACGCTGGCCCTTCCGAGAGCCTCAGAGTGCGCGTTGTCTTCGGGCGTATCGCCTTGCCCCGCTAGCCCGCGAGAGCCTCACGTAGATGCGCCATCGACAGGTTTCCGCCGCTTGCCACGACGACGACGCGCTTTCCCGCAAGCCGATCTTTCAGCTTGATCGCGGCCGCTAGCGAAACCACGCCTGCACCCTCGACGAGCGATCGGGCGTGTTCCAGATAGTGGACTATCGCAGCCCGTATCTCATCTTCAGACACCAGTACGAACGTCTTTACATGCTCCCGCAGGATGCCCATAGGCAGTTCGTATGAATGGGCGGTCGCTAACCCCTCGGCTGCTGTGGACATAGGCGCCTCGATCAGCGTGTCGGATTCCCATGATCTGAAGGCTGATGGCGCGGCCTCGGCCTGGACGGCGATGACCTCTGTCGATGGCGACACAGCCACTGTGACGATGGCCGCCCCGGAGGCCCCGCTGCCCGCTCCAACCGGAACGATCAATACATCGATATCCGAAAGATCCTCATAGATCTCAAGTGAGTAGGTTCCCACCCCTGCGATCAGATCCGGCTCGTTTGCCGAGTGGACATGCCGCATGCCTTCTTCGGCTGCGAGTTGCATCGAATAATCGTGGGATTCGTCAAACAGATCGCCGTATTGGATGACGGTCGCCCCCAGATCCTTCATCGACTGGAGTTTTCCAGGGTTCGCTACGTTCGGTACAACGATTGTGACCGCCGCCCCGAAGGTTTTGCCGGCGAATGCTACTGATTGACCGTGGTTTCCGGTGGAGGCCGCCATAAGGCCACGTGCGAGTTCGTCCGGACCAAGCTGGGATACGAGATTGATACCACCTCTGAGCTTGAATGAGCCAAGTACCTGGTGATTTTCGTGCTTAACCCAGAGTTCTGTGCCCGGCCCGATGAGACGTCCTAGCGCAGGGTACTTGCGGAGCGGAGTCCGGTGCAGATAGGGAGCGATTCGTCGACCGGCGTCGATTACGTCACGAAGATTTGGCGCTTCTAGCAAAGGTTTCCTCTAACTTGGGAAGTTGGCGAACACAGCAGAGATTCGTGAACTGCCAGGGTTTGGCATGGTCCAGGCAAGCAGTGGCACCCCGGTAAAGTTGGTTTGAAGATTGTATCGGCGTTCGGTCTCCACGTACTGGGAACTTGCCATGAAACGACTCATTTTCAGACGTTGGCAGGTATATACTCAGCGTTGATCAAATGGTGATCTCCATCGTCCCGATATCGCTTAACAGAAGCGGACGGGGCGGTTTGCATTCACGCCCGCGCCAGTGTCATCAAACCTCCACGGGTGGTTCGACCAAGCTCCAATAGTGGAGTGGAGGCCCGAACCGGAGACCATCCTTTCTGTGAGGATGAATGGCTGCCTCTGAACCAACGCCCGGGCAAGGGGCGTCGTCAACAGACGATGCGATGCCGCCCGACCGCGGATCATTAAATCCGGTTCCTTCCGGCGCTTCGGCGACCGGAGTGACCAACGTATCCGAGCCTCTGGCTCACCGTAAGAGCGGCGCATCGCGCCTGATCGGCCGGACCTTTGAATCGCTCAGCATTCGGGATTACCGACTGCTGTGGTTGAGCATGATGACCGGGATGAGCGGCACGCAGATGCAGATGCTCG
>JAPYSM010000217.1 GCA_029936485.1 Dehalococcoidia bacterium
GTGTTGATGACCCGCGATGAATGCCACCACCACCAGTGATTGTCGGGCCGCCAACGGGTGGCGGTGGCCCCGCCATCGGCGCCTTCTATCGCTAGGTCGTTAATGGCGAGCCAGTCGTAAAAACCTTCCGACCCGAGCGATGTTCCAGCCCCGAACTCCCAGAGCCCCGCGTAGTTGGACGCCACGAGCAACAGTACGGCAGCGGACGCGGCGATCGGGAGCGCTGCCCGATCCCTGAGTCGGCCGGGCAGGATCATTCCGTACGCCACGGAGAACGCCGCAGAGGCCGCCATTCCAGCAATCAGTGCCAGCGACAGGTTGAATCCGACGGATGTCACAACCCCGGACATCTGCCCTATACCGCCAAGAATCCAGTAGCCAAAGTAGTAGTAAGCCACCGGCTCGCCCGCCAGCCAGGGGTCTGTCGGGGGTGCGCTTCCCGAAACCGTGGCCGCGTTGAGCATCAACAATTCCATCGGTTTCTCGGTGCCGGAGATGTCCGGTTGGTGTGACCTTATGAATGCCCAGGCGGCGAAAAACAGGAGAAACAGGAGCTCTCCGGCGAGTAACGCAGGCCACTCTTTCTTCACGAATCGGCCGAACCGATGCCGGCGTCCACGGAGTATCCACACCGAAACCCCGGCAAATACGGCCGCCACGAGCCAGTAGGCCGCGCCCGAATTTGGAAGCAGCCCCATGTCGCTGGAGAGCCACACGCCCCCCCCCACCAGAATCAGGCCCAACGGTTTGGCAAGTCCCGCGCCGCGGTCGCGAAGGTATGGCAACGAAATCCATACGATCGGCAGCGAAATTAGGCCGATAACCTCGACAGTTACCAGCCAGCGCAGGGTTTCAGTCATCGAATCTAAGCGGCCTCACACTGCGTGCTTGTAACTCGGGAATACTCAGGTGTTCCTGAGAGTCCAAGGACGTCGGGTCTGGATCCCACGGTGTTTAATTCTGACTACCCAGAATACGAACTGACCCAGAAACAAGGATTCGTAGTATCGGAACGAGTTAAGCCGGAGATCAACCTCAGACTTCCGCTGCCCCTTGGGGAAGAAGGGCGTCCACGAACTCGTCCGGATCGAACACCGCCAGATCGTCCAGCGTCTCGCCCGTTCCTATGAATAGAACCGGGAGGTCCAGTTCTCGGGCGATCGCCAGCACTATGCCGCCGCGCGCAGTACCATCCAGCTTGGTCAGAATCACCCCGTCACACTCGACAGCTTCGGTGAACGATCTGGCCTGTATCAGGCCGTTTTGTCCGGTTGTGCCGTCTATCACCAGCAGCACCCGCTGGTCAAAGTCGCCGGCCCGTCTCGCGATGATGCCCTGGACTTTCTTCAACTCGTCCATCAGGTTCGTCTGGGTATGCAGGCGGCCTGCGGTATCTATGATCACCATGTTGGCGTTGCGCGCCCGGGCGGCCTCCATCGCATCAAAGGCGACCGCTCCTGGGTCGCCCCCGGCCTGGTGGGCGATCACATCGACACCCACCCGTTCGCCCCAGATCTGAAGCTGCTCGATGGCGCCAGCCCTGAATGTATCCGCCGCGGCGAGTATTACCTTTTGGTCATTGGCTTTCGCCGTATGGGCCAGTTTGGCGATAGTGGTCGTTTTGCCTGCGCCATTCACGCCAACAATCAGCACGGCGGTATCGATCTCTTCAGATAACGCATTCCCGGCACCGGTATTCTTCAGACGCGCCGTCATCTCTTCACGAAGAAGTGCACACACATCGGACGGTTCCTTCAATCCTTCGTCGGATACGCGGTCGCGCAGGGTATCCAACAGTTCCATGGTCGTAATCGCTCCGACATCTGCAGCGACCAAGGATTCTTCAAGGTCATCCCAGAAATCGTTATCAAGCGCGGTGCGTCGGAACAGAGCGCCTATAGATCGAGACCACAGCGCCCCGGTCTTTGAGGAGCTTGATTCGGTCTTTCCTTTGCGCCGTAAACGTCTAAGCAGGTCGATCTCCCTCGTCCGTTAGGCAGCGTGTCATCGATGAGTGGCTAGAGGGCCGGTGCTCTTCAGTATCAATTATCGTCGTCATTGGGGCCGGAAACACAATGATCTGTCGGCTTTACCGCAAACCCCTCAGATTCAAGTGCCTTACCCGCCGCCATACGTTCAGCATCCAACTTCCTGCGTCCCACTCCGGTGGCGATGGCGTTTCCGGCGATCAGAACCTCCACGGTGAACCGTCCGTATTCGTCCTGTTCGTCCTCTTGCAGGACCCGGTATACGGGCGGAGCTGCGCCATTCGCCTGGACGCGCTCTTGAAGCAGAGACTTCGGGTCCTTTGCTGCGTTCATTGCCGCGGCAAGTTCAGGCTCCAGGCATCGGACGACGAACTCAGAGGCCACTTCGTAGCCCTGGTCTTCCATGATTGCGCCAATTACGGCTTCAAAAGCGTCCGCCACGATTGACGGTCGTCCACGTGCACCGTTGGCGACCTCACCACGGCCAAGAGTTAGATAACTGCCCAGGCCGATCCGCCCTGCCGCCAGCGCAAGAGCACGTTCTCGGATCACATGCGACCGAATTGCCGAAAGGTCGCCCTCTTCTGCTTCCGGGGCGTCGTGGAAGAGGTGGTGCCCGATTCCGGCGCCGAGAATAGCGTCGCCCAGGAACTCAAGCCGCTCGTTAGATTCGAGAGACTCCAATGGATTCTCGTTCAGGTACGAGCTATGTGTGAGCGCGAGCCTGAGGAGCGACCTGTCCTTGAATCGGACACCAAGTCGCTCCTCGAGCTCACCCAGACGTGCATCATCTGCAAAATGCCCGGGCACGCTCTATCTC
>JAPYSM010000218.1 GCA_029936485.1 Dehalococcoidia bacterium
TCACCCGACGAACGTCATTCCTACACCCGCTACTCGACGATCCAACCGTCGATTGCCCGGGTGTAGTCCACCAGATCAACGTCGCTGAAGTAAAGCGCAACTTCACGCGCAGCGTCTTCCTCGTTAGCTGACCCGTGGATCACGTTTCGGCCGATGTCGATGGCGAGATCGCCACGTACGGTGCCTGGGTCGGCCTCCGCAGGGTTTGTTGATCCCATCACCTTGCGCGCGATAGCAATTGCGTTCGGGCCATCGAGACAGATCGCCACCACCGGACCAGATGTGATGAATGCTACGAGTCCCGGGTAGAACGGTTTGCCCTCGTGCTCACCGTAGTGCTCCGCCGCAAGCCCATCGGAGATCTGGAGCAGCTTCATTCCTACGATCCGGAGACCCGTGGCCTCGAGGCGAGCGATGACTTGTCCGGCGATGCCCCGCTGAACACCGTCTGGTTTTACCAGGATCAGCGTCTTTTCGTTGGCCATATGAGTTCGATTCCTTCTAATTATTCGCGTATTGGATTGACTAAGTAATCGATTAGCTGTCTGTCTACGCAGACATAACAATTATTTCGCCCTGCTCCCGTCTGGAAGCCGTGGCTTCGGTGTCGAGATGTTCGGAGAGCGGGCGTATGTAATTTCGACTGTTGACGGGTCACTAGATTCGCCGCTTTCTAACTTCCGCACAGCGAGGCGTATCAATGAGTCAGCCCTGCGCGTGGGCGCATCAGCAGAGAGGAGACGCGCGCCGGGGACATAATCGGCTAATTTCTGCGCCGATTCACCACAGAAAACAGCGTCCGCAGGGATCGCCTCGGCGAGGTCAGCAGGCGTGCCAATACCCTTCTTTTCCAAATCGTAGCCGTTCTGACCGGGGCTAAAGAGTCCCCACGCGAGTCCTGTGGACCCGGCATCTATCGCAGCGCAGATCGGGCGGTCACAATCGGTCCACGGCTCTATCTCAAGTTCAAATGTTGGGATTGGTAAAAGCTGAACGTCTCCGGCCAGCGCCATCCCTTGCGCCGTGGCCAACCCGACCCGAAGCGCTGAGAAGCTGCCGGGGCCGATAACGACGGCGATGTTGGTGATATCCAAGGTAGAACGGCCAGCGTCCGAGAGGGTTTCGTTGATCCGTGGAAGTAACTCAACCCCGTGATTGTGTTGCGAAAACCAGGTTCTACTGAAGAGACTTCCGCCCACAGACACAGCGACCGTTGCATATCGCGTCGCAGTGTCGATCGCCAGAAGGCAGGTCACCGGTCACCTCCGGTGTGTTGCCCGATTCCGGCTGCGGTGCGCATCGCCTCCAGCAGCCGATTGGCGGCGTCTCCGATTGCGGTCGCTATGAGCACCCGGTCGTCCGGCGCTTCGCCAAACCCCAGGTGCATCTCCAGCGCCTCTCGTGGAAACTCACCCCTCGCTCGCACCGGCCACTCCACAGCCAGCGCAGCACCACGTTCCAGATAATCATCAAGTCCCAACTCGCCGATCTCCTCCGGCCCAGAGAGCCTGTACAGGTCGCAGTGGGCGAGCATGATGCGCCCAGCGTATTCATTTACCAGTACAAATGTGGGGCTGCGCGTTTCCGCAGCCGACCCTATACCTTGGGTCATTCCTTCGACGAACCTGGTCTTGCCGGCGCCGAGTTCTCCACTCAGAAGCACCACGTCACGCGACTGCATTGCAGCGCCGACAGCGATTCCGATGCGTACAGTCTCTTCTTCTGACCGGGAGTTTATGGTCAACGAATCGGACCCAGGATCAACCATTCAAGTGATCCCACCCGCCGCCTGACATCTCCAGCGGTAAGCCGCGCTCATCAAGCACCGTGACTGATCCAACGTCGCCTTCGATCACTTCGCCGATGACTGAAACCGGCACGCCAAGGGTTGGGGCGATTGCGGCCATCACCGGTGGTGGCGCCGTGAACAGGAGTTCGTAATCTTCGCCTCCCGCGAGCGCGATCTCTATGTGATCGTCTGGGAAACAGGCCTTTAGCGCATCGCTAATGGGGACCGCCGGCATTCTCACCCTTGCTGCGACTCCACTTGCCCGGCACATCTTGCCCAGATCGTCGGCAAATCCGTCGCTCACATCCATTGCCGTAAGCACGCCTTGGGTCACAAGCCCTATCCCCGCGGCCATTCGCGGAGTTGGCCTGAAATGTGCTCGCTTCAAAGCGTCGGCCTCTTCGCCGGACAGCCCATCTGCAAGAACTCGAACGCCGCCACCGGAATCGCCGATGGTGCCCGTGACGGCGATCAAATCACCGACCGACACAGCATCGCGTCGTAATAGTGCCGCTCCATCGGGATCCTGTTTCGCATCGGCATCGAATTTCAGTTGAGATGCAGTGGTCGGGTATCCCGCCCCTGCGGTCGTTCCCGTCATGGAACCGGCCATCAGCCGAGCGCGATTGAACGCTGCGCCGCCGGCAGTGGCAACCGCCTCGCCTGTCATTGCGACCGTGATGAAGAGAGCCGGAGAACGCACAATATCGCCACCCGCCACGGTTCCACCGAACTCGTTCGTAATATCCGCTATTCCCCGGTATAACTCTTCCAGGTCGTTGACGGACTCGTCGCCCGTCAGCCCCAGGGTCACGAGGGACATAACGGGCCGGGCGCCCATGGATGCGATATCGCTCAGATTAACCGCGATCGATTTCCAGCCGAGGTCCCGGCACGAGATTTGCCCCATGCGGAAGTGCACGCCATCGACCATCGTGTCCGTGGTGTATACATCCGTGACCGACCCGCGACGGACCGCAGCGCAGTCGTCACCGATGTCCAGCACGAG
>JAPYSM010000042.1 GCA_029936485.1 Dehalococcoidia bacterium
GTGTGAATGTTTTCGCCGATCGTTACGAAGTCGTCAGCGGATTTCAGATGGCGAGACACAATTACTCTCCGGGATAGATGCAGCCTCGGGCGGCCTTGATATAAAGATATATAAACATTTCTTTATATGTCAGTCAATCCGTGCTCTCCGCAGATCGTCTTGCATCTGACGATGTAGGTGCACCGGCCTCATCTCTGGCGTGTTCCTGTGCATTGTGATCACGGCCGAGAAAGGCATTGGCCCAGGCTGAAGAGCCTCGCAAAGCCCCGTTTTTGAACACCACGGGCCGATCCAACATCCCGTCTTCTTCGCCGTACGCCTTGGTGCGCTCGTACGCCTTGACCCAGATACAACGCTTGTCTCCGATCTCACATATGCCGTCGTGCGATCCTCCGCACGGGCCGTTGCGCTGGTTTTTGACGCACTGAGACTCTGGACACATGTAGGCGATGTCCGGAAGGGAGCAGTCGCCGCAATCCTGGCAGCCGAAAGCCGGAATCTTGACCGCCTGTTCGGCAAAATGCATAAGTTTTCCGGTACGACTACGATTGCCGACGCGTTCGTACGCCCAGCGCGCTGCGCCAAATCCGAGGGCGCCGCGATCAAACACCAGATTGTGTGCGGCACGCCCCGCTTTGTAGGCCAGCGGCACCGATCTTCTGGATCGCTTGAGGGCACGATCGGTTTTCGATTCCAGATACCGATGGTTGACCTGATCAGAACAGAGGCCGGTGCCCGGGTCGCGTTCGTAATAGTTGAACTCGCCTGGCTTCTGATACTGGATCTCTTTTGCAAAATCATGCCAGTCGTCCGCCCCGAAACTTGTTTCGATCTCTAGCACGCGACGGATTCGTGACAACGGGAGGCGGCCCGACAAGTACACGCCCCTGTACCCGATGCCGCGTAATACGGCGATTTGTTTGGCCGCAAACTCCTCAAAGAATGCGCGGCCCCGGTCTTCAGATCGGGCGTGTTTTTCGGCCAGATGGAGCAGATCATCCGATACTGTGACGCCCGGGATTCCGTTTCGATTGAACATGCGTGCGGCGGGCGCGTTCAGTACGAAAACCGATCCCAGCATCGGGATGTCCATCCCGTTGGCCGCGGCGTACTTTTTCAGCTCGTCCAGTTTTCGTGAGTCGTATCCGATCTGGGTCACCGCCCACTCGCCGCCGGTCCTCAGCTTGAGGCCGAGTTTGAAGAACTGGGGCAGTAGCTCGGACTCGACCGACTTGTACGGGTTGATAGCGACGCCGGGGAAGAAGGATGTCTGCCGCAGCGTGTAAGGATCACCGCCTGCTCGCCTCGACGGAACCTCAAGCCCGCCGTTCATGTGGCGCATCACCTCCAGCAAACCCACGGAGTCGATGTCGAACACAGGCTGTGGTCCACCTGCGTGCCCGGTGATCGGGTAATCGCCGGTTAGTGCCAGGACGTTGTCGAACCCCAGGCTCCCGAGCGACCACAGTCGACTCTCGACGCCGTTGCGGTTGTAGTCCTTGCACGAGAAGTTGATGACAACTTCCTGTCCCCGGGCCAGCAGCTCGTAACCCAGCACCTCCGGCCGGATGTGCGGGTTGCCGCCCGGGTTGTCCGTGATGCAGATCAGGTCAACAGGGTTGGAACCGGCCAGACGTCGGGCCAGGCTGAGCGCCCGACTCGAACTTTCCTCCATCGCCAGCCCGCGAGAGGTTTCAAGCTCTACGGCCACGATAAAGCGGTCAGTGTTCGTCAGGAGGTGGCGGAACGAATCAGAAGTGGGACTGGAGGTTGGCTGAGTCAATGTGCCCTCGGGTCGACAGAAAAGGTAACTGTGCGCCGTCTGACAGAGAACAAACCTTTACTCCGGGGTACCATGCGCCCCGCAAGCACCTGCCAAGCTGGAGACTATTGTGCCGGAATTCACGCCCGTAAACCTGAACCCTCACTACAACAACACACGAATCGATGGATCGCCGTGGGACGAAGGAAGCGCGCCCGCTGTTGCCGGACTGCCGGGCGGCGAGAACACCTTCTGGGGGATACCGTTTTCCGGCGGAGAAGCGGATGACCCATCGATCATCGTCGCGGGCGACAACGGCTCGACTGATGCGGTCGAGATAGGTATCGACGCTCCCGGTAAATCAGGCGATGTCGGTTACGTCGTGTTCCAGCATGTTTGCGACGGCAAGTCCCTGGATGAGACAGGACAGGTGCGTGAGCCGTACCCGCTTCAGGCAGGACGCCCGCCGGTCGCGCTGAATCCCGGCGAACTCCTTGCCGAGTACACGCTCGTGTACGCAGACGGATCGGAGCACACCGTCCCGGTACGCCGCCAATTCGAGATTAACAGCCCACGTACCCGGGGCCAGAGCACGTACGCGGCAAAGGACCATCTTGAGCCGGTGGCGCTGGATTTCCGCGGCCCGTCGCCCAGAAACCTGTGGGGTCGGATGCAGCTCAACGTCAATGTCGGATCGCTGGACTCTCTGACGAACGGCGAAGGCACATGGCTCTTGTTCGCGCTCCCAAACCCGCACCCTGATCGTCAGATCTCGGGGATACGGGTCACGCCCACGGGCAGGGCGTCGATCGGTATCGGGGCGATCACGCTGTTCCATGGGAACAACCACCCGCTTCGCCACAGCAAGCTTGAAAGCGTGGCCGTGGAGCTACCTGATGGAGAGGGTTCTGATCCTTCATCGGTGGAGGTCGATATCGATCTTGGCACCGTTGCGCGCTCGTATACCGTGCTGGCTTTCGACCCCGACACGTGGCTGGAGGACGACCGAAAGGGCTGGGGCGATGAAGCAGGCGGCGATTCTTCTTTAGTGTTGGATATCGCAGCCAACCCGGACTCGACGCTATTAATAGGCGATCACGAGTTCGACATGTCACGGCTGCACGAATCCGGCGAAGTGACCGCTTCAGACGGGCAGGCGAGGATTCGGCTGCTCACGGCGGATCGGACCTGGGTGCACACAAAGATCATCGACGCCGCAACCGGCAAACCAACCCCAGCACGCATCCACTTCCGCGCCCCGGACGGTCGTTACATCCCTCCATACGGCCACCGTCATGAGGTGAACGACAACTGGTTTGAGGACTACGGCGCTGACCTTCTCCTGGGATCAACGCAGTACGCGTATGTGGACGGGACGCTCCAGGGCGAGCTGCCGGTCGGCGACGTGTATGTGGAGGTGGTGAAGGGCTTCGAGTACGCGCCAGTTCGTCAAAAACTCCACATCGAGCCGGGCCAACGAGAGCTAACGATATCGCTGGATCGCATCGCAAATACTCGGCCTGACGGCTGGGTCACGGCCGATACACATACCCATTTCCTGACACCCGAGACGGCCCGACTGGAAGCCGCGGCCGAAGACACGAACATGGTCAACCTCCTCGCCGCACAGTGGGGCGATCTGTTCACCAACGTGGGCGACCTTACCGGCGCTCTTTCTGGATCATCCACGGACGAAACCTTGATCTGGGTCGGCACCGAAAACCGGCAGCACCTGATGGGGCACATCAACCTGCTCGCCTACACAGGCTCGCCAATCTTCCCGCTCTCGACGGGCGGACCGTCCGAGGGCTACATCGGAGACTCAGTAAAACGGGCCATGAGCGAGTGGGCGGAAGAGTGCCGTCGAAAAGACGGCGTCGTCATCGTGCCGCACTTCCCGTTTCCGGAATCCGAGGTTTACGCCGAGGTCATACGGGGCGTCATCGATGGACTGGAGATCAGGGACTTCTGGTCACCCAGCATGGACACGTTCGCCGTACATGAGTGGTATGCGTTGCTGAACGCCGGGTATCGAGTTGCCGCGGTTGGCGGGACCGACAAGATGTCTGCATCGATGCCGGTCGGAGGTGTGCGGACCTACGCCCACATCGGCGACGACGAGTTCTCGTTTTCTGCTTGGGGCAGGGCGGTGCGAGCAGGAAAGACGGTCACAACGTCAGGCCCGATCCTCACATTCACCGCCGAAGGACAGGTCCCGGGCGATGAGATCAAAATCGGCCAGGGCGGAGGGACCGTCCATGTAGAGGTGTCCGCGATATCTGCCTCTCCGATCCACACTCTGGACATCGTGTTCAACGGACGCGTGATCGCATCTGAGAGCGCCGCGGGGGGAGCACTATCGATGTCCCTCAGCGAGGATATCCAGATCAAGGGAAGCGGCTGGCTGGCCGCTCGTTGCGGCAGCGAGAACGTTGCGTGGCACGTGTGGCCGGTCAATATGAACGCGCACACCTCGCCCGTGTACGTGGTGGAGCAGGGCAGCGAGTTGTTCCAACAATCAGCGGGCGAACACCTGATTACCGTGATGCAGGGCGGGCTGGAGTGGCTCGATACGCTGGCCATCCCGGAAAGCCCGGAGCGCCACGAGGCAATCAAGAAGGTGTTCCACGATGCCATCCACGATGTGGACGGAAAAATGGAGCGCCACGGGCACGGTCCGGGTGGGCACACGCACTAGGCCGATAGACTCACTTATCGCTGCGGTATGCGGTTGACCGCCCCGAGCTCAGTCCACTAGCGCGATTGCCTCTATCTCAAGCAGGTACTCCGGCCGTGCGAGTGCCTGGACGCCGATTAACGTGGTCGCAGGCGAATTTTCGTCGACGTAGTCAGATCGGATGGCGAACAGTGCGGGCAGTACGGAGGGATCGAAATCGACGATCAAGGTCGTCATCTTGACCACGTTGTCGAAAGTAGCGCCCCCGGCCTCCAGTGCGATGCGCAGGTTCTCGTATATCTGGCGCACCTGGGCCTCAAAATCGCCAACGCCCACGACATCACCGGCGGCATCCGTGGAGACCTGTCCCGCGATCCAGAGTGTCGTTCCGCCTGATGCGCGGACGACGTGGTGATAGGACGGCGGTATGTACAGGCCGTCCGGGTTGATGCGTTCGATTTTCATGACGAGTAGATCTTTCTGGGCTGAGGCCGCGCCCGATCGTAGGGGCGTATGGCAATACGCCCACGCCTCTCACATTTCAGCTAGGCGGTCACGCCCTGGCGGGACTCCCAGCCTCGGATAAAGTCACGCGCCTGGACCATCGCCGACATCGGCGACGGCGTCGTCAGCTTGAACTCGATGCCTAGCCCGCCGTCGTACGGTAGTGAAACCAGCGTCTTCAGGAAATCGTTGATGACCGGCGCCTTCAGCACGCCGTCAAACAGTGCCACGTGGTCGTCGAATTTGCCGTGGTTATCGTCGATGTGGACGTAACCGAGGCGATCCCCGGCGTTCTGGATACTCTCGGACGGGCTCTCTCCGGTGATCAGGCAGTGGCCGAAATCGACCAGAACATGGACGTTTTCGTGCTCGGACTTCTTGACGAACTCAAGACATGCCGCATCGGAAGGGATTGAGCGACCCGGGTGCGGTTCTATACAGAGCTTCACTCCTGCCGAGGCCGCGTGATCACCGAGCGCCCGGATGGAGTCCAGGAAATGCGAGTCGTCTGCCGGGTATTCCGACGGCGTGACCATGTACGCCCGTTTCACTCCGAGAGCGGCCGCCTTGTCGATGTTGCCGAACATGAGATCAAGCACGGGTTGTGCGTTGGCTCCAGTGATATCGTCGAGCGACAGCCCGCCGGACATCGCTCCGGCGAGCAGGCCAAAGCAGCCCGGCTTCAGTCCGCGGCTTGTGATCTCCTCGGCACTGCCGACCCCGTCGAACGAGTTGGGCCACAGGTCCACCGTGTCAAAACCGGCCAGACTGATGCGGTCCAGGGACTGTCTGGGAGGTGTCGAGAGCGCCCATGCGCAGGCCGAGATTTGAAGCAATTGGACCTCTGAATCGCTGGTGGATCACTTGTAAAGCGCCGTATAGGCACTTGAAAGATTTCAAGTTCGTACAGAACAATGAGCCCCGTCGTATTGTCGGGAAGCAGCCGGGATATCAAGCTCGCCCATAGGGCGGCGGTATGTTAGCACGCAGAAATACGACACCGTCACAAAGTGATTCGGCTCAGGGGACGTTCCCCGCATCGAGAATTGACAGAGGAAATCGGGCAGCGCTTTTGGTCAAAGTGGTAGTCATAGACGATGCCCCGCCTGTGGTAAGCGACACCCCTGCGCTAGTGCGACTGCGCTCTTCTCCAGAGATCGAGCTAGAGCTGTTCGACACTTTGCCGTCGGGAACGGACGAGATCGTTGAGCGGATCGCGACCGCACATACGGTCCTGAATGTCCGGGCATCTACGCGCTTTGATTACGAAGTGTTGTCGCGCTGTGGGCGACTCAAACACCTTGCCCTGTGGGGGCTGAACGCCGGGCACGTAGACCTGGAAAGCGCCCAGAGATTTGGGATCACCGTAACGAACACCCCGGGAATTGCGACTGCATCGGTGGCCGAGCACGCTCTGGCACTTCTTCTTGCGATAGCGCACAGGGTTCGACAGTTGGATTACCGGATCCACCAGGGGGAATGGCCCCGGGGAATGATCACGCAGCTCCACGGAAAGACGCTCGGTATTCTTGGCGCAGGGCGGGTCGGGCAGCAGATGGCTGCCATCGCACGTGGTATCGGGATGAACGTTATCGCGTGGACGCTCCACCCTGAGCTCTACAACCGGGCCACGACCGAGTTGGAGTTCGTCGATCTCTCGACGTTGCTGACGAAGTCTGATGCGATCTCCATCCATCTGCGCGGCTCCGAAGAAACACATCACCTGATCGGTTCCGCCGAACTGTCGCAGATGAAGCCTTCGGCGTTTGTGATCAACACTTCACGCGGCGACATGATCGACGAGCAGGCGCTCGAAGAGGCGTTGCGTGATGGTGCGCTGGCTGGAGCGGGACTCGATACTTTTGAGTCGGAGCCACTGTCGGCGGACAGTCGGTTGCGTACGCTGCCCAACGCTCTGTTGTCGCCCCACACCGCAAGCACGACGGACGCCGCGCTTGCGTCCAGCCTGAAGATGGTCGTGGACAACGTGCTGTCATTCCTGGACGGCGATGTCCTGAACAAGGTCAACTTTGAGCCGTCACCCCGTCAACGCTAGGACGGCATAGGTGTGATCGGGCTCCAGTCCACCAGCTCTCGCACCGGCACAACCGTCGGATGAAGCGGCAATAAAATCGCCAGCTTTTCAGATGCGTTGAACACTGTGTGTCGGACCCCGGCCTCTGCGACGAACATATCTCCCGGGCGAAGCGGAATCTCTCTGCCGTTGTACATCGCCATGAACTCGCCTTCGATGCAGTACATGGCCTCTTCTGTCTCCGGGTGGAAGTGTGGAGGGGCCATGGAACCTGGCTCGAAATCGAGCTGGCTGAACGCGGTAGAAAGCGCGCCCCGCTCGTGGTTCATCATGTCGTATCGGGTGCATCGCTCCCATGGCGTCCATGCTTCAACGTTGGCCCTCGGCACGATGTAGGGAGGAAGATCGCCACCGGCGGGCTCTCCCGGGTCGAGATGAGACACATCAGGATTCGTGTGCGGGAACATCGTCACGATCCGCGCTTCGCCGCTTCCGGCGTTTGTGAAGCCGTGGCCGGCCCCCGGAGGGGCCATCACAAGGTCTCCCGAATGAAGATCCACGCGATGATCGTTCACCACCGCCGAGATATCGCCATCAAGTACGAAGTAGGTCGCCTCGGTGTTGCGATGTGCGTGATAGGGGATCGACGCTCCGGGCTGGATCACCGCGTCAAATACACGTATCTGAGTGGCGCCGGTTTCTGCGCCCGCGGGATTTCGTTGACTGACTCCGGGATAAGGCGAAGTAACCTTCTGGTCCTTGAGTCGGAGAATCGTCATGTGTGGGAATGCTCCAGATTTCTAATGTGTGCGCTAGTTGGCAGGAATCGTTGGAAGGGGCTGCGATGGCGTCCAGTCCACCAACTCCCGCACCGGCGCGGTCGTCGGGTGGATTGCAATTAGGGTCGCCATATCATTTGAAGCGTTGAATATCGCGTGGTGCGTGCCGGGCTCGGCCAGGAGCATGTCTCCGGCGTGAAGAGGAAACTCTTCGCCGTTGTACATCGCCATCAGTTCGCCCTCCAGGCAGTACATGAACTCCTCTGTCTCTGGATGGAAATGGGGAGGACCTAGGGAGCCGGGCGCGATAACGCCCTTGCTGAAAAGCAGCGTGGACGAGCCGAAACTGGCGTCCATTGGATCAAATCGTTCCGTTCCGGGCCAGGGATACGTTGGAACAACGTCCTCGGCGAACACCACATATCTCGGGAGTGGATCGTGGCTGGGGGGATCGAGATCCTGGTCTTCCCGGATTGCGCCGATAGTGGTCCCGGCGGTTATGAACTTCGCCGGTGCTCCGCTGCGGTTTTCAAAAGAATGCTTCACGTTGACCGGCGCCAGTGCGCCATCGCCCGCATGAAGACTGACCCGATGTCCGTCCAGTACGCACTCGACATCGCCCTCGATCACGTAATGCATGATCTCGGCGTCCGGGTGGGAGTGGTAGGTGATGATCGCCCCCGGAGCGAGGGTATTCAGTCCAGAAGTGATCTGGGTTGCGCCGGAGTTAGGCCCGCCGATACGGCGTCCGACTATCCCCGGTGCTGACTCAGAAGTGATCATGTCTGCCAGGCGCAGAATCGCCATTCATGGCCTCCCAGTTTTTGACGTCATAGAGACTGTTGCCGGGCGCGCGTTTTGAACAGCCGGATACTGACCCGGACGAATTCTGGGCGTGCCGTCTTGGAGTATATAATCGCTCCCGCTTCAAACGGGCCAAACGCGGCCCATCGGCGGGGTCGAATTCACGACCACGTTCAGTTCTACCAGTTTTTCGATCAGAAGGATTCACGTCAGCTATGCCAGCTAAAAAGGTCGGGTTCATCGGACTCGGCAGCATGGGACGACCAATGGCGGTGAACTTGTTGGACGCCGGGACGACGCTGATGGTCCACAACCGGAGCCAACAGGTTGTCCGTGAACTCGAGGACATGGGCGCAGAAGCGGCCACAAGCGTGGGACAACTTGCGTCTCAATGCGAACGGATTTTCGTCTGCCTGCCGAACGAGGAGACCTGTGAGCAGATCCTTATGGGCGATGACGGCGTCTTTGCCAACATAAATCCGGGGACGATCGTTACGGATCACAGCACCGTGAGTGTTGGACTCTCAAAGAAAGCCGCCGATCACGCCAATCGTGTAGGCGCAAAGTTCCTTGATGCGCCGATATCGGGCGGACCGGCCGGGGCGACCGACGGGACGTTATCGATCATGGTCGGCGGGGATGAGGAAGCGTTTAACTCTGCGTTTCCAGAATTCGAGAAGATGGGGACGAACGTCGTACGGTTCGGAGAGACCGGAGCCGGGACGGCGATGAAATTGATCAATCAGCTTCTGACATGCATCCACACGGTCGCCGCCGCAGAGGCGTTCAACCTTGCCAACAGCGCCGGCGTCGATATCTTGAAGGCCACCGACCTGCTCCAGAAGAGCTTCGGCGGCAGCACAATGGTCGGGCGGTCTGGCCCGATCACCGCAACCCGAGAGTTTGGAAACTCCGGCGCACCGATGCGCAATTTGATCAAAGACATCGGCATCATCATGACGATGGCTGACGAGATGAAGCTATCTATGCCGACCGGGACCGCCGCAGCCGAGATCCTGTACGAAGGCCGAGACACCGGCCTCTCGGATCACGACATCGCGGCGGCAATAGTTCCAATAGAAACGCAATCAGGCGGGTAAGCGAGATCGGCTGACCCGGATCTAACTTAACCAACAAACCTTTTTGGACAACAGAACAGGCGGAAACATGAGCAAGCACAAGATCGCCGTAATCAGGGGCGACGGAATCGGGATAGAAGTTGTTGGCGAAGCGCTGAAAGTCCTGGAGGTTGCGGGGTCAACATTCGGCATCGATTGGATTTTCGACGAGTTTCCGTGGAGCTCTGAGTACTACCGTGAACACGGGCAGATGATGCCCGACGACGGTGTGGAACAGTTGCGTGGCTACGACGCCATTTTTCTGGGCGCCGTTGGCCAGCCGGACATCCAGGATCATATAACCCTGAACGGCCTTCTCCTGCCCATCCGACGTACCTTTGACCAGTACGTGTGCGAGCGGCCTTCAATCCTGTTCCCGGGCGTCACGTCACCGCTCGCCGGCAAAAAGCCGTACGACGTCGATATGCTCGTCATCCGGGAGAACACAGAAGGCGAGTACTCCGGTATGGGCGGCTTCATGTATGAGGGGCAACCTGACGAGGTGGCCGTGCAGACGGCGGCGTTCACTCGACGTGGTTGCGAACGCATCATCCGCTACGCGTTCGAGGCGGCCCGCAAGCGCAACAAGGGGAAGCACCTCACTTCTATCACGAAGTCCAATGCGCTTGGCTACAGCATGGTGCTCTGGGACAGAACGTTTGAAGAGGTGTCTGGCGACTACCCCGATATCAGCACGAACACGCTGTTGATCGACGCCGCATGTATGGACTTCATCCGCAAGCCGGAGTCGTTCGATGTTGTGGTCGCAAGCAACCTGTTTGGTGACATTCTGACGGACATCGGCGCAGTGATCACGGGCAGCATGGGGCTGGCTTCCAGCGCCAACTTCGACCCGACGCGGGAGAACCCTTCGATGTTCGAGCCGACGCACGGCAGCGCTCCGGATATTGCAGGCCAGGGGTTGGCGAACCCGATGGCCCAAATATTGACCGGGGCGATGATGGTCCGCCACCTGGGCGATGAGGCCGCCGCGGACGCCATCGAGGCAAGTGTTAAGGACGTTCTGGCGTTGGGCGAAATCCTGACGCCCGACCTCGGCGGCAGCGCCAACACCACCGGGGTGGGCGACGCCATCGCCGGGAATATCTAGATTCCGGCCTCGCAAAACACCCGGAATCCCAATCAATTGACAGCTGTGCCCACAGGAGTGACTTCGTGAACCCGTTCGAGAGCATCCCGATTGGCGACCATGGCGCTGAGGTGACACGTCTCGGAATGGGCGGCGTGTTTATTTCCGGACGGGGCTCGGCAGACGGAAGGGATGAAGCGCCCGCGTACGACACCTCGCTTGCCACGATCGCCAAAGCGCACGAGGTCGGGATCAAGTACTTCGACACTGCACCGCTTTACGGCAACGGCATCAGCGAAAAACGGTATGGCAAAGTTCTCGGCCGCTACCCGCGTGACTCGTTTGTGCTCTCGTCAAAAGTGGGCCGGGTGCTCGTGCCGGACGAAGCCGACCCCGGCGAGTGGGAGATGGACGGTATTGCGCACCTAACCGCCAAGTTCGACCTGTCTCGAGACGGCATCATGCGTGCGCTTGAAGAAGGTCTTGAGCGCAGCGGCCTGGACCATGTCGACATCCTGTACCTCCACGACCCGGATGTACAAGACATGGAAGATGAGGCCAATGCGACGGCCTTCCCGACGATGATCGAATTGCGCGAGCAGGGCGTCGTGAAAGCGATCGGCTGTGGCATGAACCAGTGGCAGATGCCGGGTCGGTTTATCGAACGCTTCGAGCTCGACATCATCCTGCTAGCGGGCCGTTACACCCTACTAGACCACGATGCTTACCCGGAGTTCCTGCCGCTCTGTGTAGAGAAAAACGTCAAGATAGCGACCGGCGGCCCTTACAACTCCGGAATCCTTGCGGCACCGGATCTGGATGGTCCGCTGGCGTTCAACTACGAGCAGGCGGCGCCTCAGTGGATCGACAAGGCCCGCGCCCTGAAACGCGTATGCGAATCACACGGCGTCGACATGAGGGCGGCGGCGCTCCAGTTTCCGCTCGCGCACCCCGCCGTGGCATCGGTAATACCCGGAGCAGCGACTCCGGAGCAGGTGGTCCAGAACGTGGAGTTGATCCGCGTCGAAATCCCTGAGGCCATGTGGTCCGAGATGAAGTCTGAAGGGCTGATCCCGGTGGACGCGCCCACTCCGTAGGGTCCATCGAACCAACGTGGTTTTAATGCGCTAAACGCGTGTTTTATCGCGCCTATATGCCTCACGCTTTTCTCACGATTGCCGAAGTACAATCTCCGCCGTTGAATCCCGGCTGACCACCTTGTGGCAGTGCGTTTGCCCGCTGGCCGGATCCGGCATATCAATTGCATCTTCATTTAGCAAAGGCCCAAGAATGTTCTACGACACGTCTCCCTATCTGAAACCTCTCGTAGGAATCCGAGATGACCGGTCCCACGCGATGGTGATGCTGCGCCCAACCGAGGGCAAGCGACTCATAGCGAAGGCGATCATGCAGCTTGAGGAAGTGAAGCGTGTCCTGGACAAGGGCTGGTTTGTCGTGTCCCGCGGCGTGACGATGGCGTACGTCCTGGACGAACTTGGCATTCACGTCGAAAAGCAGAACGCGACCGCCGGCATCATCGCCAAAGGCCGACTAGCGTCGATCATCGACGAGGATCGTCTTGGACCCTGGGTGTTCAAGGACGGCAAGCTATCCGAGACGCCCCCGGACGTGGCGCTGAACCAGTTCTCCCACACCGATGTGTCGATCAAAGGTGCGAACGCAGTGGACCCGGAAGGCCATGTCGGCGTCCTCGCAGCACACCCGGCGGGCGGCACAGTCGGCGGAATCTGGCCGGTTCTGACCGCCCGGGGCGCGCACTGGATTACACCCGTCAGCCTGGAGCGATTGATCCCCTCGGTGCTCGAAGCCTCCAAGTACACCGGAAACTACCTGCACAACTACGTGATGGGTTCAGTAGCCGGGTTCATGCCGATCACGACCGCCCTGGTGGTTACTGAGATTCAATCTCTTGAGCGATTGACCGGCGTGAAGGCGGTCCACGTGGCTTCTGGCGGTGTCGCCGGGTCCGAGGGAGCGATTGTGCTGGCGCTTGAGGGTGACGACGAGACGGTTCGCACGGCGTTCGAGTTGTGCGAATCGGTCAAGGGCGAGCCGGACATCGCAGAGCCTAACCTGCTCGACTACGTCCGCGAGCCTGTAGAGGCGACGCTGTAAGGCGAAACGATCAGCTTATTAGACAATAAAGAGGGCGTCCCGACTTACGGGACGCCCTCTTTATGTTCAACGGGGTTCGACCCTTAGACCACCATCTTGTCCAGGCGCATGCGAGTAATCTTTGCGACCTCGCTGAAGGCGAAGTACAGCTCCATATCGGTACTGTCGTTGCCCAGATGCTGTTCGGCCAGTGCAAGTATCTCGATTGCGTTTCGGCCCCGTAACGCGGCGATGAACGGGAAGCCGAACCTTGTCTTATAAGCGCTTACAAGGTGCTCTATCCGCTTCTGTTCATCATCGGTCAGCTTGTCGAAACCGGCGCTGATGTGCTCTTGTCGCGAGTCGGGCGTCATGACGTCTATCGCTTCCAGCGTTACCTGCATATCGGAGTGACCGCGGAGAAATTCGATTTGCTTGCCTCGATCGGCGTCTTTCAACGCCTGAACCATCCCATCGTGCAACACACCGACATCCTCGAACGGCCGCCCGACCCAGGCATTTGCCGCGACCCACGGCGCGTACTCAAACACCGGTCCTACCGCGTCGACGAACTCGTCCTGGCTCATGTGATTAAGGAGGGCTATCGAAATTCGTTCGTCTGATTCGGTCATTGTCCCTGTGCTTTCTCTGCGACGATCCAGTGGAACGTTGTGGGTCCCCCGTCGACATCAAATTGGATAGTTTCGTCTTTAGCACTGATGATCCTGAGGCCCGCCGCCTCCACCATCAACCGACTATCTTCGGGGCCGTACCCGCTCCAGTACATTGGAGCGCCGAGCCAGTCGGGGTTGTAGTCCTCAAGGCTCTCGCCGAAATGGAATGTCCCGATGAATCGACCGCCAACCCGTAACCAACCGGCGATTTTCTCTAATAATCCGGGTTGTAACTCTCTCGGGACGTGGATGATCGAGTAGAACGCGGTGACGGCGTCAAAGCTCTCGTCAGGAAATTCAACCTCAACGATATCCGCCACCTGAAATCTCGCGTTCGGAACGTTGTACCTCGCCAGGGCGATCTGCCCTGAAGAGATATCGACGCCGGAGGCGTTGAAATAAACGGACAGCATCTTTGTGCCGGGTTCCCCGGCTCCACAGCCGAGATCGAGCACATCAGAGCATCCCGGCAAGCCTTCCGTGAGATACCGAATATACCGCTCCCGAAGGCCACCATTGTCCTTCCGCGCCTCCACCAAATAGGTATCGGCGATGGCGTCATAACCATCGGCAACGATCTGTCTGGCGTTTGCGCCTGCCGGGAGTTGGGAGGTCACTTCATCACCCTAACGCAATAGGGGCGAGAGGCGTTATCTGTCATCCCGAGCGATCTTTACCATGAAACAAAACACAGAAGCACCAACCACGTTCGTACCGGAGTCGGTTATTACTCAATCAGAGAGTTGGATCGTCCAGGCGCACCTAGGATGTCCTCGCTCAGATCACGCCACGCAGGGTTAAATCCCTCAACGAGCGCGATTTTCTTCGCTCTGCGCCATCCTTTGATCTGTTTTTTGCGCTCGATAGCGTCCATGGGCGATTCGGCTGAATCGAAATACACCAGGCGATTGACGCGGTACTTGCCAACAAACGTGGCGTAACTCGCTGCGCGATGCTCGGTCAAACAGCGTGGCAGGTCATTTGTAACGCCGACATAGAGAGTGCGCCGAAAACTGGCGAGTATGTAAACACAGAACTCCATGATGGCAGAGGGACCTCTACCATGAGGTTCACAACTACCCAGCGGAGTGCATCTCGGCGTGCGTTTCAACCGGGTCGTTGCCGACCAGGAAGTCGAAGTCGCATCCGTACTGCGCCTGCATTACGTGCTCGGAGAACATCAGGCCGTACCCACGTGTGTAACGAGGTACGGGAGCCTTCCACTCCGCTCTCCGACGCTCCAGTTCGGCCTCATCCACCAGCAGATCAATCCGTCGTCCCTCCACGTCCAGCTCGATCATGTCGCCGTTCTGCACCAGTCCCAGCGGCCCGCCTATCGCCGATTCCGGCGAGATGTGCAGCACCACAGTGCCGAAAGCCGTACCGCTCATGCGGGCGTCGCTAATGCGCACCATGTCTCGCACACCCTGTTCCAGCAACTTCTTCGGGATCGGCAGCATGCCCCACTCCGGGATACCAGGTCCCCCGACCGGTCCTGCCGACTTCATTACAAGAACATCATCCTTGGTCACGTCCAGGCCCGGGTCGTCTACCCGGGCGTGCATGTCCTCGTAGTTCTCGAACACCACGGCCCGGCCCACATGGTGGAGCAGATCGGGTGAAGCCGCGCTCTGCTTGATCACAGCGCCGTCAGGAGCCAGCGAACCGTTCAGCATTGCCAGCCCGCCCTCTTCATACATCGGCGTCTCAAGCGTCTTGATAATCTTGTCGTCTATCGCCACCGTATCGGCAATGTTCTCGCCGAGGGTGTGGCCATTGACCGTGATCGTATCCAGGTGGAGCAGGGGAGCGAGTCGGTTCAAGACCGCCTCGATGCCACCTGCGTAGAACAGGTCTTCCATCAGGTACTCGCCTGACGGCTTCAGATTGACGATGGTTGGGGTGGCCCGAGAGATCTCGTCAAACTTGTCAGGGGTTAGCTCGTATCCGAGTCTCCCGGCGATGGCCGTCAGGTGGACGATGGCGTTCGTCGAACCACCGGCCGCCATCAGGAATCGCATGGCGTTTTCGATAGCGTCCTCGGTCATGATGTCGGAAGGCCGGGTGCCCTTTTCGACGAGCTCGACGACCATACGTCCGGCCGTCTCGGCGAGCGCACTTCGGCGCATGTCCGCTCCCGGGATGGATGCGCCGCCCGGGGGAGTCATGCCCAGTGCCTCAGTGATTCCGGCCATGCTGGACGCCGTACCCATCACCATGCAGTGGCCGGGCGAGCGATAAATGGCGGATTCAAGCGAGTCGTACTCTTCCTGCGTTATCGTTCCGGCGCGTAGCTCGCCCCAGTAACGTCGGCAGTCAGTGCATGAACCCAACTCCTCGCCCTTCCAGTTGCCCTTGAGCGAGGGACCGCCGGTGACGACGATGGCCGGCAGGTCTGCGCTTGCCGCGCCCATCAGAGCGGCAGGCGTTGTCTTGTCGCAGCCGGTCAGTAGCACCACGCCGTCGATAGGCAAACCGCGAATCATCTCTTCGATGTCCATCGCCATCAAGTTGCGCAGGAGCATTGACGTCGGTTGCAGGAAGAACTCGCCCAGCGAAATGGTCGGGAACTCGAGCGGGAACCCGCCTGCGGCCATGATCCCGCGCTTCACGTGTCCCGCGAG
>JAPYSM010000043.1 GCA_029936485.1 Dehalococcoidia bacterium
CACGCCCTGCTCGATGAGCAATATCGCAAGCAGCGCAAGTGATGCCAGCGTCGCCTGGGTTATGTACGGCCGCACCCGGCCCCTGATGTGGGATCTTTCGAATGCCGCAGGTGTATGTGGGTGAGGAGTGTGAATGCGCATCGTGCTGGCATGCGCTTTCGTTTGGAATCGCCTCTCGTAACGTAGTCCGTTTTATAGCGCAGCGACGACAAATACTAGGGCCGCGCTCCCTGAATTTCCCGAGTCAACTTATGCGCGTTCCAATGAGTCCAGAAGCCCGAACAGGGTCTCGGTGCTTTATCGCTCTACCCGGGACGCTCCATCGGCCATTCCGGGATGCCATCCTCTGGCACGAACCCGATGACCTCTCTCGAGTGGTCGATATCTCGATAACGGCCGCGGTTGTTGGAGACCGCATAAAACAGATCGAATCGAACTGATTCGGGCGCAGATACACATTTCTCGACCATCTGAATGACGTCGCGATGACTGCAATACACCGCCGCGTGTCGTGCGTCGTACGGCCAGTCCTCTTTAACCACGCGGCCAATTCGGACGCATATCACTGACATGCCGTGCGCATCGGAGTAGTAGCGGCCAAGGGCCTCGCCCCATAACTTTGCGGCGCCGTAAATGCCGTTGGGCCGGGGCGGATCCTGCGGGGTGAGGATCCGCCGTGGTGACGGCACATCGTCCCAGCGCGCCTCCACCATCGCCTTTATCGGCTCGTCCACCTCGTACTGCATCTGTGTTGCGCCGGAACTTCCAAATATGACGCGTTTAACGCCTGCCTCGCGTGCAGCCTCAAACACGTTGTATGCGCCGATAAGATTTCCGGACACCTGGCCTGAGAACTCTGGACCCAGATACGCGGCCATGTGCACCACCGTATCGATGCCCTCGAACGCCGGCCCGATGGCCTCCGGGTCAGAGATGTCCGCCCGCACGCAGTCCACGCCCTCAACGTCCTGGCGATTTAACGCACGGACGTAGTTGTTCCGCGCGAGTGACCGACCGGCCATACCGCCGATCAGCCCGCTCATCCCCGTCACCAGAATGCGTTTGCCGCCCTGTGCCCCGTCGGTCATTGCTGCGCTCCGATACTAGATTCAGTT
Organism: Dehalococcoidia bacterium; assembly: GCA_029936485.1. Lineage (GTDB taxonomy): Bacteria > Chloroflexota > Dehalococcoidia > Lucifugimonadales > Lucifugimonadaceae. Next base: position 1,116 of record JAPYSM010000043.1, read on the forward strand.
ACAGCGGCATTATTCGGCGAGACCGCCCCGTCGGCAAGTCCAAGCGGTCAACGTCTGATATGCCGTAACATCACTTTATTAGTCAGCAACTCAAACATGTGTAGACCGGGATGAGCCCGGAACCATCGGGAGTGAGACGAATATGGCCGAAGGCAAGATCAAGGTGAGTCTCGTCAGTGGGGCTGATCGCACCAGCACCGTCCCTGAGGCGCTGGCCCTCATATCAGATCAGGTTCAGATCCCGGACCGCCCGGTCTTGATCAAGCCCAACTTCGTTTCAACCCTCAATCAATTGAGCGCGACTCCCGTAAACGCCGTGCGGTCAACTTTGACATTCCTTAAGGGCAAAGGCGTCAACGAGTTCACAATCGCTGCCGGACCGGCCATCGGTTCCGCAGACGACGGATTTAACAACTACAACTACCGGCCGCTCGCCGACGAGTTCAGTGTCACGTGGCTCGATCTCAATACGGACGAGACCGTGAAGGTCGCTGCGTTTGACGACAAACTGAACGCCCAGTACCTCAACATGTCACGCACCATGTCAGAGTCGTACGTCGTTTCTGTGACACGAACAAAGACGCATAACAACGTCGTGGTCACGCTCGGCCTCAAGAACATTCTGGTCGGAACATTGGCCGGTAAATCCGAAAAGGAGAAGATCCACCGGGGCAGCAAAGCGATCAACCTCACACTTGCCAAGATGGCACAACATATTGCTCCCGATCTCACGGTCCTCGACGGCACCGAGGGCATGCAGGGCAACGGACCGGTCAGCGGTGATCCCATTGACTCCCGGATCACACTGGCCTCGGCACACAGCATCGCTGCGGACGTGATCGGATTACAGGCGATGGGCTATCGACTGGACCAGGTTGGCTACCTCCGGTACGCCATGGAGCTACGCAGGCTCACGCTGGACGACATCGAAGTTGTGGGCGAACGAGTAGAAGACGTTAAAATCGATTTCCGGCCGCACGACAACATCGCCAGCCAGCTTACGTGGCCGGTCGATGGTGACTGGCGACCGGTGTTCGATGCCGTCGGAGACTAATTCAGGCGAACCCTGTAGATAGCCGGTACCGGGACTACGCGATGCCCCGCGCCCTGGCTGCCGCTGTGTGATCCCAGGGACCGATCCATTCCGCCTTTATCTCCATCCCAAACCCGGGCGCGTTGGACGGCGTTATATACCCGTCCTTCGGCATCGGCATTCCGGGAATCGGGCAGACCTCATCCAACGGGATTCCCGGATCACTGCCCATCCAGTACTCGGCAATCGGCGATTCCGGCGCGGCGATGGCGAAATGCTGTCCCCACGGTGTTCCCGCGGCGGTGTGTGGAACCGTAATGAGTCCCGCCGCTTCGGCGATGGTGTAGATCTTCATCACCTCCGTAAGCCCGCCAGACCACTTCATGTCCGGTTGCAGGATATCCACCGCACGCCTCTCGACTAGCTGCCGGTAAGCCTGCCGTCCGTGGTGGTGTTCGCCGGTGGCAATCGGGACCCAGTTAACCGCCTTTTTCAACTCTACATAGCCCTCAAGATCGCTCGAAATAAGCGGCTCCTCAAACCAGCGTAAGTTGTACGGCCGAACTCGATCCGCAACCCTGATGGCGAACTCAACGTTGAACGAACTGACCGGGTTGTACATCAACTCTGCGTTCGGCCCGACCTGCTCACGGGATCTGGCGATGTGCTCTTCTGCCAGATTCACGCCTTCAAGCCCCATTCGGTAGTGGGCCGGGTTGCTTATCTTGAACGCCTTGAAACCAAGTTCTTGCGACCAGTCCAGGTCGTCGCAGGTTGCGTACACAAGGGCCTTGTCCCTGACAGGGCCGCCCAGGAGGCTATACACCGGTACGTCGAGCAGCTTGCCCTTGAGGTCCCAGAGAGCCAGATCAACGCCAGACCGCGCCACCGTCGCAAGACCGCTCGCACCGTAGTTCTGCACGGAACGCCACATAAGGTCGTTCAGGAGCTCCGTTGCGAGTGCATCTCTACCTTCAAGCAGTGGGGCGTAGTGGTAGTCTACTAACGCCGCCACCGGCTCGCCGTAACTGCAGGCGCCAAGCCCAAACGTGCCGTCCTCTGCGATCACCTGCACCCAGACATCTCCTGCCCCAGCGCCGGGCATCTTCCCAAACCCGGTCGGGAACTCCGGGTAGTAGTTGATCGGGAGCGCACGACGGGCAGACACTTTGTTGGCTGCAGGACGTGTTGGCTTCGACTTCGGCGGCGTCACGGGGATGTCCAGTTCCACGACGCGAATCTGCTTGATCTTCATGCACGTTCTCCCGTTCAACGGATCTGTGTGATCGGCAACGGCGTGAACAATACACGGAGAAATGGCCGATTGACCGCTCCACGTGGGCCGATGGGTCTCAGTTCAGCGCTGCCAGCACCTGCTCTGCGGCCTGCGCACCGATAGCGGGGCTGAATGAACCCTCAAACGTCCCCGGACTTTGCACCACTATCAGGTCATGCTCGCGATCGACCCAGATGAACTGCTTTCCCGCGCCGACGGCGGCGAACGAGTCTTTTGGAAGGTCGGGCCACAGCATTCCCTGATCGTTGCACCAGAAACCGAGGCCGTATTGCCACAGTGATTTGGGCTCGTGCTGAAGGAGCATGTCTGAGACTCGTGTCGCCTGTCGAATCCAACCGGCCGGAACAATCTGCTTCCCCGACCAATTGCCATCGTTCAACCACAAAAGCCCTAGTCGGGCCATGTCACGGGCAGTCATTTGGAACGTCGTTGCGTATCCGAAAACACCAAGCTTTGCATTCGTTTGGAGTTCGAAGTTGGAATACACCCACTTCCATGATCCGCCGATCAAGTTGCAGAGCTTACGTTCGGCAAGCCTCCCAAAACCCGCACCTCGTTCAGGATCTGACGTGCGGTACATCGAGTACTCGGACGCCAGGGCGTGTGTCACCACGTTCATGCCAAATGTCTGGTAGTTGAACGTGCGTCCAGGCGATTCTCCCGGCTTCATGTAGCCGGACATGTTGCCGATTAACTGCCGAAACGTGATCCCGGCGTTTTCCGGGAACGCGTATCGATTCTCTTTTGGCCCCTCGTCCGGGGCTACATCCAGGAATTCTGGATAGTAATCGGCCACGAGATCGTCCGCCGAACCGATCACGGCCTCAGCAATCGCGATGCCGAGGACCGTTGAGTATGTGGACTTTGAAGCTGATGCCTGCCCCTGCAGATCCTCCGGTCCTATGCCGCCGCCGTGCCACTCCGCCGCAATTCGGCCGTGTCTGACAATAAGCAGCCGGTACGGCGAGTCACCGGCGTGCCCCGCCTGCCAGTCGCCGACCGCGGCGAGGCGTGTCGCGTCAAATCCGAACGACTCTGGATCGCCGAAATCCCACCGCGCTCCCGGGAACGTACCCACATGCTCTAAACCGGGCGTCACCCCGACAGCGCTTCTTTGACCAGCTGAGAGAACATCTGTAACCGCGGGTCGTTCACCTCGTCAGGCTGCATGCCTGAGGTGACGATCGCGACGCCTGCCTTCAAGCCAGGGTCTCCCCAGCTGATGCAGCTACCGACTCCGCCGTGTCCAAACACGCGAGGACTCGGAGCATCTCCCATTCGCCCGGGTCCCTCTTTGGCAAGCTGTAGGCCGAGGCCAAATTTATACTCGCTGCCGGAAACAGGGCCTATACCCTCGGCGTGTAGCGCCGTCACATCGGCGATAGTCTCAGCGCTCAACCACTGTTCCCCGTCAACGGAGCCGTCATGCACGAGAACGCTGTAGAAACGTGCGAGGTCGCGCGCTGTCGAAGTGCCATTTCCTCCCGGCGACGGGTTGAATTTGAATAGCTCAGAGTTGCCGAGTTCCGCCAGAGACGGGTCAGTGAAGTCTGGCATCGATGTCAGACGCGCCAGCCTCGGCATTCGTTTGGCGTCAAGGGCGTAAGTAGTATCCACAAGTCCGAGGGGACCGGCGACTTCCGCCTGGAAGAAGTCCTCGAAACTCTGACCTGAGATTCGTTGCACCAGTTCTACTACGAAGAACCCGAAGGTCATGCTGTGATATTCGATCGCAGAACCGGGCTCGAATTCTGCCTCAGCGGACTCCATCACGGAAACTACTGTCGCCCGGTCAGCCTTCCCGCCGGCCGCCATCTCGGTGATCGCCGCCGGCGTGGTCGGCACTCCCGCCTGGTGTGTCAGCACGTGGCGGACGGTCGTGGATGCCTTGCCGTTGATCCCGTAGCCCGGCCAAATGTCTCCGACAAGATCGTCCCAGTCCACCTTGCCCCGCTCTTTGAGCACCCAGAGGCATGCAGCGGCCATCGGCTTGCCACAGGACCAGACGCTAAACAGGGTGTCCGCGGAAACCTTGGAGCCGTCCCCTGAGCCGATCTCTCCGCCCCACATGTCGACGACGAGCTCGCCGTCTTTGTACGCAGCGATGGCACATGCCGGGTGAACACCGAGCGCAAGGTGATGCCACAGGCGGGAATCGATCACGTCTACGGCGCGTCTGCTCAGCTTGGCCACGGTCATTTCCTTTCGAGTTCCAGAATCGATCCCGACAACAGATCCCAAAATCGAACTAAGGACAAGTTATCGGAGTAAAGCGTATTGGGAGGAGCCGATTATATGGTCGTTGGCCGCGACGTATGCGGGAGGGCCTTATTCGCTTTGTTCGTCTGAAGCATTTGGGTCGGTAATCCCGATACGCTGGGTCGTCGGCCCAGGTGTAGTTCTCAGGCAGTTTCGGGGTGGAGTCTTGTCCCTGCGCGTCCTGCGCTGCGCCAGGCCGGCTCCCAGCGTCACGAGAATCGCGCCAGCCCACAACAAGTTTGTGAGCGGCTCGTCCAGGATCAACCAGGCCAGGATGATGCCGAAGACCGGCTGGGTCAGGTTTAGCACACCAACCTGGGATGGCAGGTATCGCTGGATGAGCCACAGGTTGGAGATAAATCCAAACCCGGCGATCACGGCGCCCTGGTAGAAGATCGAAATGGCGAGCTCTTTATTCATGATCCAGGGTTCGCCCTCAAAGATCAGGCCTGCAGGTATGAACACCGCTGCTCCGAACGCGGCCTGCGCAAGCAACAGCTTGTTCGGGTCAATTCTTCCAGACTGCCGGGCGTTGTATATGAGGCGAGCGCCCAGCAGGAAGCCCCCGATGATGGAGAGTATGTCGCCCAGTAGCACCTCGCCCGACGCGTCTCCGCCAAGACCGTCCAGCGAGATCACCACCACACCCGCGTAGGCCACCAGGATTCCGAAAAGTCGAGATGGAACCATCCGATCCCCTGCGATGAAAAAATGGGCCAGGATCGCCATCCAGATCGGGAACGTCACGGAAAGCACTGCGCCGTGGCCAGCCGTTGTGTACTTCAACCCCAGGTTCATGAATGCGAGCTGAACGCAAAAGAGCAGACCCAGGATTGTCAGGATCCGGAACTCACGCCGGCGCACCCGAAGATCTGCACGCGTATAGATCGCCCATATCACGATCACTACAGCGCCGGTGAGGAATCGGTACCAGCCGAGCCGCAGTGGCGGCGCGTACTCCAGCCCGGACTTGATGGCGATGGAGTTGCCGGACCACAACGCCGAGACGAAGATGGCGAAAGCACCTGCGCGCGGGGTGATGCTGCGGTGCTGGGGTGGTGGCATTGCCGGGAAGGTACACCCGCATATGGGCGCGGTCAACGCGTTCGGGAAGGCGATACCAATCGCCAAAGATCAGTCGGCCGCTGCGCGTTCCGGATCACCGTCAGGAGTCACCGTACTGTTCGAACGCTTTCGACGCTGAGCCAGCCCCGCTCCGAACATCACAAGAACAGCCCCGGCCCACAGGTTCGAAGTCGGTGTTTCGCCAAGGATGGCCCACGCTAACAGGATGCCGCTGATTGGCGATATCAGCCCGAGGGCGGCCAGGCGAGATGGAAAGTAGCGAGAGATCAACCACAGGCTGGCGATGAACCCGAACCCGGCGATTACGATTCCCTGGTAGATGAGTGAGGTCCACAACTCCCAAGCCCATGACCAGGGCTCAGACTCGAAAACGGTGCTCATGGCGATGAACAAGATCGTTCCCATGAGGAACTGCGTCAGCAAAAGCTTGCTGGGGTCGATTCCCTCGACAAGCCGGGCGGCAAAAATCTGTCGCGCCGCTAAAAGAAACGCCGAGATAAGCGACAGTCCGTCACCCAGCAAAATGTCCCGGTTCAAGCCGGAACGTAAACCGTCCAAGGAGATCACGATGATACCGGCGTAAGCGACAAGGATTCCCAGAAACCGCCCTCTTTCCAGGCGATCTCCGGCGATGAAGAAGTGTGCCAGCAGGACCGTCCATATGGACGTGGTCACGTTCAAAGAGAGGGCGTGACCGGCGGTGGTGTACTTGATGCCGAGGTTCATGAACACGAGCTGGACGGTGAACAACAACCCGAGCAATATCAGCGGTATGTACTCTTTCCGGTGAATCCGGAGGTCCGCCTTTGTGGCGATCGCCCACACGAGCGTCACCATTGCGCCCGCGACGAATCGCATCCATCCGATACGGAGCGGGCCGGCGTAATCGAGTCCCGCTTTAATGGCGATGGAGTTGCCGCTCCAGAAGATGCCGACGGTCACGGCAAACGCACCGGCGCGCGGGGTCAGGGGCCTACGTTTGATTTCCGCCAATTTCGCTTACGCGTCTCCGCCGGATGACGGCTGGTTCACCGGTGCCGCAGAACGAATCCGTTTTGCCGGAGGGCTGCGTTTCTGTGCGAGGAGCGCACCCGCCATAACGAGTATGCCACCGACCCAAAGGAGCTCGCTCGGCTCTTCGTCCAGGATCCACCAGGCTAGGAGGATGCCGGTCACAGGCTGGGTAAGGGAGATCGCACTGATTCGGGATGGGAAGAAGTATTTGCTCATCAGCAACATCGAGAGGAAACCGAACCCGGCGATCACCATGCCCTGGTAGAAAAGCGAAACGGCGAGTTGCCACGTCCACAACCACGGGTCAGGTTCAAATATGAAACTGATGATGACGAACCCGACGGTGCCAAAAGCCGCCTGAAACAACAGCATCTTCGCCGGGTCGATTCCCTCAACGAGCCGGGCGTTGTAAACGATCCGTGCGCCAAGCAGGAAGCCAGAAATGGCGGAGAGTATGTCTCCCACAATCAAATTCTCGCCGCCCGGCTCACGAAGGCTGTCAGCCGAGATCACGATGATCCCTGAATAGGCAACCATGATTCCCATTAACCGAGCTGGCGCCAGCCTGTCCCCCGGGATGAAAAAGTGGGAGAGAACAGCGATCCAGATCGATGACGTAACGATCAGTACCGTTGCGTGACCGGCCGTCGTGTATTTGATGCCCAGGTTCATGAATATGATCTGGATGCCGAAGAACACTGACAATGAGATCAGCGGCCACCACTCGCCACGATGAATTCTGAGATCGGCCCGTGTGTAGATGGCCCAGCCCAGGATTACGACGGACCCGGCCAGCATCCGCATCCAGCCAAGCCTGAGGGCGGGCGCGTAATCGAGGCCGGCCTTGATCGCGATCGAATTTCCGCTCCACAGTGTGGTGACGAAAAATACGAACAGCCCGGATTTCAGGGTTAACGGACGACGACGCAGATCGGTGGTCGGTGGAGGGGAGGAACTCGTCTGCCCCGGAGGCGATGCTGCATCGCTCCGGTCGGCGACGTTAGATGACACTATTTGAGCCTACTTCCGCGTAGGCCGACGGTCAACGGGATCAATAGCGTCCCGGGCGCAAGTGGTTCCCACCGTCATCCAAATGCCGTAGCAACACCAGCTCCTCCTCCGTAGGCGGATCCATATAGGTCAGGTCCTGCGACACCTTCAGGTTCCAGGGGACGATCGCCTGAACCTCTTCCAGCGATACGCCGGGGAAGAGCTGCTCAAGAACCATCTCGCATGAACCGGTGGTGCCGCCATCCTCCGTGTCGAATCCGAACACGCACATCGTCGTTGCGCACTTGTTTGGCCCCTGTGGCGCAAGGCCCGCTTCGGCCCGCCCACCTGGCCCATCGATGTACCCTGCGGTCGTCCGGAAATCGGCGCGTTCTTTGAAGCGTCGTGATTCCAGCGGCATCGTGGAAATAACGCGTTCCACCGAAGCGCCGATGTCCGCATTGCCTCCAGTGCCGGGGAGTCTGCGGGCCGGGTGTTCAAACGTGCCGGCCAGAATCGTGTTCAGATTGCCAAACCTGTCGATCTGTGCAGCCTGCAGTACCGCCGACTGCGCCCAGCCCCCGTTCACGAACGCGCCCAATGCATCAACCATGTCTCCTGACATGGCGGACCCCTGGGTCAGGCTGTGATCTGCGATGCCGATCGGCGCCGGGAGCTCTCGACTGGTCGGAATCCAATCGAGCGGACCAGACTCGGTGCAGTACCACATGTTCGGAGCATGGTGATACTTCGCCAGAGCCGCAGACAGGAGTGGCGGGCCCATGCCGACGATGGTTGATTCACCATCCCGGACCTGGCGCGCAGTTGCAATGATCATCATCTCGGCGCGTGTGTACTCGTCCAGATTTATAGACACGTAATCACCGCCAACCGTACCTCGCTGGCTGTTCCGGGACCATCGTGTCTTTCACCCTCAGGTTGTCAAGTAAGTCTTCGCCAAATCGGTCCTTATATTTGGCGATGTAGTCGGCGTGATCCTTCGTGCCGTACACCCATTCATCCAGATATTCACGGGCCCCATTCCAGGTTGTCATACCTGCGCCTGTCAGGCCTGCCCATTCCCGGTCAGCCCGGTAATAGCCGTTCAGCCCACTGGGGTGTGAGCCCCACGGCTCGTGGATGACGGCGCTCACCTTGAACCCGGGCACTATCGTGAAATGCGGCTCTGTTGAGATAACTGATCGCGGAACGATCTCCTCGGCGGTCACGAGAACATTTTTTGAGGACCACAGTCCCCACTTGGTATCCGCCTGTGGACCCCAGACCTGAACGTTTCCCTCTTCATCCGCCCGCTGGCAATGGACGATAGCCACATCGGGCTTCAACGCCGGGTACAGAAGCGCTTTTCGGCCGTCAAACGGCGAATCGATCACGGCGTATGGAGGCGCAATGCTGCCGTCCTCCCGCTTCCGATCCTCTTCGAGGCTGCGGGAGTGGTTCATCGTTTCTTCAAGGAGATAGTCGGTGCCCAGGAAAGAGTTGGCGCAGATGAACGGCATGCCAAGCCCGCCTGCCATAAGGCGAAGCGTGATGGTCATGTTTGTGTAGTCGTTCCACTTCACGCGGCCGTCCCGCATCATTTCCTGGAACGGTTTACTCCTGAGGGTCCCACTCAAGTAGCCGGTCTCGATGCGATTTACGTTGCCGTCTATCGACATCATCGTGACGTTGGGCGTCACCGATCCGGCCACCGCCTTGAGTCCCTTTATCCCCTGGCGGATGATCTCGTTCGTGAGGGCGAACGAGATCATATTGAAGCCGGAGTAGATCGTATCGCCGTCATTTACGAAACGCTCAACCGCTTCGTGGGCGGTCATCAACTTTGACCGGCCTGACGGCCATGAATTGATAGGTTCAGCCATCGTTGGTGGGGCGCCTACGCTTCCAACCGACTTGTGTACTGAGACACCCAGTCAAAGTCGACGAAATCAACGTAGGCGTCCATGAGCGCCTTCGTGATCGGGCCCGGCGTCGTGCCGTCTGCTATGGGCTTTCCGTTCACCGTCCTCACGCCGCATATGCAGAGGCTTGTAGAGGTCAGAAATACCTCGTCAGCGACATATGCATCGAATGGATCGATATCGTCCTCAACCACGGGGATTCCCAGTCCTTTGGCGAGATCCATCACCGTTTCACGGCTGATTCCGCCAAGCACAAACTGTGATCGTGGTGTGTGGATGACTCCGTCTTTGACGGTAAAGAAGTTGGAGCCGATGCCCTCCGCAAAATTGCCTTGCATGTCCAGCAGAACGGCCCACGCGGCCGGGTTATACGCCTTCGCCTCAAGGTCGCCCATGATCAGGTTCAGGTAGTTGTGTGACTTGGCCCTGGGACTCAAGGATTCTGGCGGCGTGCGTCGTACAGAAGGCACGATCACGTCGATGCCGTCTTTGAACAACGGAGCTCGTGCCTTCAGAGGGAGTGGCGTGCACTCAATAACCACCGTGGCACCTTCGTGCTCCCACATGTCGCCACCAACGATGTCCGTTCCGCGACTGACCCGCTGCCCGACCCAGTAGTCCTCGGTCTCGTCGATCAAAGGCAGGTTCGCCTCAAGAACCTCCATGGACTTATCGATCATCTCTTTCTCGGTCATGTCGGGATCGAGCTGAAAGTACCTGAGTGTGTTTGAGAACCGGGCGATGTGCTCTTCTAACTTGAAAATCTTGTGTCCAAAGGTGCGCGTCATATCAAACGCGCCATCGCCATACTTGAAACTGCGATCTCGGAACGAGACGAGGGCTTTGCTCTCGGGGACTATCTCGCCGTTGAAATAGGCGACGCGTTCCTTTGTGGTTGTGGTCATGGAATCCCCTTTAACTGCGAGAGACGAGATGTTTGGGAGGCACGCGCGTATGCGCGACAGCGGCGATATTAGGCGCGGTGAGGCGGACGGGCAACTGGCCCTCGGGCCAGAATTTAGCGTTCGTAGACCAGATTAAGTCGATAGCCCCCACCGCGTTCGTTGGCGATGGGATCAAACCCAGGGGCGACCGTCCTGAATTTAGATCGTATTCGCTGCACATGAACCTTCAGGTAGTCACTCTCACCGACGTAGGTGGGTCCCCAGACGCTTTTCAGCAGTTTTTCGTGCGAGACAACGTGTGGGTAGTCCTAGACGAACTGTGCCAGCAACTTGTACCCCAGAGGTGTGAGCGGGATTTTCTCACTCCCGTAAGGTACTTCATGTGCGGCGAAATCGAACCGCAAGCCTTCTTCCTCGAAGGTCTCTTGCTCCGATATGTCAGTAACTCGCTGAGTGCGGCGGAACGCGGCGCTAAGTCTGGCCAGCAACTCCATAGGCGCAAACGGCTTCGTGATCTAGTCGTCGGCGCCGAACTTGAGACCTTCGACCTTGTCCATGTGTCCGTCACGCGCAGTCAGCATCACGATGGGTACTTCTGACGATTCGCGTATCGTACGCATCACATCGAATCCGGACATATCCGGTAGGCCGACATCCAGAACGATGATGTTCGGCTGCTCACGGTGCACGTGTTCGATGACGGCATTCCCATCGGCTGCTTCAATGATTTTGGCGTCAGGCCACTTGACACTGACCGCCGCGGTCACTGCTTCTGCAATGTCCGGGTCGTCATCGACTACCAGAACCCTCATGATCCCTCCCGGCCGCCTCCGGGGCCATGATAATCTTCGGCGTTCCCGGAGCTTGTGACGAAAAACGCAACATGATCCAGAAATTCATGCTTGGATGGTGCCAATGTTTCCTAGATCACGGTTCCACTTCCCAAACGTGGCACCCCCACGCACTGACGATGGCTTGTTCGAGAGATTTCAGGCTTGGACGATCTACCGCTACTTCGATGGTCGGCAACCGGCTTTGTAATGCGTCGGCGAAGTTACAACGCTTGGTGAATCCCTCCAGCACATGGCGATCTCCGCCGATAGCGATCGCGTCCAGATCATGTTCAAACGGATCTATCCGGTCCAGTGCGGTCTTGCACAACTTGTCGTACAACCGCGCTATCCAGACCTCACGGTTGCGCTCAAATCTACGTTGGGATTGACCGCCTTTACGATGCCGGCCTTTTACGTAGCGGGTGCCCGTTTTACTCGAGATAAGTTTTTCATCCTTAGCGACCCCCACCGCAAATGAACCGAGTCTTAGCAGGATGAATGCAATCGTGCGGTGCCTCGTGAGGGATTCGACGAGTGGGGCAAAGTACGGGCCGTCAGCCATACGATCACCGTCGTCGATGTCGATCGCGAAAGGCGCGCCGAACGCGGCCTGTCCGGAGGACCAGTTCACCAGAACTAGCCCGTTTGGTGAGCTCAAGGCAGCAGTCGGAAGCCATTCCCACCCCGGAATTATCCCGGGATGGGGCGTTACGTAAAGCGTGTCGGTGACAGAGCCGGAGCTTATATTTAAATCCTGGAGATAGTCGATCAGCCGCGACCTGGTCAGGAAGCGTTCACGATAAGACTGATTTGTCTTTGTCATCGCTCACGCATCTTGTATTACAGCGTCCAGTGCCTACCACGCGCTTCTACGGTTGCTTGGTCGAGATTCGCGCCAAGTCCTGGGCCGTCAGGTATGTATATTCGGCCAGACTCAATTCGTTCTGCCGGTTCCAGAACTGATGGGCGCCAGTCGACCTCGCCCCATGCATGCTCCAGCGGCCGTGTTCCCCCAAAAGCCGCCGTGACGTGTGCGCTGGCCAACTGTGACGCAGGACCCGATGGCGAGTGCATCGAAACAGACCCTGGGGCGATAGCCTCCAGTACCCGGCCGATCTCGACGGCTTCACCCGCGCCTCCACAGAACTTGATGTCCGGCATAACTACGTCCATCACGTGGCCCTCGATGATTCGCTGGAAAAGACCGACCCCGTACCCAGACTCAGCGCCCGCGACATCCATCGTGGCCCTCTCGCGAATGCGCTTCATTACATCTGGTCGCTCGATTCCGTCTACCGCTTCTTCATACCAGGCGATGTTTGCCTCGCGGAGGGAGATTTCGAGAGCAATCCCGGAGTCCAGGTCGAATCGGCTGTGGCAGTCAACAAACAGCGCCACATCGGGCCCGATGGCCTCTCGAACCGCCAAGATGCGGTCGATCCCAGATCTGGCCGCCTCCGGCAGCCCCGGCTCCTCGAACGGGGAGCGCGCCTCATCAAACGGGGCGCACTTCACAGCCTTGTACCCGCGCCTGACTGCCTCACGTGCTGCCGCGGCGAACGCCTCTGGCGATCTGTCTCTTGGACCGTCGTCATCGGGCAGCATGGATCGATTCATGTTGCCGTAGAGCTGTACAGATTTGGTTCGCTGTCCGCCGAAGAACTCGCCAAGACTGACACCCGATCGCCGAGCCTGCGCGTCAGCTATGGCCGTCCGAAGTGCGCTCACTGTGGTGGCCTTGGTGCGGTCAGCTTCTAGTTCTTCGACAGTCAGGCCTAATTGTGCGGTGACATCAGACTCACTAACTGGCGGCGAGAGCCTGAGGCGTTCCGCATATTGGGCGGTCAACCCCGCGATCTCAGTCGTCGCACCGGGGCCGGCCAGTTCCGCCAGGCCAGTGTTCCCGTTGTCGTCCGTGATCTCGACGAACACCCACTGGTGTGACCCGTGGACGTGGAACGATGTGAATTCAACCCGGGCGATGTTGAATGGCGTATCGTTCTCAGTACTCAACGGTCTTCCGTGCTCCTCAAATTAGTTGTTGATCGGGCGTGTTGCGTATGGTATCGATGGTGGCCATATCATCAGGTCAGCGCCGCAGCCAACCGCTCCGATTCACGTTCCCGCAATGCGACGTTAATTCGAAGTCGTTCGAGATGCTGAGACAGCGTTAGCGCGCCCTGTGGCACCTCGTGCTCTTCGAAGAACCCCAACACCTCGTCGGCGATCTCTGGCCTCGATAGAGACCGAACACCGGACAACATACGGACGATCGAATTCGACGGGAAGACTTCGTTGATTGTGTCCCAGTTGGCCTTGATGAATGCCCATGCCTGTGGCCCGTTCTCACGGTTTACCATGCAACCCGCCAGCAAGTATGGCGCGTCCTGCGTTCGAATCTCTCCGCTCAAGGTCATCGACAGTGTTCGTGACATCTGCTCCGAACTCGGGAACCCCACAAGTGTGCGCAGGTAGCGTTGCTCCTCCTGAGGGTCCAGCGGCGACTTGAAGCGCTGGAAAAAGGTGTCGTAATCAGCGTCCGAGCCTCTGTTCGCCACGACGCCGGTGACAGCTGCGGCCACGTTTGCGTCGATGCTGCCCGGATCCTCTAGATAACGAGCGTGCAGCCCTCGGGCGCGGTCCCGGGCATTTTGATCGTTCCCAGTAATGGCGAGCGCCCTGATAAGCGTTCCACGCAGCTCTAGGTCTCTGGAAGTCTGGCCCTCTGAAGGTTCCCATCCGATCCGGTCAAGCGCCGGTCCAACCAGATCCCGTACAACGGAACGCATCGCGCCCCGGCCTTCGCCCTCAAGCAATCGATCGAGAGCAGCGAGGCAGCTGGTCAGTTGACCCCACACCTCGGCGTCGGTCTCCTCTGAGAACCCACGGGCAAACGTCACGAATTCGCTCGCCGCCGTATCGCCGGCAACCACCGAAGCCCAAACGTCGTCGACGAGCATGTAGCGCTCGATTGCCGAGAGATCACCCCCTGCAACATCGATCTTCGCCAGCAACTCTGGAGAGTAGCGAACCCGGTAGAATCCGTGGCCGCCCGCGTTCACAATGACGGATTCAACAGGGCTTTCCACCACGATATCGGTGCTTCCGTCCTCCAGCAGCACCCGGTGCGGCTCGCCGTTGATCCGCAACATGATCGGCACCGACCATCGGCTGTCCGCGCCTTCGGGATCGTCCACAAATCGGAATCGACGCTGAGACAGCCGCAG
>JAPYSM010000044.1 GCA_029936485.1 Dehalococcoidia bacterium
TCAGCGCGACCTCGCCACGGGGGAGCATGCCGATCGCCACACGGTATGCGCCCCGACGATTGAATCCGACAGCCAGCGCCGGCAGTCCGGCGCCGATCACCTTGCTGAGAATTCCGAGAATGCTGAGGATTATTCCAAACGTAATCGCGGCGCTCATGGCGCCCAGATCTACCTGCATCCCGATTACTACGAAGAAGACCGGCACCACGAAGTGGCCTATCTGGATCAGCGGCTCTTCGATTCGGTGTTTCAGATCCGTGTCGGAGAGCGCCAACCCAATTGTGTAAGCGCCGATGATCATAGCGAGGCCAAAGTAGATCTCCGCGACCGCCGACGCCAGGAATGCCAGGAACAGTGCCAGCCCAACCAGCACGCCGGGACTCCTGAACCATAGAAATGCGTTAGATATCCGATTTGCGAGCAGACTTCCGACTATAAGTAAGCCCAGCCAGAATCCGATCGCTTTGGCGGCGATAACAACGATGTCCATCGGGACCGGAATATTGGTGCCAAAGAATCCGATATCCGTGATCGGGATTTCGCCGGTCTCTGCGATACCAATGACGATCGCCAGAATGAGGATGCCGAGCACGTCGTCCACCACGGCCCCGGCGAGCACCGTTGTGCCTTCCGGGGTGTCGAGACGTCTTATGTCTCCGAGGACGCGTGCCGTGATGCCGACAGATGTCGCTGTCATGATTGCGCCCACGAATAGCGCTGGGAGCATTTCCTGTGTGCTATCCAGGCTTGCGAATCCCAAGAATAGTGTCGCCAGGAACCCGAACGCAAACGGAACAACTACACCGCCAGCCGCCACTGCGGTCGCTGGCTTCACCCACCGGAAGAACTGTGCTCTGTTTGTTTCAAGTCCGGCCTGAAATAGCAGGATGATCGCCGCGATCTCTGCAACGAAGAATAACTCCGGCGAAACAGGTGTAATCACATCGACTGCATTGCCAAGGTCATCGATCGCTTTAGGAACCTCAAACAATGGTCCGAACGATCCGATCTCGATGCCGCCCAACGCAAACGGCCCGATCAAGACTCCCGCGCCGAGCTCTCCGAGAACTGAAGGCAGTGCCGCGAAGCGTTCCACCATCTCTCCCGCGAGTTTGGCTGCGAGAACAATGAACGCGAGGAGAAGAACGAGATGCCCTACTTCCTCGACCAGTATGTATTCTGCCGCGCTTAGGAGCGGCAAAGGAAAATCCATGGTTGTGATGTTAGGGATGCCCCAATGAAGGCGTCACATGTGAACGAGGTCATATTACGGCGAAAAGGGATGATGACGGGGTTTAGTGAGGTCGATCTAAGAGGTTGTCAGAACCCGAACCGGGTTCAACTGGCCGAGTATCGGGTCGTGTTTCATCAGGGCGATCAGTTCCCCGTCGCGGTTGTAGGCCCTCACCTGTGACGCGTCGCTTGTCCTCGCGCCGATGTTGGCCTGGATCGATTTTCCGAAACCAATGGCTTCTTCCTGCATCGGATCTACGACAACAGCAGGGAGGTCCAGTAGGGCAGCATCTATCGGGTGCAGCATCTGTTCCCAGTCGCCGGTTTTGGTCGTTTGTTCTAGCCATTCAAGGGTCACGGCGTCATCTAACGCGAACCGACCGACCTGAGATCGAATTAACTTACCGAGGTGCGCTGTGTTGCCCAGAGCCTGACCGAGATCGTGGATGACGGACCGCGCGTAAAAGCCGCTCCCGCATTCAATACGTAACCCGAGGGTGGGCGACTTCCATGACGTAATGTCGAGTCCGTACACCACCACTTCACGTGGTTCACGTTCTATCTTTTTACCTTCCCTCGCCAACTTGTACAGTCGTACACCCTTCACCTTGATGGCGCTGTACATGGGCGGTATCTGAGTGATCTCACCCATGAACCCGGGTAGGGCGACCTCAATGGCTTCTCGGGTGATCGTGCTGGCGTCGGACTCGGCGGTAACTCGGCCGGCCGCGTCGTATGTATCGGTTGATGTCCCGAACGTGGCCGTGGCTTCATATACCTTGCGGCCCTGGACGAATCTGTCGATAAATCGGGTTGCGCGGCCGATGCAGATCGGCAGTACTCCGGTAGCGTCTGGATCAAGGGTGCCGCCGTGCCCGACCTTTCGCTGACCCGTCAACCGGCGAACAATCCGGATCACATCCATCGACGTCATCCCGGCCGGCTTGTTGATGTTCAGGAAACCACCATTTATCTGAGGCGGCCTCATTTTTTTTGGCGCGGTGCCTTTCTGTGGGGCATCTGACTCGACCTGATCAGCGTTCGAGTGTCCCATCACTACTCCTCAGATTCGGCCCCCTCTGGGGGCTCCTCGAACTTGTTCTCTGGGAGTTTGCTGTCCTGTTGAGCCACGTCGTCCATCATCTTGAGCATGTTGGCACCCTCGACAAGCGTGTCGTCTAGGTGGAAGACGAGGCGTGGAACGTGCCGGATCTGGATTCGCTTGTTGACCTCTCGGCGAAGAAATCCTGAGGCCGATTCCAATGCCTCAAGGCTCCCGTGTCGAACCTCGGGATCTCCGAGGGAACTTATGTAGACGTGTGCCGTCGAGTAGTCCGCCGTGCACTCAACCCGCGTGACAGAAGTCATCGGCGCGAGCCTGGGATCGGAGATCGACTCGTCGATCAGCATGCCAAGTTCGCGTTGCAACGTGAAGTTGACGCGTCCGTTTCGCTTGTTCATGGGTAGTCCGTTTGTGGTTCGTCTATTAACAGGGCAGCGCCGGCAGGTGATACCGCAGACAACCAATTTTACGACGGGGAGGCGCGCATCGTCGTACCAATGCAGGAGAGATTCCAGAAACGGAACGCGACCACGTGCGGCTTCTTCCAGTCGGGAGACGGTTTGGATTAAGGGATCCTTCGGTAGAAGGACAATGCGCCAGCGCGTTATTCATGGACCGGACCTACTCAGCGGTCAGTAGCCTGCGTCGCGCAGCCTAGGCCGCAATTCATCGGGCATACCCAGATGCGAGACACCACGTCAGCGCCAAGCACCGGCGAAGCGTCGGCCGTCTTGAGAGTCACGACTCCCCGATACGGCGCGTATTCCAGGATCTCTATCTCGATGCCCGGCACCAGCCCGTTACTCACAAGGTACTCCAGCAGTTCCGGGTCTTCCTCTGGAATCCGATCCAATCGCAAAGGCTGGCCGACCGGCGCCTCGTCGATCGTCGTGCTCGCCGGGCAGGGGCTGTAACCGCTCCCCGGTATCGGGTGGCCGAAGGGGCAGGTTGTTGGGTTTTTCAGAGTCACCCGGATCCGCTCCTCCAACTCGTCGGAGATAGCGTGTTCGAGGCGGTGTGCCTCCACGTGGGCATTCACCAAGTCCAGGCCCAGCATGTCGACGATCATTCGCTCGGCGAGCCGATGTCTTCGCACCATCTGTTCAGCCAGCCGGGTGCCTTCTTTGGTGAGGTCGATCTCCCGATTCGGGCCGTGTGTGATCAGCCCCTCTTTTTCCATGCGTCGAAGCATCCCGGCGATCGACGGCGCGGATGTGCCGAGTCCCTCGGACTCTGGAGTGCGCTTCAACTGATCAACAAGGTGGGCGTTTGTGACCGTAAGCCCCTGCTCCAGGACCATGTAGATTGAGAGCAAATAGTTTTCGGCGGCCCGCGTCAGACGCGTTTCGACAGCGCCACGCTTGGCACCGGATTTGGTCTTAGGAGATTTGCGCGCGGAGTTATTAATGTCAGCCATATCGGATCGAGGCTAGCAACGGGGCTCCCAGCCGTCAACGCCCGCAATTCAGTTGCCCCCTCCTAACGTAGGAAGGGATCGGGGAGTGGTTCCATGCGGGCGACATACCCAAACTCCGTCCTTTAAGAGAAATCGGGGATCCAGATTCAGGCGGCACACTGCCAGAATTCGCCCGGATCATTCGGAGACATCGACAATCCCTGGTGCTACCATTTGAAGTTCGCGAGTACGCGCGTCCCTGTCTGAAAGCGACAGGAGTAACTGCGACGACATGCGACGCTCCGGAGTAGCTCAGCGGTAGAGCGGTCGGCTGTTAACCGATTGGTCGCAGGTTCGATTCCTGCCTCCGGAGCCAATTTTCCGCCTTTAAACTATGAATACCGCTTATCTTGCCCTCGATGGCAATGCAAAAAGCGCTTGGATAGAGAGAAAGCATGAACATTCTTTTATGCGGGCTGCTATTCATTCTGGCGATCGGGGTAATAGGTTGCGAGGCCGAGAGCTCTTCGGGGCCTTCTTCTGTATCCGAATCAACTACACCTGAATCTGATGCTGTTTCCAACGACGAAGTTGGCACAACTGTCGAAACGGCGTCACCTGTATATGTGAAACCGGATCCGGTAGTGACTCTCTCACCCAGCCCCTCACCCACCTCAACAATCGATACAGGAGGCGGGACGGGATTCTTAATTGATTCAGCATCGACGGCGACGTCTACACAAATCGATTACACATCGGAACAGTGGTCGAAAGTCTGGTTGTGTAGTGATTCGGACATTGAATCAACAGACCTGACAGCGGGTGGAACACAGACGTGTTCGGTATTAACTGAGGTTGTCGGGGACGATCTCAGGGTCAACTCAACAGGGATACCTAATCACGATTTTGAATCAACACTAGGTTGCTGCGCGACTGAACAAAACAGTGTGTGGACAATTCCTCTGAAGCCTGAACTGTCATATGAAGACCCTGTACAAGCTCCGGAGAGAGGGGCCGTGGCATTCACCGTCACTGGTGTTGCGATTTATGGACCGGAAGAAGGCCCCGGAGGAGATGCCGTTGCACTGGAGTACGGCTACTTCGAGGAGGATCGTCAGCCGGTGGATCTGGGTATTTGTGGGGGCCACGCAGGGCCTGGCGGTGAATACCACTATCACTACGACTCAAACTGTATGCATTGGCATGAAGACAGTCAGGACATTTCCGAATACGTGGTGGGACTGGCCGCTAGCGTAGTTTCGAAAGTTGTCGGATTTGCGTTTGATGGGTTCCCTATCTACAGCACCTATGAGGAGAACTCGGCTGGCAAGTCAATTGAAATGACCTCGTCGTACCGTTTGAAAATTGGCGAGGACGGATACGATGGGATCGAAGATTACGAATTCATGGAAGGGATTGGCGATCTTGATGAATGTAACGGGCATTTCGCCGTCACCCCGGAAGCGCCGAACGGAACGTATCACTACCATTCAACGCTCACGAATGGCGATGGTGATCTAGGCTTTCCGTACTTCCCACTTTGTTACAAGGGAATAGTGAACGAAGACAATACTCAGACGACTGATTCGGGACGAGTTCCTCCACAACCACCTGATTTCGCAGGAGGAAGACCACCACCACCCCGCTGATTGGCCGGCCGCTTGAATGCGGTCCCAGAGACTTTCATGCCAGCCGTCTAGCACGAGGCAGAACTAACAGAATCCCTGGTACCGTTTCAGGGTCAAAATCTCCCGAAGACACCAAACTAATAATTACGTTTGACGGCATTGGTTCATCAGCGTCGGAGAACGAACCAGGTGACAGCGTGGCTCGACCCACACTAGCAAATGGCGAACATGGATGCGAAAGTCAGCTGCCGCGATCGGTCATGTCGGATGGACTAGGGCGCGAGACTCTCGACCTCAACGGATGCAATTGTGAGCGGGTCGGCCTGAGTCATTCGATAGACCGCAGAGACATACGCAACTCCCGGTGTGAAGCCAAACATCAATGGGGAGGCATCCGAGTATTCATAAGTGAATCCGGGCGTTTCGAGTTTTTCAGCCTTGAACTCAATAACAATTCCCTCACCTCCATACTGCGCACGGTCAACGACCTTCTCGACGAGATTGTTTCGTCGGTATTCCCAGTGACTGGGAATTGGATCTGGCACGGTCCCGCTCAGCAAATGCTCCACCTCATCCACACCAAAGGAAAACGTGTGCATGTTTCCCCTTTCCATGGGTGTGGATCGCTTATCAAACACCATCGTTGACCGATCGAGACCAAGCAAGAACGTTCGAGAACTCGCTGCCATCAGATAACGGGTATGTCTCACATTCAACCTTCCCAATTATTTACGGTCTCGGCCGAGTCCAGACGTCTCTTCAACAATTCCCCGCTCATTATTTACCGAGTAGAGTAGCGTCGTCTGAATTGTCCACATCGGCGGGTAGGCCCTCAAATTCGCCTCGGTCTTAAAATGCCGCAAAGAACAACCCGCACAGTCCCAGCCTGCGGGGGTGATCAACACATTTAAAGAGAGTACCCAGTATGAACATCGAGCAAATCTCAGTCACCGTGTTCAACACCCCGTCAAAAAAGGTCAATGACACCGACGGCCACACCCATCCTGGCGACGAGCACGATTCCGAAGAGGCGATGCTCACCATCACGGCGGATGACGGCCACTCCGGCTACTCGTTCGGATCGCCTGACCTGCTCCGTCCATACCTGATCGACAACTACATCAAGAAGGTCTTCTTGGGTCAAGACGCCATGGATCGCGAGAGACTCTGGGTCAATCTCGCCAAGTGGCAGCGCGGCAGCGGAAACAACCTTACGGATCGCACCCTTGCCGTCGCAGAACTGGCGCTGTGGGACCTCGCAGGTCGCTCTTTGAACACTCCCGTATGGAAACTACTGGGCGGCTATCGGGACAAGGTTCTTGCCTACGGATCGACCATGTGCGGTGACGAGATGGACGGCGGCCTTGCCACTCCTGAGGATTACGGCAGGTACGCCGAGTGGATGGCCGAGCGCGGATACAAGGCGATCAAGCTGCACACCTGGATGCCGCCGGTTGAGTGGGCGCCAGACGTGAAGATGGACATCAAGGCCTGTGCGGCCGTTCGTGAGGCCGTCGGCGAAGACTTTCCGCTGATGCTCGATGCCAACCACTGGTACTCAAGGATGGAAGCACTGGAACTGGGCAAGGGAATCCAGGCACTTGGCTACTACTGGTATGAGGAACCGATGGACGAGCACTCGACTGAATCTTACCGCTGGCTCGCCGAGCAGCTTGAGATCCCGATCATCGGCCCCGAATACGCCTACGGAAAGTTCCATACACGGGCGGAGTGGATCACGGGCAAGGCGTGTGACATCACGCGGGTGGGGGTTCACGACGTGGGCGGGATAAGTCCCAGTATGAAGGCCGCGCACCTGGCCGAGTCGTTCAACATGGATTGCGAAATCCACGGCGGTGGAGCGGGAAACCTAGCGGTCATCGGAGGGATCTCCAACACCACTTGGTATGAGCGGGGCCTACTACACCCGTTCATTGATTACGACGAAGTCCCTGCACACCTCAACAGAATAATTGACCCGATGGACGAAGACGGCTACATCCCAATGCCAACCCGCCCCGGCCTAGGGGAAGACATCAACTTCGATTACATAGCAGAACGAATGGTTTCGATGCACTGATTGGGGGCTGTGGGGGACGCCTGAAGTTGATTCGGGTGTCCCTTGTACCCGTGTCATGGACATGGTGGGCACGGAGAGTAAGTGAACGGCGGGCTGGTCGCCGGCTGTCGTACGAAATCGCCTTTAACTAGTATGTAAGCGGTCTCGGATACGAACTGTTAAACAAGATACAGCAATGCTTGGATACGATCTCTTACTCGACGTTAGGGACAGCCTTAAGCGGGTCTTAACATCGGCAGCACAATTTTATCGTTGAGATCGTTACCGAAAATCTTCGCTTAAGTTTGGTCGTTGGGACCCCGTCCCCCTAACTCGCCTGTAACCGCCCGATCCATATCCCCACAAACACCAGCGATAGTCCTATGGCGTTGTTGAGGATCATGTTTCCGGCGGCCCACATGTAGCGGTCTTCTCGGATCAGTTGGCCTGTGTCGAAGGCGAAGGTGGAGAAGGTGGTGAACGCGCCGAGGAAGCCGACGAGGACGGCTATCCGGAGTTCGCCGGTGAGCAGGTTGTGCTCTTCGGCCAGGGTGTAGAGCAGCCCAAGCACGAACGAGCCGATGGCATTCACGGTCACGATTCCCCAAGGGAAATCGGTAGTTGTCGTTCGTTGCACCCAGGTGGCGACGCCGTATCTGGCCAACGTGCCGAGTCCGCCCGCGGCGAACAGGAAGAGAAGTCGTTCCATTAGTCGTCACTACGCTTGTGTGAGCAGGCGCGCGGGGATCGTGGCATCGACAGTTCGGCCAACCCGGCTACGTCTCGAACCTGAGGCAGCTCATCGTACGAGTGATGCCGTTAATCGGATGGATTCGGTCGTGCAGGACAGAGCTTATGGCGTCCATGGACTCGGTCTCTATGATGGCGATTACATCGTACGGACCCGTAACGCGGTCGGCTTGCACCGTTTCTGGCAATGCGCGCAACGTTTCCAGCACGTTGTTGCCAACAGCTGCCGCTGCTTCGATCAAGAGGTATGCTCGGATTTTTGTGGCCATTAACGCCAGCCGACGGCTGGGCCTTATTGTGATTCGCGCCAGCCAGAGGCTGGACATTATTAAGATTCACGTTTTTGGACAGTAACCGGTCGCCCGCATTATGCCGGATCGGGACGAGTGTGATGGCAGACGACTAATTAGCGTTGCACTGGGGGACGTGACCCCTCACCTCGACCGTATCCCTCAAGGGGAGAGGGGGGTACGTTATCGCATGTTTTATGCTTCGAGGGCCTAAGCATGGATTGTTGAGCGGAAAAGGTTGGGCGGATAGACATTCGCTCCTACCGTGTGAGCGTGTGATCGCCGCCGTCCACACCTATTTATCGTCTGGAGCGTGGTCGAAGGAGAAAATCGGGTGTGTTGCCATGCGCCCCCACATACGCAGGCTACAAAGTGAATAGATGGTTCTGTAGATAACTGCCCCTTCGGGGCTTCGGGCCTGACTGAGATGCGCCGTCTGTTACTCGAGGTCCGCCTTCCACTTCTCCCACAATTTCTTGGTCTCATCGTTGAACGGGTAGTACGGAGCCGGAGACTCGCCCGTGCGTATCGAGTGCTCCAACACAGCCTGTTCCATCTCGTCGTGCTCGATCGCCCACGGTAGGATCTCCTCCGCCAGCTGCGAGGGCAGAACCACTACGCCATCGTTGTCGCCCATGATGATGTCGCCCGGCCACACGAGGACGCCGCCGCACTGAACCGGTTCGTTCACCGAGTAGGGCAGGATATGGTCCTCGCCAACGATCGAGGTCGATCCCCCGGCGTAAACCGGGAAGCCGTATTCGGCTACTGCTGCGCCGTCGCGGATGGCTCCGTCCGTCACGATTCCATCGCCCTTTCGGGTCAGTATTCGTGAGAAGACGACATCGCCTCCCGTCGATACGTTCGAGCGGCGCATGGCGTCGATTACAAGCGCATACCCTGGGCCGACGTTGTCGACCGCCTGCCAGCGAGGCGTGTTGTTGAAGCCGTCGCCGTGCTCTCCCGTGGCGATTCGTTCGGCAAGGTCCGGCCGCACCGGGAGGTTGCGCAATGTAATCGCACGGGCGCAAAGTCGGCGGCCCGTTGTGAGCGGCTTTACGCCCTCCATATACACCTTGTGATAGCCGCGCTTTCGGAGCGCCGATAGGATCGTTGCGTTCGACACCTCGAATATCTGTGCGAGCAGTTCGTCTGAGACCTGTGCGGTGGGTTCGCTCACATTTGCTCCGATACTTATTTTCGTGACTTGGACTGACTCACAAGGCCGGGATTCGACCTTGAATAAATCAGGCGATGAGTCGGAACACGGTTCCAAGTCGTACCAGTGAGAGAGACCCAGCAGTCCTGTCTACCCTGCAAATATCCAAATTACGGCTGGGATATCTCCTCAATTCGCGAATAACGGAAGTATAGCAAGGGAGATCCCGTGATCTGGCCCTCTACATCCGGGTGCAATCAGGACTCTTCCAGTAAACCCATTTGCTAAACTCGCCCTCGTATTTACGCCGATCCGGACACTACAAACACGTTGAACCTCGGTCGGCGATCATTCACAGCCCGGAGGTCCCGTTGGCCCAAGGTGAAACGACCGGCATTCGACTGAATTCGATGCGCCAGTTCTGGGACCACAATCTGGACCCACGTAGACGAGCGATAATCGGCGGTATTTTCATCGCCATGGCGCTTTTGACCCTGATCTCCGGCGGCTTCGAGAACGTGACACTCAGCGGCGCCGCTATGTCGACGTACATCGCTCTGGTCGTGACCTTGATTCTGGCGCGACGAGGTTTCTATGCAGATCGCCTGTCTGTATTTGTCGACCGAGACGGCAAACGGGTGGAGGTCCGCCAGAAGGTCCGACCGGTTCTGAAGACCGATCGTGTCCAGCCCCTGCATAACCCCGAGACGATGACCGGTGACGAGGCGCTTGAATACTACACACCCCTGACGCGCGTGATCGGAATCGTTCACGAGGGCCAGGTCCGGGCCTACCCGCTCGCGACTCTCAGCTACAGAGAGGTGGTCCACGACCTCGTTGGCGACGCGCCACTGGCTGTCACCTGGTCGCCCTTTTGCTACACCGCACGGGTATTTCTGGTTTCGTCCGATCCCGAGATGCATTTTGTGCCGCAGTTCGGGTTTACCGGGCGAGTTCTTATTAACTCGCCCGTTATGTATGACGTTAGGTCCGGGGTGCGCTGGATCCAGTACCACGGCGCTCCACTGGAAGGCCCCGACGCCGGAACTCGGTTGCCCGAGATCCCGTCGATCAACACGACGCTCGGGGCGTGGCTCAACGCTTACCCCGAATCTGATGTGATTAGAGATAGTGTCGCCCCAACGCAAGATCTGTTTGACAACTACTACGCCGGTGGGCGTGCCGGCATGCATCGGGCCCCGCATCGTGATGCGCGGTGGCCCGCGAAAGAGATCGTCGCCGGGGTGGATATCGAGGGCGATGCTTGCGCATTTCCGATGTCATGGCTCCAGATCGAGCCGGTCGTCAATGAGACCGTCGGAGGGACACCCCTCGTGGTCTCGTACGAGCAGGGCAGCGCTTCTGTGGTGGTGTTCCGCGCACAGATCTCAAACGGCCAGACGCTGACGTTTGAAACAGAGGAGTGGGACGATGACGAAGATGAGGAGAAAGACGGGTCAAACGACGTACTTGGGGACGAAATAGACGACATCGTCGATGAGGATGAGTCGGATGACGAAGACTGGGAGGATGAGGAGGGTCTCGAATACGAGCCGATGATGATCTATGACGTCGAGACCGAAAGCCGGTGGCACGCCACGAATGGTATGTGTGTCGAGGGCGAGCTCAAAGGCGAGCAGCTTGAACCGGTGGTGGCCGGACTGTCATTCTGGTTCGCGTGGACCAATTTCCACCCGTCTACCCGGCTGCCCCCGAGACCAGACTTGAGTGGCCTTATGCCGGCCAAAAAGCCTGAGAACGACGAGAAGTAGCGTGGCAGCGCGTTCGCAACAGCAAGGCCCGGGGAACCGACCCGATACGGGGGTGACCGGCGTCGTACTGGCTGGCGGATTGTCGTCCAGAATGGGCCGCTCCAAACCACTTGTCGTTCTGGGAGGCAAGCTGTTACTGGCTCGAATAAAAGAGGCACTCGACCGAGTTTGCAATGAGATCGTGCTCGTGGTCGCAGCGGACCAAGACGATGCGACGCCGGACACAGGACTGGCGCTTGGCATGCACGTTGTCGCAGATCGATTGTCTGATGCCGGGCCACTTGCCGGGATTGAAGCCGGTCTGAAGGCGACGGGGACTCCCCAGGCATTTCTCGTGGCCGCTGATCACCCATTCCTGTCGGCGGATCTGATCGTCGGAATGGCAGATGTCGCCACCAGAGGCCCATTTGATACTGTCGTTCCCTCAAAGGCCGGTCGGCTCGAGCCGCTGCACGCCGTTTATTCGCCTGAGGCATGGGTGCCGACGATTTCGTTAGCACTGGACGCCGGCCGGCGATCGATATATGACCTACTGAATTCCGCCATAGTGACGGGAGATCCGGCCGTGCACGTCATGGAAGACGCCGAACTTGCGTCGTTCGACCCAGACGGCCGCAGCCTGTTTGATATCGACACGCCTGACAGCCTTGCGCAGGCGCGCCGAATGCTCGGACCTACCGGTATCATCAGGCCGGACATCAGGCCAGGCGGACTTTAGTAACTACTCGTATCTGAGTGCTTCTGAAGGGTGGATGTGTGCTGCCTGTCGCGCCGGTATGAAGGTCGCCAGTAACGACGCTACAACAGTGATACCCACAATGGTCATGACCGTCAGCCAAGGGATGTCGAACGTGATTTCGGTCCTGCTGTTGCTGATCTCATTGATGATGTTCCAGCTGATGAGTGCGCCAAGCCCTATACCAAGCGCTGAACCAAGGACTGTGACGAAGATCGACTCCAACAGGAACTGAAACTGGATCATCCGGCTCTTGTAACCAATCGCGCGCATCATCCCTATGGCATGCCTGCGCTCTACGACAGCCCTGAACGACAGCACCCCGAGAGAGGCGACCCCAACCACTAGGCCCAGTCCCATGAATCCCTGGAACAACTGGTTAAACGCATTGTTCTGCGCGATCCCTGTTTTAATCTCATCCAGTGTATCTATGGCTTGCATACTGTTATCCAAAAAGACCGTTTCCATCGCTGCTGCAACGCGCCCGGCATCTACCTCTTCTCCGAGACGAATCCTGAACGTGGTGAAGGGCAATGAATTTCCAGACAGTTCGGTGAATAGGTCATCACGTGTGACCAGGAGTGCCATTGGTCCGCCGTCGGATTCAGAGGTCTCGGCAAACTGATCGATAGCCCCGATTACCGTCCGCGTCGAAGCTGCACCTCTGCCTTGGGCTTGGCGTACCTCTATTTCAAATGCGGTGATGGGGCCGATCTCATCTTGGGACAGCCCTTCCACGGAGAATTCTGCTCTACCAAATTGGGGGGGGCCGCCGTTCGACTGCAACATGTCACCACTAACTACGGCCAGTGTCGGATCGTTCGCCAACGCATCCCAAATGGCCTCAGAAACAGAGGTGGGATTGTCTAGAAGAGTACTGGTCGGCAGGTAAATTGGGTCGAAATGGGTGATCTCGAGCAGAGTCTCTTCCAGGTATAGCTGTTCTGCTCCACGGACGCCAAGCCCTAGGAATCTTTGTTCCTTGGCCCCTTTTTGGCGCGCCTGCGCTGCGATGTCCGTGTGTCCGACAATCAAGTCGAAGTCAGATGCGTTCAGGTTATCTGAAACTGAAATCACCGCCCCGATATCTGTCAGAGGTAGATCGATGCTGGTTTCGGCCCTGATATCGAAACCGCCGGTCACCCGATCGGGGGTTTCGTCGAGATCGCTCCCGATGCTGTTCAGGATGGCGAATACCATCATCGTGAATATGACTAACGAGAACATCGCCACTGTGAGTCCTGTACGGAACTTCGACGTCATCGGATATGCGATCGCGGGTTTTAGGACAGCTTTTATATGCGGGGAACCACTGAACAGGGCTTCTAGGCCACGCGTGATCAGATCGGCGTTGTACATCACAAGCCATACGGCGGATGCCACCATCCAAGTTCCGGAGAGGATGAACATTTCGAAGCTGCTATCAAGGCTTCCCGTGATGAACTCAAGCGCGTCAAAGGGCAGTGCCCAGAACACGAGAACGGTCGCTCCTATGAAGGTGTAGGAGGATCGATCAGCGGCAGACTCCCGGATGCCAGATCGTCGAAGCATTCCGCGAAGAAATAACCCGATCCCAACTAGCATAAGGCTGATACCCAGGCTCCAGAACGCCGCCAGGTTGGCCGCCAATCCGAGTCCGGCCATTGCCGCACCGACGACAATCAGCGGCCAACCGATAGCAAGATATGGCTGGAAGACTTTGAATACTGCCCACACGATTCTGACTCCCCAAACTGGGGGGATCAGCAGAATGATCACTAGCACCAGCGGGAGAAATGCGCCTTCGCCGCGCCTGCCCGAACTTAGCGCCCTGTAGGCCTGATAGAACGGACCGAAAATCGACTGGGCTAGTTGTAACAATCGCGTTCTAAGCGGTGGTGTATCTGAAGTTACGAACTCCTGGGGGAGATCTCGGATGGCTACCACGATGTTGAGACGGCTCACTCGATAAGCAGAGATAGCCACTGTCATCAGCGTGAGTAACATTCCGGCAGAAAACGCGGCCACGACCGAGGTAAGTGTGAAGGAGTACTTGAAGACGAAAGCGGTATCTTCTTCCTCACCGATAGCTCCGGCCAACATCTTCACAAGGACAAGACTCGCAAGTATTCCAAGCACCGTGCCAATCAGAGCAGCACCAAGCGCGTACGCAAAACCTTCGTAAGTGAACATCTGGATGAGGTGGCGGCGCTTCGCGCCTACTGCACGGGCGATCCCCATCTCGGTTGATCTAGCGGCCGCTAGCATTACGAACACCAGGAAGATTAGAAGCAACCCGACGATGATCGAAAAGCTACCAAAGATGGTAAAAAAGGTCAGGAAGAGGTTCCCAATTAATTCCGCCAGCTCAAGGCTATCGCCCTTTAACTCATCGACGGACAGTATCTGAAGAGCAGAAAACAGCGCCGTAACAGCTAGGGCGAGGCCCGGCCGGCCAGAATTGTTAACCGAGTCGAGAGCTGCAAGGATGTGTGCCGCAAGTTCGGAATCTCCAGCGAGCATCCGAAATTCGTCCGTCGGAGTGGCATCAGGCGATGTGGTGAACGATGGCTGAGGTGACAGCGCCTCTCCTGCAATTTTAAGCAGTGATACGGTTACCGTCGGAATCTCGACTGAGTTCGCCTCAATGTATCGGGAGATATCGTCTCCGGCGTTAAGTTGAGAGAGTGCATCCACAAGTGGGCTGATGCTTGCCAGCCCATCGTTCGGCCTGGTCAGATCATCCTGAATTTGTTCAGGTGTACTGGGAGATGAATCTTCGTTGGCCATCGAAGATGCCGTAACGAGCTTCTCACCGAGCGCGGCCATGAAATGTTCGACTGTATCGTCGTTGGACAACGAAGCGAGGATGGCTCCGATACGAGACGCGTGGCGGGCGGTATGCGTGTCACCAGGAACAAGTTCGTCGATGAACGAAAGTATTTTGGCGGCATCTCCAGGAGAGAGTTCACCGCTGCCGGTATCGTTTGCGTAGGTGGTCAGCGCCTGGATCGCGGTCGGTGAACGCAGGACATCGAATAACTGCTGCGCGACCAAGGGATCTGTTAACTGAACGCGTAGATCCTTCGCCGCCTGTCCGGCAAGATCCACCCCGCTCGTTATTCCGCCAGTTACGGATAGATCTATCCGGTTGACCTGTCCTGGGCGTTCCATAATCCGCTGCATCGCAGATAGCGACATGATCGTCCGATGGTCGTTCGCTGCCAGTCCGTTGTTACGGACGATCGCTTTTGTAGTGAAGGTATGACGCCCACTTGGAGACACAATCTGAAGCCTGTCACCTGTTCCTGCATCAAGCTCTTCCGCCGCGGCTCTGTTCAGAAATACTTCGGTATCCGAAAGTGAATCGAGGTTGACTATCTGTCCGTCGAGATCGTGTATCTTGCCGAACCCTTCCTGCCGTGCCGTATCAAATCCGACCACGGTCATCCTGGATTCGGTTAATTGCGATCGCAGGTCTAGAACGGGCAGAACCTCTCGTATTTGGGGCATCACACCGTCGATGCG
>JAPYSM010000219.1 GCA_029936485.1 Dehalococcoidia bacterium
ATGGAGTCCTAAACAACGGGGTCATATCCCTACTTAATCTGTTTACCTATCTTGCGTTCGCATTTTTGATTTCATGGGAACTTACGCTCGCGACAGCCACCGCGACGACCGGGCTCATCGTAATCTACGGGGTGTTGTCCCGTATCGCCCGTATCTTGGGGCAGCGGCTCAGTGTGATAAGCAGTGAAATGGTGTCCGAGATCAATGAAGGTCTATCCGGCGCAAAAATACTCAAAAGTGAAGCGCTTGAACGGGTGACTATTAGCAGGTTTCGGGACGTCGTGAATCGTCGTGCGAAAGTACAGAAGCTGGCGGCGCTCAACACGGGTCTGTTTGCTGCATCCGCTGAGCTCATCTTCATCGGTCTTCTTATCGGGGGACTTGTATTGGGGACGCGTGTATTTGATCTGCCATCTACCACTGTACTTGTCTTCTCATTGCTTTTCTTCCGGATTTATCAACGGTCACGCGCGTTTCAGGCGGCAATTCTCGGTATGTCAGGAGCGATGCCTGCCGTTTCCGGGGTAAGGAGGGTAACGAGTGAAGCCCTTGGTAGTGTGGAACCGCAAGGTGGCATCGCGTTTGACGGGTTGAATTCCGGGATCGAATTTCGCGACGTAACCTTTGATTACGGAACGGGCACGCCAGTACTTAACGGTCTGTCGATGACGATCCGGGCGGGCACAACCGTGGCTCTTGTGGGTCCATCTGGGATGGGTAAGACGACGATAATAGATTTGACCATCGGATTACTGAGGCCTACGGCTGGCGAAGTGCTGGTGGATCAAATACCACTCGAGACCTATGCGAGAGATTCTTGGCGCACAAAATTGGCGTATGTGTCCCAAGAGACGATCCTGTTCCATGATTCCGTATTTCGCAACATCGCGTGGGGTCGGGGTGAGGTGACAGAGGAGGAGGTATACGAGGCGGCAAGAATGGCCGACGCGGACGGATTCATTCGGCGACTGGTGAATGGGTACGAAACGGTCATCGGCGATCGAGGGATGAGACTATCAGGGGGGCAACGACAACGAATAGCGCTGGCGCGCGCACTTTTGCGAAAACCGCACTTGCTCATTCTGGACGAGGCGACGAGTGAGTTAGATACCGGGGCCGAGGCTCGGATTCAGGGAACGTTTGAGTCAATCCGCGGAGAAATGACAATTCTCGTGGCCGCGCACCGCCTGTCCACGGTCCTGAGCGCTGACCAGATCTGCGTGATTGGAGACGGGGTAATAGTTGAGGCCGGCACTGCAGACGAACTGCTGGCCAGTGGAGGAGCGTTTTCTACGTTGTACGAAGGGCTCGTCGCAACCGAAAAAGACCGGCCAGAGTAGGTCAACTCCTCGTGATCCTAGATCAGAACTAGTTCACGATGGGTCGCGGGATTAATCTTTCGTAGGCGAACCGACGTTCGGCCTTTCCGCTGCACCAAGAGATGTGGCGGTAGGCCGGGACCGAACGTCCAGGGGATACCGGCGACGGCACGGCAAAAGCGCTATTAACAGGCGCAATCCTGACGAACCCGAAACCGAATATGCGGTTAAGAACTGTCGCCACGGTGTGTTTGGATTCAAACCCGTTCCATCGGAATCGGCTCGCCGGGAGTATTTGACGAGTTTAAAGATTTGAATCCGCCGGTGAACCGCTCCGTAGATACGATCCCAGGTGATCATCACGCGGTGAACCGGTCCCGTCGTACGGATGTACCTGGCCCGAGCCACGTTGGCTTCACGGGCTACCTCTTCACCGACACCTTCTCTGTAATTAATCGCACCGGGCCGCTTACGGAAGATAGCGAGAAACTCGTGGATATTGGCGACCTTGCGATGCCGGGTCAATCGCAATATCCAATCGTAATCGTTGGCATGTTTTAAAGAAGTATCGAGCTCTTCGTTGCCAGAGATGACGTATCGGCGGAAGTACGTGGCTTGCGGGGTGATTATCTGGGTGCGTGCGAGGTATCCATAACTGAAAGGCTTGTAGAGCCTGAGGCTCCAGTCGTCAGTTGAAACGTCCCATGAAATCGAGTCACCGTGGACTACGTCCACATCCGAATGATCCTGAAGATAGTTGACCGCGGTCTCCACGCTCCATGGGAATATGAGATCGTCCGACGGGACTAGAACCACGATGTCGCCGGTTGCCATCCGGAGGCCCTTTGTGGTGGCATCTGCAGCGCCGCCATCTGGCTCTGAAACCCAGTTGACGGGGCGACGTTCGGCATACTGCCGAATGAGATCGACCGTCCCGTCGTCGGAGACGCCGTCGACCATCACGTGCTCAATGTTGTCGTACGTCTGAGCTTCAACCGCTGCGATCAGATCTCCCAGGTACGCAGCGGAGTTGAAACTGGTCGTTACGATCGAGACCAAGGGCCTATCAATGGTCAAATCTCACTCCGTGAACCATCCGTGTCGCTTCCTGCGCTGGGTTACTAGGGTCGCTTGAATTGTATGCGGTACGTGCGGGTCGAATATCAACAACAAGGGGTATGACAGGCTAACGGCAGGACGTTGCTGGAGCCTGACCATATCGCCGGAATCGCCGGTAACAGTCTGCATTTAGTCGTCAACTGCGGATTCCGGTCACCTTGGTGGTTCGAAACCGGTACTCGTTAGTATTGGGGGGCAGAGCGCTCTGGCGTACCGGGAAACCCCGGGCGACGGGGCCATCTTGATCGGAG
>JAPYSM010000045.1 GCA_029936485.1 Dehalococcoidia bacterium
ATGTGGGGCACCTTAAGTCTCGGACCGTCGCCGACCGATTGATCGACATCGAACCTGGTTACTCGCCCGTCGATAATACCAAGACCCGGCAGCTTCCCCTCGTCTGAGTCAGGGAAAAGGAGTTGCATACCCAAGCACACAGACATCAGTGGCCTTCCAGAAAGTGCGAACTCACGGATGGGCTCTATGAGGTTCAATTCTCCAAGTGCACGCATGGCTGCGTCCGCGGCACCAACGCCGGGCAACAATGCTCCATCGGCGTTTAGGAGGGCTTCTACGGAACCTGTCACCTCGACATCGGCCCCACAGAGTTCGAGCGCCTTGCTGACACTGTGAATGTTGGCCGCTCTGTGATTTATCACCACTATGTGAGGCTTGGATTGTTGTTGACTCAAAAGCGGGTTCTCGGTTCTATTGCTCAGTTACACATTTTGTGTGCGCACACAAAATGTGCGGGTCCATACGTGGCACCTATATTCTATGACCATCGCCCCGAACCGCCACGCTTTTTGACCGGTCTGGAACTCAAAGCTAGAATAAGTGGTAGGAATTACGCGAGTATGCACCCGAACCCGAATCTCTTGAATCGGGACGCCTATCGCCCGGAGGTCCAGTTGGTAAGCACTTCCAAGCCGGCAATCCCTGCAAATACGATCTACATCACCGAAAAGGCAGCTTCCAAAGTGAAGCAGTACGCTGTCCGAGACGATATGGAGAAATTCGGCCTGAAGGTCGCCGTAAAAGGCGGCGGTTGTTCCGGGCTTGAGTACGTACTGGACATCGTCGAAGGACCGCAGGATGACGACAAAATAATCGAGCATCACGGGTTAGAACTTTACGTTCCGAAGAAGAGTTACATTTTCCTGGCCGGGACCGAGCTCGATTTTTCGGACGGATTGAACGGAAAAGGGTTTGTGTTCACGAACCCTAACGCAACCCGCACATGCGGCTGCGGCGACTCGTTCTCCGCTTAGGAAGTAACGTGCCCTCGAGTCTCGACAACTTCGACGCTGGGTACGACGCGCTGTCCACCGGCGTCGCCATCCTTGATCGGTCACACATGGGGCGTGTGGTCGCGTCCGGCGGCGACGCTCTTGATTTGATCAATCGATTTTCCACCAACGAAACTACTGGGTTGGCCGATGGCGATGTTGTAATCACGGTTCTCACGTCCCAGATCGGACACGTACTGGAACTAATCACCGTTGTACGCCGCTCCGCGACCGAGAGCATCCTCATGACGGGACTGGACGCCGAAGACATGGTCGTCGAATGGTTGGATCGTTACAACTTCGGCGAGGACTGCGATTTCGACGTTTCGACAGCGACGTCAGCGCAGATAACGATTTCAGGACCGAAAGCAACGGATCTGGGCATTAACCTTCCCGAACCGGGCCGCTATACAACGGCAGAGATCGATGGGGTCGAGGTCCACATCGTGGCGATCTCAGGGCCGTCACTGGCGTCATACGAGGTGCTGATAGATGAGAGGTCTCAGGCCAGTACGGTCTGGGATGAACTTCTCGCCAGAGGCGGCGTTCCCACAAGGGAAGACGCCTTCGACGTGCTCCGAGTGGAGAAGGGATTATCCGCCCGCAGCAGCGAGATTTCGAACGAAGCGAATCCTCTTGAAGCGGGGCTTCTGCCTTATGTCGATTTCGACAAAGGCTGTTACATGGGGCAGGAAATAATCGCGCGGCTGCACACGTACGACAAGTTACAGCGACGGCTTGTCGGGTTGTTGTCGGAGTCAGGTACAGCGCTGTACGCCGATTCGTCACTTAAAGCCGGAGACCGGGAAGTTGGACGCATCACGTCTGCGGTCACTTCACGTTCGCTCGGCCGACCGATTGCGATGGCATATGTCCGCAAGGCGCATACGGGGCCCGGGACCGTATTGGAGAGCGTCAACGGTCCCGTTGAGGTCGTAGAACTGCCCTTCGCGGCAGAGGTCATCCCCGGTTAACGAGAAGCAAGGTCAGACCAGCGGCCAAGGGACGTTGTAATACTCGTCCAGCATTGGAAAAACTGCGTCCTCAAGGATCGTGTCTATTCGATCTCGAAGCCCGTCGATGTCGCCCTCGGACAGCACTGATTTAAGCTCGGCCAGCAGCGCTGCATGCGGCTCCGGATCCGCATCTGGCTCGGTATCCTGAGTTGAACCCGGAGCCAATCTAGGTCTAAGTCGTTTCAGGCTATCTACCAGTCCGGGGTTAAACGGCTGACCGCAAAACTCGAACATCACCGTTCGGGCCCGTGCATACGGGTTGAATGTAAGACCCTGATCGATCGCCCACACCTTGCCGTCCGCGTCCTTCAGGCAGGCGCCGCCCTTCCGATCAGCGTTATTAACGATGACGTCAAATCCAGCGATCGACTCGAACTGCCCGGATTGCTCATCACGCATCGTGAAATAAGTCTCTTTCGCATCGGCATGGATAAACATCTGCACACTCCCCTCCCCGTGCGGCCCATCTCGTATGACCGTCGGTGGGATCGCCGGCCAACCCAGTATTCGGCTGAGGAGGTACGACGCCCGTTCGCGATTGTGCAACCCGCGGGGGAAGTCCCTCAGTGGACGTTCGCCGGACTGCGGCTTGTACACGCCGAGGAGAGGTACGTCCCCGCCGAGGTTTGTCTCAAAACGCACGATGAACACATAGTTTGAACCGTCCGGGTGCAACCCGGTCTCGACGATTTCGGCCGTCTGTAATAGATCAAGAATGTCGTCTTCAGAACGGCCATCCAGAACCGGGCCTCTGTCCGATTTGAAGGCGTCTTGCAGCGTCATCCGTATGCCGAAATCCTCGCAATGAAGGGAGTCACGCGCCTGCGGACTCACTCCACCGGGACTCCCGCCTTACTGTGCCCATTTGACCTGGGGCATACGTGTCCGTCCGGTTCTATGGGGCTGTGGCAGTACGGGCACCTGGGACGTCCGGCGGCCACGATTTTCTGTCCATCTTCCGCTAGTACCCTGGCATGTGAACGCCTGAAGCTGAACTGGACCGCCACCTGTTCTTCCGCCTGTGTTGCTTCAGGGCCGTCATCGTCGTCCCTGTCGCCAAGATCCGTCGCTTCCATCGTAAAGACATCGGCGGACGTGTCGTATCGCACCCGCATGTCGCCGACCTTGAATTCGACGCTTACCGGCTCCCCGGTGTGGGCGTACTCCGGCACGAAAGCAGATGGGGGATCAGGCGGTTTCTGATCTTCAGAAAGCTGACCTATCGCCAGCGCCAGTTGAAGGAGCTGATCTTTTTCCATCCAGACGATGGCCTGCCCTCGCGAACTACGAGCGGTGATATTAAAGGTCCGTTGCCCGGGTTCGCCGATGGTCTCGGCCGCTATTGAATCTACAAGTCCCAAGTCAACACGTTGATCTTCAGCCAAAGTTCATCCCGTCGGATAGGGCCCGCAATCCTCGGACCCGGATTAAGTTTCCAGTTCGTTCACAGGTTCAAGCCATTCTAGGTATAGCCCCACGGGCCTGAAAGGGCTCAATTCGCTCCTTACGGGAGTCCCGCAGGCCACTTCAACCTCGGAGAAGCGGCAGCAAACCTTCGCCAGCCATCGCGATCTGATCATCGATCTGATCAAACGGCGTTACCCAGCTCAACAGAATATGTTCCGCTCCCGCTTCATGAAACTCGTTGATACGTTCTGCGGCCTCCTCTGGTGGGCCGAGTAGAACGTAACGTTCAGCAAGATCCTCGTAACTCCCGGAGTAACGATAGGCATCGGACAACCCTTTGGCTGCCGTAGCCACTGCCTCCTCGTGGGAGGAACCTAGCGCAGTCATCAAATGGAGTCCGTAACCAAAATCGGCCTCGTCGCCGCGCCCCGCCTTCTCGAGCATCTCCCGCACTTGTCCCGCGCCTCTCGCGTACTGCGAAGGCGTAAACAGGTACGGCAGCCACCCGTTTCCGGCACGTACCGCACGTCCCATCGCCGGTTCACCTCGTCCACCGACCCAGATCGGAGGTCCGCCGGGGCTGTGCGTAGGAGGCGAGAGGATGAACCCATCAAAATTAAAGCGCTTGCCATGATGGCTGGCGTCAGGTCCGGCCCAAATTTCGCGCGCCACTTCGATCGCCTCGTCTGTACGCGTCCCACGCTGATTGAGCGGAATATCCATCGCCTCAAACTCCGCCGGAAATTCGCCTGCGACGCCTATCCCAAGGATCAGACGCCCACCCGATGCGAGGTCCACGACCGCCGCCTCTTTGGCCAGCAACACCGGATGGTGTAGTGGTGCGATGACGATCGAGCTAAGCAGCGATACGCGCTCGGTCGCGCCTGCGGCGACGGCGAGTGCCGAAAGAGCGAGCTGGGTCGGCCCGCTGGGGTCGTCACGCATAACGTGTTCGCCTGCACCGACGAAGTCAAATCCGTAGTCTTCTGACTGCTTCGCGTGGCGCGCGGTGTCGGCTACATCGCTCAGGTTTGCGCCGATTTTCAGGTTGTTATCCGGCACGTTCATGGCTCCTTTTTACCGATCGCTTCTTTTCGATTTGACGCCTTCGGGTTTTACCGGAGGCACAGGCTCACCGGCATCCTCAAGAAAGTAATAGACCGTGTTTGGGCCGACGGACGCAAATCGTTTGCCGATCTCTCGCGCCCGTCGCTCGTACGGCAGGTCATCCATCGAGCGGAGATAGTCGTGAAACGATCCAAACTCCTCACCAATTCGCACGAACTCCGAGGCGTTCGCGACCGTCGCACGTAGTTTGCGCTTGTTCCTGATGATTCCGGGATCCTGCTGGACGTGATCAATCAAAAGATCCGGCATCTCGGCAACGGTCCCCGGATCAAAGGCGTAGAAAACTTCTCTAAACCGGGGCCATCGGGACGCGACTGGATCGCCAGAGAATCCCGAGATAAAGATCTTTCGAGTCAGATTATCCAGGTACTCGGCGTCACTATGTACGGGAGGCGCTTCAGTCACACCAAGATGGTGCCATACGTAACGGTGCCGTGGGGTGCCGATCATGCGGGTCACCATTGACCGCCTCCAGCGCATGGGATGTCCTTCCGCATTGCCATCAACTCACCCATCACCATCCGCAGCAAATTGTCGCTTTGTTACGAATTCCGTTGCGGTGCGACCGGACCAGTGCTAGCCTGATCCAAAGCGTGTCGCTGCTGACCGATCAAATCATGGTCTGCGCGCAGCACGGAAACGAGTAGTTCGGTCCCGGGAATTCGAGCGAGCCTAGTGTGGTGTGAGCAGGCAAGGTCCGGCCGTACGAACATCCCTCCGTGGCTTCTGCCCGAACGGTGAGCTGGCCTGATTGGCCAGAGCCAAGTAGACGTAGACGGGATCGTGGCCCGTTATCTATCACGGAGGCATGTTTGTGCCTCTACCAAGCGGCTCGTCCGGCAATAACCGGGCGGGAAGTAGGGTGGTATCGCGGGCCTGATTTTTAGCCCGTCCTTTTCTGGGGCGGGTATTTTTTCGTCAATTCTTCGAGCGTCCAGCCGGTAACCAGGCATGCCTAAAAGAAGCAATCAGATGGCCGAACAGATACAGATACAGATATACGACACCACTCTTCGGGACGGGACGCAGCAAGAAGGCATCTCGCTCTCGGTCGACGACAAGCTTGCGATCACTGAACGCCTGGACGCGCTTGGCGTGCACTTCATCGAAGGCGGTTTCGCGGGCGCCAACCCGAAAGATGACGAGTTCTTCCAGCGCGCACAAACCCTTGACCTCAAGAACGCCGTTATAGCCTCTTTCGGCAGCACCCGCCGGGCGGGTGGTAAGGTCGAGGATGATGGCGCTATCGTTGCGTTACTACGTGCCGAAACGCCGATTGTGACCATCGTCGGCAAGGCGTCGGCCTGGCAGGTAACCAACATCCTCGGCACTTCCGTAGAAGAGAACCTGCACATGATTGCGGACTCCATATCTCACCTCACCGCACATGGACGCACCGCCATCTACGATGCGGAACATTTTTTCGACGGCTACAAGTTCGACGCTGATTACGCATTACAAACCCTCCGCGTGGCTGCCGAAGCGGGCGCAGAAACGGTGGTCCTTTGTGACACCAACGGCGGCACGCTGCCCCATGAGGCGACGGAGATCGTCACTGCCGCTTGTGATTACGCCGCTGAAATGGGTGTTCGCATCGGCATCCACGCCCACAACGACACCGATACAGCGGTGGCCGTCTCCATGGCCGCATGGCAGGCGGGAGCGACCCAGATTCAGGGCTGTATCAACGGATACGGCGAGCGTACAGGCAACGCGAACCTGACCAGCATCATCGCCAACATGAAACTAAAGATGGGCGTCGATGTGATATCCGACGAACAACTCAGCACACTGACGGACACCTCACTGTTCATCGCCGAAACGCTCAATATGTCCCCCCATGCCTTCCAGCCGTATGTCGGCGCCAGTGCGTTCGCTCACAAGGGCGGCCTCCATGCGGCTGCCGTTAACAAGCAAC
Source organism: Dehalococcoidia bacterium (assembly GCA_029936485.1). Taxonomy (GTDB): domain Bacteria; phylum Chloroflexota; class Dehalococcoidia; order Lucifugimonadales; family Lucifugimonadaceae. Next base: position 6,462 of record JAPYSM010000045.1, read on the forward strand.
GGCAGTCATATGAGCACGTTGAGCCTGGCACCGTTGGGAACCGGAACGCAGTAGTCGTCTCTGAGTTGTCCGGGCGCGGGAATGTACTACGCCGCATACGTGACCTCGGCCTGGCGGAAGATCTAACCGACCGAGACATCAAAGAGATCGTCCATGAGCTCAAGCACCTCGAGAATCGCGGGTTCTCATACGAGGGTGCAAGCGCGTCTTTTGAACTGTTAATCCGTCGACATCTCCCGAATTACGAGGCTCCGTTTGAGCTGATCGATTTCATGGTCCTTATTGAGAACCGACGGACAGCACGCGTCTCAGAACTCACCGGTTCCGGAGGGATCCTGTCTGAGGCAACGGTGAAGGTACGGGTTGGTGAGGATATCCAGCACACGGCGGCCGAGGGCAACGGTCCAGTCAACGCCCAGGACCACGCTATGCGCAAGGCGCTGATCCAATCCTACCCGGATCTGGAATGTGTCCGCTTGACCGACTATAAGGTGCGTGTCGTCGCTGAGGGGACCGGCACCGGGGCCGTCGTCAGGGTCGTTATCGAATCGTCGGACGGACACGATACATGGAGCACCGTAGGTTCTTCTGAAAATATTCTTGAGGCGAGTTGGCTTGCGCTTGCAGACAGCATGGAGTACTGGCTCATGTGCCGTCGGCCGAGCGTGCCCGGAGCTTCCTGATTCCGAATATCCAGGGGCGAACCGCCTTTCGCATCTTCATCGGTATTCCTCATCCAAAGTTGATTCTGAAAAGTCGATCATGTAAGCGACGACTACCGCCAGATTCGTTGAAGCTATTCCACGAGCCCTGGAGGAGTGGTACCGGATGTGTAGCTGCCGGCACCGAGCACACCAATGAACCGCTCGGCGACCTCGCCGTCATCTGATATTCGATACGCCCTTACGACCGGCCTAGTCTTCTCAACCAGTGAAATAAGGACGTAGAACAGATCGAGCCAACCGCTTTCAACCGCGTTTCGGACGTCAGTATCCGACGGATAGCCCTGCGAGTAGGTGTGCGAGTGGTAGATCGCCACGAACTCCTCTCCAACCCCATCCGCATCCCGCTCCGCTTCAATCACGTCAAGCGGGGCCATTTTGAACCGGTTGACCCGACTCTCGTGGATATTCCTGATACGCCTTAGTTGCCTAACAGTGTTTCCTCGCCCCAGAAGCAGCCCACAACACTCCTCTGGATCTCTCTCCAGCGCGTGCGTGATGATCTCCGCTAGGAGCAACTTTGGCAGTTTGAGGGGTTTGTCGTTCATATCGGCATAGTTCGAGTTATCGCGTTGTAGAAATTCGCCTCAGGGTCCATTTTCCGTCCTCCCCGGGAAATCAGGGCGGCAAGACACGGGTATATGGTGCGCGGATCACAATATGCAGATAAAACACACTACCGTTTACAGCGGCCCTGGACGATATGCTGGGTGGCCGGCCAACTACGGCATATGGAGCTGGAAAGACGAGATCGTTACCGGCTTCACCCTTGGTTATCACAACGATAAGGGCGGATTTCACGCCCGTGATACCGGGCAGCCCTTTATCGCCATGCAGTCAAGGAGTCTGGACGGTGGTCTGACCTGGGACAACATCCAGGCTCCACTACAAGCGCCCGGGAATATGGGGATCTCCGCCGATGAGCACATGGCGGCTCCACAGGGTCCGTTAGCGGATCGCGTCGGTCCTCCTGTTGCACATCCGGGCGGTATCGACTTCACTCATCCGGACTTCACAATGCTGTGCGCACGGACCGGGCTGAAGGTGGGCGCCGAGTCCTGGTTCTACACATCCATAGACAGGTGTAGGGCCTGGGACGGACCGTTCACGCTGCCGATGTTCGGTCAATTGGGAATCGCTGCACGGACGGATTATCTGGTGGATGGGCGAGGAGAGGCCACGCTTTTCCTTACGGCGACCAAGCCGGACGGTGAAGAGGGTCGCGTATTTGGCGCTAGGACGGTGGACGGCGGCCTGTCCTTCAACTTTGTATCGTGGTTGCGACCACACCCGCCGGGGTTCGACATCATGCCATCATCGCTTCGGCTGGACGACGGTGGAATTATCACCGCCCTTCGGACCCGAAACGCTTCAGGTGGCGGCGATTCGATAGATCTGATGCGAAGTGACGATAACGGGATAACGTGGCGTCATATCACCACACCTGCATCCGACACCGGGACCGGCGGCAATCCACCCGCTATGATCCGCCTGTCCGATGGTCGAATCTGCCTGACATATGGATATCGCGACGCCCCGTCGGGGATTCGGGCCATTTTAAGTGACGATCAGGGTGGGTCCTGGAGTCCCGAGATAGTGCTCCGTGATGACGCAGGAAATCACGATATCGGCTACCCGAGGTCTGTCCAACGCGACGACGGAAGTGTTGTTACCGTGTACTACTACAACGATTCTCCCGACAAAGAGCGTTACATCGCAGCAACTATCTGGAAGCCTTAGCATGCGCTCGCCAACCTGCCAGTGGTTAAGCGGCACGAGCCTATGAGGAGAGATCAAGCCCGATGAAGATCACTGATATCGAAACCTTCGTGATTCACCCGCCCCGCGGCAAGAACATGCTGTTTGTCAAACTCACCACAGACAACGGCATCGTAGGTTGGGGTGAAGCGTACACGCAGACCGACCGTGACACGGCGGCGATCGCCCACATCGAGCAGCTTGGCCGATATCTGGAAGGCCGAGATCCGTTCAACATCCGGCACTGGATGAACGTAGCTTACGAAGACTTCGCTACGAAGCGGGGAGGGATGGATCTCTGGTGTGCTTTGAGCGGCATCGAGATAGCAATGTGGGACATCGTTGGCAAGGCGGTCGACCAGCCCGTTTACAACCTGCTGGGGGGTCCCGTACGGCCAGCGATTCGCCTGTACGCAAACGCCTGGTATGGCGGAGCGAAGACGCTGGAAGAGTGGGCGCTGGCGGCTACTGAAACGGTGAAAAAGGGCTTCACCGCGCTCAAGTTTGACCCACTTTCCGGACCGTGGCGCGCCTATCCGAACTTCGAGGACCTGGAACAGGCCGCTGCGGTCGTCGGTGCCGTCCGTGATGCAGTTGGCGGCAAGGTCGAATTGCTGATCGAGATACACAGGCGGCTGGCGCCCATGAACTCGATACGACTCGCCCACATGATCGAACGCTACCGACCGTACTGGTTCGAAGAGCCAAACCCGTCGGAGCACGTTCCTGCACTCAAAGAAGTCCGTGACGCGACCGACATCCCGGTCGTGACCGGAGAAGCTCTCTACACCCGCGAAGAGTTTCGGGATGTGATCGACCAGCGGGCCGTCGACATCCTCAACCCTGACATTTGCATCTGCGGCGGCATCCTTGAACTGGTGCAGATCGCAGACATGGCCGCTCCCCACTACATCGCCGTATCGCCACACGGTAACAACAGCACGGCTGTGGGTCTCGCTGCGGCGTTGCAGGCGTCTGCCGTGATGCCGAACTTCCTGATCTACGAATACTTCGTACACAACCAGGAGATCTGCGAAGACATCTCGGTGAAGCCATTGGTGCCGTCAGGAAGTTATATGGAGCTGCCGACAGACCCGGGAATTGGCATCGAGCTCGACGAGAGCAAGTTCGCCAAATACACAGGTGACCAGTACCCGAAACGCAACCTACGAACGCTTGAAGACGAGAGAGACTGGCACTAGAGGGTCAGGTATAACTACACATAAAATGGAACCCGTGTACCGGCGTACACATTCATCCTGACAACTGATGAGCACCCACCGTCCTCAATCAACGAGTAGCCGGACGTTGGATCGGCGCTGGGAAAAGCACCCGGCCTGTATTCCCAAGCGCGCAGTTATACACAACACGGTCGTATGGGCGGATAGCTATCCGCCCATACGGTGTTTTTGCTAGGACACGTCTATTGCGCGTGCCGTTTTCTCGGAAGAAGAACGACAAGCGGAGCAAGCCCAGTTCGCACAAGGTTGTCGCGACAGCAATTGATAACCCTCACCCTACCCCGGCGTCAGCTCCTGGGTCGTCTCCGCACGTGTCTTGATCTCATCCCAGTCCCAGAGCTGTGGAACGTAACCCACTGCGCCCCAGATCGGCGCCTGGTCTGCGTAGTGCGGGCTGCCCGGATGGCCGGAAGCGCCCAGCGGGGAGACCCACTTGGACTTGCTCCAGTCGGACGGATCGTGGATGTATCGGTTCACCGATAGACCCGTGATGATGTACTTGTTGCCTTGCGAGAAGCTCCCCGCCTGAGGCGTGTCGATGCCGCCACCCATCGGAATCTCTGGCGGGTCGAGCACGCCATCTGTATCCGGGAACGACGCCGATAACGGGTGTACCGGCTTCGTGTGATGGAGCTTGCCCCAGACCCAACCCGACATGTCTGATCCAAGCAGTCCGGTCAGCTCATCCACCGCCCCCATCAGCGCGTCTGAGATGATCTCGTCCCAGGCCCTGTCCTCCGGGAGGAACTCGTCATCATCTGACCTCAAACTCTCCCATACGTGAGAAACCAACTCGCCCCAGTGGGACGGGCCGCCACGACCGGTTCCGGCCAGTACTTCGTCCACCATCGGGCCGAACAGGTGGGTGGCGACCTCCCACTGGATCTGTGACATCACCTCTGCGACTATGAGTGGTTCAACGTCGTCACGCCCCATCTCACCGTCCCAACTCGCCAGTAAAGACTGGGCCTCAACAGCACGGGCATTGTCAAAATCAAGCGATGCAACTCTTTGCGCGACCCATGTCGCCGGGATCGAAATCCGATCACTATGAATGGCGCCCATCGACTCCACATTCATCTCACCCTTAGGGACGGCCATGATCCGATCAGTGATTCGTCTGACCCGCCATTCGTTCGCGAAGAAGTGGTTGATGTGATACGGGTACTCGTCCGTGGTCACCTTTTGATTGCAGGTCACTGCGTACCCGACTTCGGGGTTCCGAATATGCGGCAACTCCTCCCACGGAATCTCTCGCTCCCACTCGTACATCCCTGAAGCAGCGTCTACCGGTGCCCATGTGTTTGCGACATCACGGATGGGGATTCGACCCCTCAATCGATAACCGAAGTTGCCCTTCGTGTCGCAGTAAATGTAGTTGTTGACCGGCTCGGTCCACTCCTTGACCGCCTGCTCAAGTTCATCCGCATTGCCGGCCCTCAGGATATCGAGCACGGAGTCCATCCACTTGGTCGGCCCGTTTGTTCCGGTGTGGCTGAACGCGAGTCCAATGCCGGTCCGAGGGTCTCCTGCGACTATCCGGCCATGCCGGGTGACGACGACCTCGATCGTGAGTTCTTCGTGCCCCTTGCAGTTCACAACCTCGGTTCGCACATCCGCCGGGTACCAGCCGCCCCGGTACTCGTATTCAAGTCCGCCCACCCCCTCACGGAAACGCTCAATGAACAGGTCCTGGTAGTCGGCGTTTCCGTGCGTCATTCCGAAGCCGACATGCTCCGTGTGGCTGAAGTGCGGTGCCCCTGGAACGCCGGGGACGGAGTAACCGGACACCGACCAATCCGGGCATGACATGTGTATCTGGTAGTAGACGCTGGGCGTGTCCAATCCGCGGTGGGAGTCGCCTGCCACGAGCGGCTGGCCGGATTCGGTCCACTTACCGCTGACGACCCAGGCGTTGCTGCCGTTGTCGATCTCGCCAATCTGGTTGAGCATCTGCCACGACTCAGCAAGCTCTTCATACGGGTCGTACCGGGCGCCGGTGTGTTCGACTCCCGGGGGCGTAGTGACAAGGTGGTCCAGCGGATAGCCCCGGAACAGCGCCGCCGCACGCTCCGGGCCAAGCGCGTTTGTGATTCGAGCGCGCCACAGTTTCATGTCGAAGGTACCCATCAACATGTTGCGCACCTTGTACACGGCGAACGAGTGCCAGGGTTCCCAGCGCTCTGGTTCATCGCCAAGAAGCTTGTACTCGATTGGCAGCGTCTTCGTGGTTTCGATGAAGGCGTTGATGCCTTCCGTCAGCGCCTCCACCATTGCCTGTGCGTCCGGCCGCGTCGCCGCCAGGTCCGCCTTCGCGGCACGTTCAAGGCTGAGTCGCCGCATCAGCCTGTCCTCTTTGAGCCCTCGAGGACCCGCCCATTCCGCCCAGCGGCCGAGTGACCTACGACGGTCATACTCCATGTGCCACAGCCGATCCTGCGCGGTCACAAACCCCTGACCAAAGAACGCGTCGTGCTCCGACTCCGCGGTTACGTGAGGGATGCCCCATTCGTCACGGTAGATCGTGATCGGGCCATCAAGTCCGGTAAACGATAGCGACGATGTGACGTCGGGAAGTGCGGCCTTGAGGTCGGCATCGGTTATGGAGATTGGCATGTGCGTTCCTGTCATGTACGGGTGTAAAGGCGAGGATCACTGTAGCTGAGCACGGCTATTCGGCAAAGAATCGCGTTGTACCGCGCGCCACACGTTCATCCCCCTCTAAACCATTGTTAAACGATTTTCCTCCCATGCAGGAGGTTTTCATTCCCCCCTAATTTAAGAGGGGTTGGTTAGAGGGTGGTTATTACGGTAATTACGTCCTACGCGTCCACCAATTTGTCGTCATTCATCAGCTCGCTGATCTCGAGCCAGGTGTCCGTCGTGTACTGGTCTCGCTGCTTGATGAAGTCACCATATCCAGCAGGGTTCTGGTTCCCAGCGCGCATTGGAGATTCGATCTTCTCCGCGGTCCATGTCATCTGCACACGCTGCTTCTGGCCCGGCGTTGTCCCACCGTTGAACGAAACGTGGAACGGTTCACGTAATCCGGCGTCCACCAGCATGTTTCCGGCCCGTTGAAGGATCGAGGCTACGAGCCTTTCTTTGCCGGGCAGCGTCACGTAAGTCCTGCGTAGTTCGTACATATTAGCTCCTAAAATTTGCTTGTTAGGTTATTGGATCTAGCGCTCTAGGCGTCGATTAGTTTGGCGTCGTTCATCAGTTCGCTGAACTCGATCCATGTGTCAGTCGTAAGTTCGTTTCGCGCTGACATCATCTTTGTGTACTCCGCAGGATTCTCCCTGCCACCCCGGTACGTAGACTCGATCTTTTCGGCTGTCCACGTCATGTGCACAAGTTGTTTATCGCCCGGGCAGGTGCCACCATTGAAGGACACGTGAAACGGGTCCCGGACACCGGCGTCGGCCAGGATCTGGCCCATGCACTGAAGCATTGAGGCGACGAGCCTCTCTTTCCCGGGCAAGGTCACGTAAGTCCTTCGTAATTCGTACATCGTTTCTCCGAAATTATGTGCCATCTGATAGCTGGCGATTTAAACACGATTCAGGACCAAAGCGCGCTGCCCTTTCGCTGTATTTCTCCTGCGTTCCGGTCCCGCGGCGCGCTAAGATGTCGCCCACAGCTATGCTCCAGTCGGCAATGGCCCGAACGAGAGGAGACCGAGATGACCAGCCCCGCCCAGACGAAGAACCTCACGGTCACACGCCACACGGACATCATGGGGCGCCACCCTGGGGGCAGTCGCTGGGCCGAGGTGCCTATAGAGGACGGGCGCAACCGCGTGGTCTGGATATCTGGCCCGCCCGGGACGCCTTCGGACCCGCACATCCATCCCGATTTCAACGAGTACTGGGTGATCCTGGACGGCGTGACCCGGTACCAGATCGGGCAATACGAGCCGATCGATGCCGAGTGGGGCGACATCATGATCGCCCCGGCCGGTTACGCACACGATATTCATCCCATTGAAGGCGAGCAGGCGATCCGTCTTGGCGTCACACACCCAGACAGTAACCACGATATCAAAGGCGTCCCACCGAGTCGGCTCATTCCGGCGGATGTGGGGTTGTCTTCGCCGAACCTTATTCACACGTCCATGAAAGGACTGTTGGAAAAGCACGGAACTGACTCAAACTGGAAAGAGCTGGCGGTTCTGGACGCACGCAACCGGGCGTTAATCACGCACGAGCTACCGGGAACGGTTAATCGACGCTACTGGCACCCGGATATGGACAAGTGGTGGGCGGTGATCGCTGGTCAGATCGAGTTCAGCATCTCTGACCAGAAGCCTGTCACGGCCGGACCAGGCGATCTGGTGTTCGTTCCCGGGGGCACGTCACACAACCTCATGACAATCGGCGACAAAGCGTCGATCAGGATCACTATGACAGCCCCCGACATCGTCCACCACTACACAGACGATCCGGATTCGCCCGCCGCGCCTAACGGGTGATGGCCCCTGGCGGCTTGAGGCGGAGTGGGGCCCTCCTAATGTAGGAGGGGGTTCTGGGGTGGTTATTAGTGCGGCGCATCCGTCGTTCGAGGCCAGCGACCTTCCACTACAAGTCATCCTGAGCCGAGGCGAAGGATCTCGCCGGTTGCAGAGGGCAAGTAGACCGGTCGTACTGACGCCCTCCAGCGGCGAGATTCCCGGGCCAAGCTCATTGGATGACTTGTCGCGGAATCGAGCTGGGCGCTGGTAAGCAATCCGATGTGGAAGACCTTGAACCTCCCTCACCCCAGCCCTCTCCCGCCGGGAGAAAGGGCAAAGGTGGCCCCCACCGAAACGGCGGATGATCACGCCACCGCGGGCTCGCCCCCGAGTATGTGAATCCGCCTCGCCGTCATCCGACGAGTTCGTTATCCATCGAACGGTCTATCTGGCCCTTAAAGAGCCCCGTCAATCACCATGTCCAGGAGGGCCGGTTTGCCTGACGCCAGTGCCCGGTCAAGCGCGGGCTTGATCTCCTCAGGCTTCGTGATTCGCTCCCCGCGAACGCCCATGCTGTTAGCAATCGCCGCCACGTCGAACGGCGTCGGGAAGTCCAT
>JAPYSM010000046.1 GCA_029936485.1 Dehalococcoidia bacterium
TCGGGTTCAGCGCCACACAGGCGGCAATAGGATTGATGCTCCTCGCCTTCTTCGCTGTCACATCAAAAATCCTGTTTGGCACCGTAAGCGAGTGGATCACAGCCCGGTGGTCTTACGTGATCGTCGTGTCACTCCAGGTTGTGGGACTGGCAGTGATCCTGATCCCGGGCGGAGGCATGACCACCTGGATTGGCCTGATCATATTCGGTCTTGGCATGGGTGGCGTCGGAGCGCTCGGCCCGCTCACGATTACCGAGATGTACGGCCTCAAAAATTTCGGCGCCATCATAGGGCTGACACGTCCCTCCATGATCATCCCGACTCTGATTGGACCAGTCATGGCCGGGGTTATTTTTGACACCACGGGAACGTACGAACTGGCATTCATCATTACCCTTGGTTTACTGATCGCATCGGTCCTCGGATTTGCGCTGGCAACCCCCCCCAAGCCCCTATATATACCGGATGGCGCTGACATGCATAACACCGGGGAAACAGCGCCAGTCTCTCGCTAATCTGGGCAGAGAGTCGGGCAAAAGGGAATATGGCGGACAGTCTGGGAACCGATCCGAGGTATGCCGGACTGTCTATGTCTCAGTATCCACGGGTAATTTGACGGAAACGTCCGTATTCTGACGTTGGTGTAATGACATTCACTGACAACTAGGTACTAGGATCAGTGGAGCAGGGCCTCGAGGGAATGTGTTGCACATCGGTCACGCCCTGCGACTTCTGGGACGAAAGTCCTGCATCTAAGAAGACTTAAGCAGAGGGAAAGGGACAGCAATGACCCCCCGCCGGTTCGGCGTGATTCTGCTCTCGGTGATACTCATCGCTGCCGTATCAGTGCCCGTGGCACTCGCATCACTATCAAGTGCGCCTGCACTAGACGAGGAGACGTCTGCCCAGGATCAGGTTTCGGTCGCGTCGATCGAGACACAGGCCGATCTTGGCCGACTCCTTTTCTTTGACAAGCGACTTTCCGGCAACAACGCCACATCATGCTCTAGCTGCCACCTCCCTGACGAAGCCTGGGCAGATGGACAGGCCCTCTCCACTGGTTACACAAGCGTCGAGTATTTCCGAAACACACCCACGCTGCTAAACGCCAGCCATATGACCCTCTTAGACTGGGATGGACGATTTGACGGCTCAGACATGGCGACAGTGGTACGAGACCACATAGCCGAAGCCCACTTCATGAACCTTGACGGCCGGTTGCTGGTTGAGCGCATGCTCCAGATACCTGTGTACGCAGAGTCGTTTGAACAGCTTTTCGGGGGGGAGGTCAACTACGGCAACGTGCTGAACTCCCTTGCGGTTTTCGTTGCCACGCTGGAATCGACCGATAACCGGTACCTCGATTTCAGGGCCGGGAATGAAAACGCTCTTACTGCGCAGGAAATTGCCGGGCTGGAGTTGTTTGAGGGCAAAGCCGGATGCTCTTCATGTCACAGCGGTGATCTGCTGGCCGACGGCGGACTCCACGTGACAGGCGTGCCCGCCAACCCGGACATATTCACCAACACAGATCGCCACATCACGTTCCGGCGCTTCTTCAAGCAGTTCGCTGTAGGCGAGTTCACCGAACTCAGGTCTGACCCCGGGCGGTTCGCCCTTACGCACAACGAAGCGGATCGCGGTAGCTTCCGCACCCCATCGCTCCTGGAAGTTGGGCGCACCGCTCCTTACATGCACAACGGCGTCATGGAGACGCTCGATGATGTCGTCCGTTTCTACAACGACGGCGGCGGCGATACGCCAAATAAAGACAACCTTCTTCAACCACTCAACCTCACAGGGGATGAGATCGACTCCCTCATAACGTTCCTGCGCCGCCTTGGCAGCGACGAGCCGCCGTTCGACGTACCTACCGAATTACCGCCGTACGAGGTGATCAATTGACCGACGACACTCGTGCGCAGGATTCTCCCCTACCCGATGATGGATCAGTGTATGAAGAGAAGAAGGGCTTTTTACCCTGCGTCTCAAGGCGACAGTTCCTTTTCATGGGCGCCGTCGCCGTAAGTCTGGTCGCACTTGAACGCGTAATCCCTGGCCGAATCCTTTACGCGCAAGCGGCGGACTTCGATCGACAACGCATCGGTTCTCTGAGAGATCTCGAAGTCGGCGTTCCAGTCGCCTTCAATTACCCATACGAGCACCCGAACGCATTGAACAACCTGGTCAAACTGGGTGTGCCAGGAGGCGGGGGTATTGGCCCAGACAACGATGTCGTGGCCTTCAACACTATCTGCCCACACATGGGTTTCCCGTTGAGCGGCACCTACAAGCCTGACCACCAGGTGATGGGCCCCTGCGGCTGGCACCTGAGCACCTACGACCTCACACACCACGGGATCGTCATCTCCGGGCATGCGACCCAGGGCCTTCCCCAGATCACGCTGGAGATGGACGGAGACGACATCTACGCCACGGGCGTCCAGGCGCTGTTATTCGGCTTCGCAGACAACGACGACGACCCGGCCTAGGGCAACTTTGGCGATCCAGCCGGTGACTCCATCTCGGTAGCGTTAAGCACACATGCGATCATTGAATAGTAGCCAACGGTCGCCGTCAGTTCGATCGCACCGCTCTCGCCGAATCGTTTCTTGACGGCAGCGAAACCGTCATCCGATACCCGGTGCTGGTCAAGAAGTTCCCGGGCGAACTGGACTATGACAGCGTAATCGTCACATAAGCCTGAAACAGGCTTCCCGTTTGCCACGATATCGATGGCTTCTTCCGAGACGCCGACATCATTGGCGATACGTGCGTGCGCTGCCCACTCGTAATCACAATCGAAGTTGCGAGCCGTCGTGATGATCGCCAGTTCACGCTCTGCGTCCGGCAGTTGAGAGCCAAAGCGAATGTACGCGCCTAGATGGGCAGCTCGTGCGGCTAATTCTGGACTGTGTAGAAGCATCGCGAACGGCCCGCGCACGCTTCCACGCGTGCCAGCGATCGCATCGAACGAAGCCTGTGCCTCCGGCGAGAGGGTGGCGCGATTTGAGAGTTCAGGCAACCTTGCCAAAATATCCTCCAACATAGAAACGCCCGCGCCTTGGCGCGGGCATTCCTCCAACAATGATCTGTTCCAGGGTCAGAATTAACTTCTGGCGAGAAGTGACGCTATCACTTGAGGTAACGCCTCTACCGCCCTGTTCCTCAATCCGGCCTCGTCGAGACTCCCGATTGGGTGAGGGATGAGAGCGAATGGATAGTCCGGAATCCCACCAAGTTTGGCCATGGCGCGAGCGCCGGACTCAAACGGCTCCGTACAAATGGCAACGGTCGGAATCCCACGCTGCTCCAGTTGGATTGAGTCATGCACACTGCACGACGAGCAGCTTCCTCAGTCCCCGTTTGCGGTGATTATTACGTCCACTTCTTTGGCGATGCCATCCAGCACTTCCGGAGCTGCCGGCCTGCTGGCGTCGCCCTTGTTGACGGCGACGCGGCCACCAAGTTCAAAGCGCTCCGAGAGTACGTCATAAATCGCCTCAAGTAAGGGTTCTGAATTGAGTTTGTGGTTGGCGAGCAAGCCAACCACAGCACCATCCAAAGTGTCAGGACGTCGGGCCATTCCTTGTTGGACAATTGTTGGCTGCCCCGTGGGATCCAACACGCGCAATTTCGAGTTAGTTGCCATCTTCGCCTCCATAAACTGAGAACAGTCTCGCAGATTTAGGCCGGCAGCGACTTTGTCACTACCCTGGCCGCTCGGCCGTGTGTCCATGTCGGGATGATCTGGCTCCACGCGCCACCACCGCCGCCGGAAACTACGGTGATCAGTGATTCCGGGGACACAAGGGCGCTCACAAGTTCCGCGCCGTCTACACCAGCCCCATCTACGGGCCTACCCGCAAACGCCCAATCCGTAACAGACCGGCTGGCGTTCTCATGCAGATACTGGCCTACCTGAGATTTCGCCCACCCAGCCGCGCGGAAATGCTCAAGATGCTCCGGGCACAAAACGATAATCGCGTCCTTCATAAGGGGACCCATAGCAAACAACGCATCGATGAACGCGTCGAGTATGCGTTCCGGGTTGTCATCATGGTGTTGTCCCACCTGAAACGGGCCGAGTCCTGGTACTACGGTGACAGCACTGCTACCGGCTGATTGCCCCAGAGTCACATGCACCGGGTCCCAAGGAGAAAGTTCCTCGTTCTCGGCAATGCACCACGCGTATTTGCCGGGGTGGCCTATGGTCGCTTTATCGAGTTCACCCGCTCGTGTTCCAAGCACATTAATAATTATGAGACGAACGGCACGACCTATCGAGGCATTAGCCCTGTTACCGGGGCCAAATACCGAAACCCCGGAGTTCATTCCCAGTTCAGATGCGATAGGGCCATTCACGATCAATAAAACCGCCGACCCCATGGTGCTGACGGAAATGCCATGAAGCCCGAACTCCGGATCGGTTATCCCATCGATGGCGGCTGCAAGCACTGGCATGTACTCGGGCTTGCACCCCGCCATGACGGCATTAATAGCCGCCTTTTCGGCCGTAATCACGGCACCCTTAGTCGGCTCAACGCCGAGAACAGCGTCCGGGGCTACGTTCAATGCCTCAACGAACTGCGCCACCAATCCCTCTGTCGGCGGAACTATCGGCAGCCCGTCCGTCCAGCCGCGCTCTGCATATAGCTCTATCGCATGAAGCGCATCCTCCACCTCAATCGCGTCGGACGTGAATGGCATCTCGGTCAAATCAATACTCCGATAACTCTAGATCCTGGCGTTCGGGTCACAGCTCTCTGGCGCAACCGGAAACTCGACCTGTCTTTCCGGCCACGGCAGCGTACGTCGGCATCCTCTGACCATCAACTCGAAAAGGTCGATCCCATCTGACCGGTTGAATCTTCCTGATTTTTCGCCAAAACCCGTCCAAAGGATACGTAGAACACATCACACGGTTCCGGTTAAAAACGTTTCCACGTCGAGAGTCACGGCATACCGGAACTACTGTTCATCACCCGGCGAAAACAAGACCGGCGAAACACACCCGTGATGAAGACGTAACAGTCCTGCGAATATCTTTCTCCAACGGACGCTTATTCTCGACCCAAAAGAGGCCACCGATATGATTTTGCACAAGGGCTGCCCACGGTGTGGTGGCGATGTAATGCTTGGCGATGACATGTATGGCACGTTTGTAAAGTGCATTCAGTGCAGCCGTTCAAAACACATACAGAAGGAATCTCCAATAGCTGACCTAGCGCGGAAGCGCTATCCGCGACTGCCGAACCAGACATCCACCGGTTCCATCGCCGTTTAGACCGCCATATGTATACGACGGTTCTCAGAGTTCACGCGTTTTAGGTAGCGAAACAACCCGGCGCCGGTCTCGGACTTGTCGAACGCTGCTTCAAGTTGGTGTTCACTTCAAGCCCCGACTCGTTCAGCCCTGTCATTTGCCCCCACCTCCGGGACCTGGGGGCTTGGCCCTGACGTGAATGAGCCACGTGCCAGACACGTTTCTATTACTCTTATCAACGGCCGGATTTTTGCGACCGGTGGACGCCGTGACGTCTCATATGATGATTGCCTTGACCGTTGCGTTGTTTGGCCGTCTACTGTGCGCGCCACCGATAAGCCGAATTACCGGCCTGAACAACGGATCAAACTGGGGTCACTACTTTGAAAATTCTCCTCGTCGGTTCCGAGTATGTCGGAACTACAACCATGTCCCACAAAATCGACGACTGGAAAAAATCAGTCACGGGGGAACCCTTCGCCCTCCTTCACGATCACTCAAAACTGCCGCACACGTCCGGGCACCCGGACGACACGACTCTGGAAGAACAGCAGCAGATTCTAGGGCTGACCCCCAAGCTCAAAGAGATGTATCACCGATACCACATCTACTACCACGTACATCACTATCGAGGGGCGGACGACCTGAGCGTGGGCTTCCATATTGAGGAAGCGATATACGCCCGGATGTACTACGGATACGGCCTTGCTGGCTCACAGTACGATCGCGATGTGATAACCGAGCAGATCGAGACGCGCCTTAAACAGATCTCGGAAGACCCGATCATCATCGTGCATATGACAGCTACACCGGACGTGCTGGCACGCCGCATGGCCGAATTGAAAGACTCTTCCGAGCACACGTACAGCCCGGTAAAGGAGTCCGATTTCCCGACTATCCTTGAACGCTTCAAAGAAGGCGTCGCCCGATCAACCATCGGTCCAAAAATCCACGTCGACACAAGCACCGCTTCTCCGGACGAAACGCTGGCCGAAATCGTGGAAGGCTTACAGCCGTACTTGACCGATTTCGACCGCGAACGCATCGAGGCTCACGGCTCATAACATTAGTCATCCGTGGAGCTGCACGGATGACATTGAAGACCCAATCAAAAACACGTTACGGCCGAAATCGGTCGTAACGTGTTTGCGCGCCCCTAAGGGTCCAATCCCTGGTCCGCGTAGAGTTATACGGTCGACCCTCTGGCCTGCATCAAACTTCGGACCATATATTTTATCCGCCACTCTTGCAGACTTTTCCTAATTTGGGATGCAAGCAGGACAGGTCATCCTACGACTGCGAGGACAGTTGATAACGCGCAAGTTACTCCAGCTGTCCGCATTGTCTTCGATCCTTGCCACAGCCTTAATCATTGCCGGATGTTCCGGTGGCGATGAAACGTCGCCCGAGTCGACATCGACCCCGGTTCCAGAGCAATCCACTCCCGGTCCCACGGCAACCTTCGAACCTGTAACGGCCACTGCTGGTCCAGTCGTCGTCGCGCCGCCTCGGGCAGGCGCCTCCATGTTTAACGACCCCGACCGGGACCACACGATTTCTGGATTTATCGTGGACGCCGAAGACGGTCAGCCGCTCAGGGGCATAACCGTCAGGGAAGGCGAAGACGGCGCATACGGGATTTCTGACGCGTTCGGCTTCTACCGTATCGACGGTGTTGATCCCGGTTCTCACAGTTTGAACATCAGCGGATACAGTGTGGAATCATCCACGGCCGAGATCGAATCCGAGACTTGGACCCGGTTGGACCTGGCGCTCGTCGTCAGTGGCGATGCCCCCAGCAGACGCGTGTTCGACATCGTTGGTCGTATTACCAACCGCGATTCCGGGGACCCCGTACGGGGCGCGTCAATCACCGCGACAAATATCCAAAGCGTGACCCCCACCGTTATCGCCACCTCCGATGAGTTCGGCGCATACATGATTCCCGCCCTGCCCCAGGGGCGATATCAACTGTCAGTCGACGCGGCCGGCTACCCGTTACACGCGGAGCAGCTGGATGTCACCAGTGATATGGGATGGGAGGTTTTCCTACGAACTGTCCCTTCGCTTATCAATGGACGAGTGACCGGAACGGGGCCAAACGGGACCAGATTGCCTGTCGGGGCAAGTGTCCGGGCAATAAATCTTGACAAAGAAGATGAGACATCTGAAAAACCTTTACGTGCCGTTTCTGTATCACGGGTCGAAATCGATGGAGCGTACGCGCTGACAAATTTGCCACCGGGCACCTATCGCATCGAGGCAAATGCACCCGGCTATATCAATACAGACTCGTTTGTAAAACTATCCGACGGTATTGAATTGAATCTGGATTTCGATCTAGTCGTGGACGGCGCATCGCTCCACATATCACTGACTTCATCGACGTACGACGGCATCGGCGTCAGCGACATCCTCGTCAGGGTCAGGGGTGCTGTAGGCACATCAGCAGAAAACGTTCAGGTTGATGTTGTCACCGGGCCTGATGGATCGGTTGCTGTTAGCGGCTTGCCGGCCGGCACCTATGACGTATGGACTCCTACGCCGGCCATGGTGGTCGCGAACGATCGCGCCGACCTGTACCCTCTGTACAGAACACTTCAACTCGGACGTGGTGAATCACACACTCTCGATGCAGACCTCCCAGCCATATTTGGAGGTATTCATGGCTTCGTGCGTGGCGGAGATGTCGCAGGACAGACCCGGATTGGGACATTACAGCGAAACGCAGCCACCTTGCCGCTTACCGACGTGCATGAGTCGTTCAGCTACCTGCCCGTCCAGCTATCAGACGCCCGGATATCGATAACGTCGGCGCGCTTCGGATCGATAGTTTTTTCTCCTCCCTCTTCATCGGTCACTTCGGACCGGTACGGCAATTTTGTGCTCCCCCTACCTCCGGGCACCTACTCTTTTGTAATCACAGCAGACGGTCACCTGACCACCAGTGCAGAGGTAACTATCGGTTCCGCACCGGTTGTTAACGACTTCCGCCTGGCAACGGCGACAACCGCCGTGGTCGGTCGGATCACAGGAACGATGTACCAGGATCTGACAAACCTAGTAGATGCGGCGTTTGCGGTGGCTGGGACCAGTGTGGTCCTACAACACGAGGACAAACTGTACCCGGCCTCTACAGATGAACGAGGCGTTTTCACAATCGAAAATCTCCCGTTGACGGTTCTCAATGGAGTGGTCGTACCAACGGTGTACGAAATTCGATTCTCACATCCAGATTATCTGCCCCAGGTAGACACATTGAGCCTCACGGAAGCCGAGGGAGCATTCAGGCTGGTGCGGACGTTTTCGAGGTTGGCCGCCGGAGGTTTCCTTGATATTTCTATCGCTATGAGGGACAAATACGGCATCAAGACTCACTCTATCGGCACATTGGAAAGTTTACAGAACATCCAGACTATGGACGTGTACGACGCGAGTTTCTTGGAAGGTGCCGATACCATCGAAGTGGCGAGTAAAGTCTCCCTACGCGCCCGACCGGGTGAGTACCGAGCTCGCATCTGCCCGGAGTCCCCCGGAAGTCTTGGATGCTTTGATCACTTCTGGACCAGCGTCGGTGGATCCACTGAGACACTAGACCTGTCGCTCAACTGTGTAGATACGCCGCGACCCGTGGAATGCAGCCTGGACGCCGGAATCAGCGCCAGTTCGTCTGGCCATATCCAGGCGACGGGATTCGTCTACAGCGCGTCCACCGGCGAACTCCTGGCAGATGCGGACGTGACTGTCGCTGTCGCTGTCCTGACCGAGTACTGCTCCGAGAGTTGCACTGCTGTTATCAGAAACTTTGACGCAACTGTGCCGACCGGCCCGAACGGTCGGTACCAGATTGAGTTTCAGATCCCAGTTAAAGAAGGTGAAGCCGACCTCGTAGGGTGGTCCTGGGACGACGGAGAGCACCTCTTTACCGTTGCGGCCCAAGGATATCAGACCATGATCAATAGCGGTCCAGGAAGACCGGTCCGGGCCTTCAACGGCACGCATGATTTTTATATGGAGCCAAAGAGGCAGCTTGACATGCTTGTCGTTAGCGCGTCCTCGGAAGGCAAACCTGTACCAGGCTTTAATCCATCGATGGGGATTCCTGTCAACGGACAAGATCGACATGCCGTAATAACACTCTCACCACTTGGCGCTGAGCTTGCCACCGGTTCCTCATACAGCACATCATTTAACGTCCCTCCTGGCACGATATCGACGGTGGTCAACACTCCTGGGCACTATCCGTACGCTCAGTCATTACTTGTTCCTGATGCCGGTGAATCGGAAGACTCTGATGACCGTTTCACGCTCCCGATTGAGAAGATTCCAGCCCCCCTCATTGAGACCGAGTCGTTACAGATAACCCAGATCACGGACGGACGACCTCTGAAAGGTTATGTTCTGCGTGGGGTCTCGTCGTCGGCCACAGAAGCGTCCTGGGAGATAGGCGTCGATAGAAACGGGTTAAGGCCACTGCGTGCCGATTTCGATGATCCGATAGATTCGGTAACCCTGGTAATACAAGTAACCGAATCCTGTCCGGGAATCGGAGTAGCTGACGACAACCCGGTCACATTCCAACTCCGTGGTGTGCTTCTATCTGGAAGCGCGAGCGGCGTTGGCAGGTGGGGCGGAACCTTTGACGCCGCATATCTACCGTGTGGCGTGCTCAGTTGGACGATCGAAGCCCACACGTCCCGCTCCATCGCCAAGCTAGGATTTGATTGGCCCTTGTGGCCCTCAGGTCAGCGATACCCACTCTCCTTAATCACGAGCCTTGCCGGCGCGACAGCAGAGCCTCTCATCGACCCGGTTTCCAGTCCCGTAGGATCGGTCCAGGTCTTCAAGTCGGCGACTCGCTCTTTGCGTGTCATCCACGACGGGGATTACCTGGTCTATGAGATGCCGGGTATCGTGATCTCTTCCGATTTTGGTCCACCGCCCTCCGGTAGATTGTTAGACGAATTCTCTGGAGCCGGGGATCAACTTGGTTCTATCGAGGCCGCTCCCTACACTGCGACGTTGGACGGTGAGACAGGACTGCTTAGTCTTCGGCCCTCTTCAGGAGAATCAACCTCCTTCTCCATCACGGCAACAGGCCTGTACAGCTTGAACAGCGCCATGTTCCCGACGCAGGCGATCACAGGCGACTGGACTGAATCGATCAGTGCAATGCTGACCGAGTCTCGCATCGGATCGCTGGAACTTGCATACGTGCCTGATCCGGTGCGGGCCGCCCTAAGCCGTTTTGCATCATCCCGCATAGATGGAACGGTCAGCGAAAGCGTTACCGCAGATGCAGGGTGGAGCCTTGCCTCGCCTCCTGATCCTGGTGATTCATCTCCATTAATCGGAGAACGTAACGTTGTTCCCGGTACCAACTTCGAAATCGTTTCAATATCAGAGTTCAAATTCGCCACCTCGGTGTTGAGCCATCTGAATGTCACAGGGTTGCTTGACGCCCGGTCAGTTGCGACATTCGCTGAAGTCGATCGAAGCGGATTGATCAGGGAAGTGAATACGATTGCTGACGGCAATAGCAAAACTTCGCTCGGACTGTGGTCCGCCTGGAATTCAACTTTGGATTCCAACGGGTTCATATACTTTGATAAGGACGCAGGAAAAGATAGCGTCTCCAGACCATCCGCTATTCTCCGCGAAACTGTATGGAGCACGTCTCCGACAACATCTCTCACGGCGGCCGGTAATGGGAATGTTTCGGGTACCACTTGGGACGGCGGTCTCCCACGACCATCGATCGCCGCGGGCAAAAGTAGTGACGGAACGCTACTAGTCGCAACCCTGTCCGCCGCAGACGGCGAAGACTGGCCTATCGGCACGGGTATCGCAATACTTCAGGCCGAAGACCCGGTTGCATGGTCTCGCCCAGAACAGTTCACAGGACAGCTGGGCGGCATGGTCACAGATACCGCCGTCACGTTCAACTCCGATGGCGAGGCGATGCTGGTGTGGTCTGCGATTCCCGAGTCCGGGAACGATCCCACCGCGTTCATACACCGCACCATGGGCGCCGAGCTGTTCTACAGCCGTCTTGACCCCGTAACCGGCGTCTGGACCCATCCAGAGCAGCTCACAAGCGACGATCGTCCGGATTTCGCACCAGTGATTGCTTCCGATGGCGAAGGCCGGGTGGTGGTCTCATGGATCCGGGATATGGATGGAAACGTTCTGACGACTGACGATATCGTTGTGTTCGCCTCAGACCGAATCGCCGGAAACTGGACACCGCCGATGCCGGTCATGTCGGCCCCCGGCGCTGTCTCAGAACTTTCTCTATCCGTCACTTCCAGAACCGCGGTGATCGGCATAATCGCTGATTCTCCCGGTACTGGCCAATCAATCCGTCTGAGCTTCAACAGCCTTGGACGTTGGAGCCCGGTCAATGTCATCGCCGGAGGCCGTTCCGGTATTACAGAGGTCGCCGTGTTGATGGACCGACCGGGATTGGCGACCGTAGCGTGGAACGAGTTACACGGCGATGGCGAATCACAGATCGTCGTCGTGGAAGCCACTTCTTCCGGCATCCGGGGCGAAACTATCGCCGTCGAAACGATTTCTGAGTTTGTGGACCTAGCTCTCGTCCCCGCCTCTGACTCTCGCCACCTGGTATGGATAGCCGAGGGGGGTGCATCAATGCACGGTGTTCGCCACAGGTTTGACGGTTGGAGCTCACCGACGTCGATCAAAATTACATCCGGGTTATCGCACCGGTTGATCGCCATTCAAGGCAACGACGCTGAAACGGTGTTTACCTTCCACGAAACGACTCAGGATGGCGTTCCTGGTCTGGCTTTCCTGCCCTTACAGGTGCGTTAACCGGACTCGTCCAAGTCTTCGGTTAGCGTCGCTTCCCGGTCGGACCACAACATACCTCAAAGCGCGCCGGACGGACGCCTCAACCGAGGCCGAGTAGCCCAACGCCTAGGAAAGCATACTCTCCACCAATCACGTTGGAGTTTCCAAGCGGCAGGTTGCAATCAAATACTGCTCCTCCGCCCTCCTCGGCAACGGAAGCATGTTCCGCACGGCTCCGGGGTTTAGCTCAATTCGGATATGCACCATGCACTCAGGCTCACGCAACAGACACAGGCAAGTGGGACTGATACGTAACCCACACCGGCCAGTTCAAAGAGGACATCCGACCATTAATCGGTTAGAAATCAAACGGGTCGTTGTACCGGAGGATCCGCCAAATATGGTGACTCAGTGCCAGTCCATTCGCAGCCAGCGAGCCGGATATCAGGGACCAGCGAATACCGTCGTGTGTGGGTACTCGGAGCTGACCGCCTGGTATATGCCCGTATTCCTTGACGATGGCAGCGACGCCTTTATCGAATCCATAGTCATAACCGATCCAACCGCCGATAAATGCACCTATCGCGATTAATACAAGAGCAACGACCCTGGTTTTCCACTCAGCTTCCAGTTTGAACCAGGCTATCGAGGTACCGAATGTAACTACCGCTGCCATCGTGTTCACAACCGTGAAGGTCTGGAAGGTCAGGCCTGCGAGCGGAGGGAAAGATACCGACCAGAATAAATAGCCCATAAAGCCCAGCATCAGTGCCGCAAGCAGCCCCATTATGGTGCGCCCAATCGTAGTGACCAGGGCCATGTCCCATGAAGCGATCACTTCAACTGTCCCCCAACCCTTCGAACACTACATAGGTGTAGGAAATCAAACCAAGTCACAGATTTATAGCTCTTCAATTCTAACTACGATTTCGTCTCAACTAGCTCGCATTTACGATGGACCCCAAGTGATGGTGTGGTTCCCCGAAGTTGGTCACGGCACTATTACTTCCTTGAAATAAATTTGCTGAGCCCAGATTGAAGAAAGTCCACTCTTGATCCCCTACTTCACTTTATCGCTTCCGCGAGCCTCTGGTGCTGGTCCGCGCTTACAGGATCACCCAGTTTGCCGTATACAACGGCCAATCTCTGGTGCGAGTCCTTCGCATCTTGAGGGTTGGTCGCCCGCTCTGTAGCCGTCTCGTAAGAAGTCGCTGCAATTTCAAGCTGGCCTAGATTCTCCAGAGCTACACCCCTGAACCACCACGCTCTCGGATTCGGAAACGCCTGTGTTTCCATTCCAATCGCCCGGTCGGCAAATTCGAGTCCCAGGGTGTTATATCCAACAGCCAGAAGCCCTTGGGCCGCGTCGGTCTGGATTGATGGATACGATGGACGCGCATCGGCGATACGGACATACCTATCACGCGCTACGTTGACAAGATCTGTACGACCCAGCGCGACGAGTCTTGACTCTGCCTGCCCCATCCGTGTCTGGGTGTCGAACGCCTTCCAATTACGTTCCTCGTAACGTCGAGCGGCTTCAAGCGCTTTTTCCCAACCAGAGATCGCCTGGTCACCAATTCCCGCGATCTGGGCCTCATTAGCCGCTTTCCGGAATAGATCGTTCACCTGAAGGTGGTAGTCCTGCACGCCCGGGTCAAGTTCCACTGCGCGCTGATATTTGACGAGCGCCTCGTCGGGTCTGCCCTCTTTGCGCAGTTCGACCGCGTCGCGAGCCACCGCGCTCGCCTTCAACGATTGGAAGTCCTTGTAGTACAGCACTCCTACAGCCAGTAGCGTTATCGCTAGGGCAACGGCCACGAAAACCGATTGCGGGGGCGGCGAGGCATCTATACGCGGGCCCCGTCGCGATTTGCCGGAGCCTTCAGAGTTTTCAGTGAGCTGTCTTCGGGCGATAGTGACTATCGATATCGTTAGCGCCATGAGTGCCCAGAACGGCAACAGATCTCCCACACGCGCCACACCAACCATCTGCTCGGTACCACGCCCGACCAGCATGGCCAGTAATCCAACTATCGTTACCGAAAACCACATGCCGTGCTTTCCGGCGCGGTTGGCAATCCTCAGCAATTTGGCAGCCGCGTATACGATCAACAGCGCCGCTGAAATGAAGGTGGCGAAGCCAAACAGTCCCAGTTCCAAAAGGAGTTGAAGTGGGTAGTTGTGTGTATTCTGGGCGATCGTTCCGGTCGGTTCGATTTCCACGCCATGTGGGTAAGCGTAGAAAAACATCTCCGGCCCGTAACCCGTGAGTGACCGAGCTGCGGTGAGTGCCCCGGATTCACCGGGCGCCGAGATCCTGGAACGGGTTAGTTCCAACGCCGATTGCCAGATAGGGCCGCGGCCACCGATCGAACCTGCCGTCGAATCGTCAAATATGAAGCCGAGGTCTGAGAGGTCTCTCGTGGTTCTCCCGTCTGATTCTGGTACGGGTGCGAGCCCGATTACCATTGCTACCAGCACTCCAGATGCTATCAGGCCCATCCCACGAACCAAAAGCCGTCGATCCAACCACACAAATCCGATCATCACAAACGCGACGACGCTGACCGTGTACCCGATCCAAGGGCCTCTGCTGCCTGTGAACCAGAGCGCCGCCAGCTGGGCCCCCAGGGCCAGCCCACCCACGATGAGCCATCCGTATTTGCCATTGCGTTGTTCGTTTATGGTCACCGTGGTCGTGATCATCGCCGTCATCAAAAGAAAAGAGCCGAGATGGATCGAGTTCCCAAGCGTCCCAATCACGCGGTCCGCGTTTTCACCCGGCCCCAACCCGTCCCAGCCAAATCGCTGGGCAATTCCATAAATGGCGGCCATGGTTCCGGCCCCCGCGAGGGCAAACATCAATCGCCGCGCCTGATGCTCTGTGCGCATCCGGACCGCTATAGCGATAAATACAACGAGCAACGATAGGAACGAATACAACTCGTACCCAAGGTCCGTGGAATCTCTTCCCCACAGACTGACGGCCGGCACAGGTGATAGCGCCGTTGATATGACAGCGCTCAGTCCAAGACCGCCAACTGATATTACTGCCCATCGTTCAGGCCGCCGTCCAACCCAACCCAAGGCGCCAGATAGGCTCGGCCATAAAGAAGATGGCCGGTACATGTC
>JAPYSM010000220.1 GCA_029936485.1 Dehalococcoidia bacterium
GTTATAGACGGTGTGCCCGTCTCTCGGCTCCTGCCCTGCACAGGTGGAACGAAAAAACGGACACGTTTGAGGCAGTCAACCCGGCTTAACTACCGGACGCCGACCCCGAGTTGACTCAAGACAGGGCCAGCCGGATTCGGCCCCTCGTCGAAACAGGACAAACCTGGGCCGCAAATATCAAAGCCCTACTCGCCGGGTAAATAACGCGGACGTCATTCTCGCGTAGACGGGGATCCAGATACGGTTTTCTCCAGCAATTGGTGTCAGACGTATTGCGTGTCACTGGATTCCCACCTGTCTGGGAATGACGGAGTGACCTGTAGAGAATATCCTGAGACGCTTTCTGACCGGCATTGGCCTGCCTTGACGCGCCGGGGACGCGTAGACTCGCGACGATGCCAAATACGCAAGAACTGATCCGTCTCGCCAATGACTGACGCCGCTCCTTCAGTATCAGGGCGCCCACGGCTTGACGCGCTCCTCGTATACAGCGGCAGGGGAGTACGCGCTATTGGCATGGGCATCCTGGCCGTACTCATTGCCATCTATCTCGACGCCGTTGGGTTCAGCACGCCGCGCATCGGATTCCTACTTGGCGTGAGTCTTGTCGGCGGTGTCGCCCTATCTTCACTGGTGGTCGTCGCTGGTCCGGTGATGTCACGACGGAACTGGTTCGTCTTACTTGGGGTCATTACCGGATTCTCAGGCATTCTTCTGGTGGTCACGGACAACTTCTGGCTCCTGACAATCGGGTCGTTCTTCGGCGCGTTCGCAGCCAGCGGAATGCACCACGGGCCGATAGTCCAGCTTGAACAGGCGGGGCTGGCAGAGGTCGCGACGCCCGAGCAGCGGACCAAGTCCTTTGCGTACCTGTCCGTGTTTTCATCTGGCGGCAGGGCGTTCGGCGCGTTGCTGGCCGGGCTGGCAACGGTGCTCATCAAAATCTTTGATCTCGAACCGGTCGACGCATATCGGATCACCATAAGCATGTACGCGATCCTGAATTTTGGCGCCGCTGCTATTTACATGGCGCTTTCGTCCGCTGTCGAAACCGGCACCATCGGGGTCGGCCGCTTCACCAATCCACTCCGCACGAAATCGCGCGGGCGCATCCTCGGGATATCGGGTTTATTTGGGATCGACTCGATGGCCGGAGGAATGGTCTCAGATGCCTTCGTCTCGTTCTGGTTGTTCATCCACTTCGGCGTAAACGAGGGGACGATCGGCGCTGTTCTGGTGGTCGCCCAGATCTGGAACCTGGGTTCCATCTGGGCCGCTCCCTACGTCGCCCGGCGAATCGGCCTGCTGAATACGATGGTGTGGACGCAGATCGGGGCCAACCTGCTCCTTATCGCGTTCGCACTTGCTCCTACGCTACCGATAGCGATCGGTCTGTTCATCCTCCGGGAGCTGTTCAACGAGATGGACGTCCCAACCCGGCAGTCCTATGTCATGGCGATCGCGCCGCCGGATGAACGAGTCGTCATGGCCGGGGCGAACAACCTTGGCCGGACGGTTT
Source organism: Dehalococcoidia bacterium (assembly GCA_029936485.1). Classification (GTDB taxonomy): domain Bacteria; phylum Chloroflexota; class Dehalococcoidia; order Lucifugimonadales; family Lucifugimonadaceae. The sequence goes on from JAPYSM010000220.1 coordinate 1,520, forward strand.
TCCGAATGCCAAGCACTACCTTCACCGGGTTGCTGTGGTCCAACAGCGTTACCGCCGCTCCGTTCATAATCGCAGCTACCGCAAAGCTCGTGTATGACGTGGCGGTCTACGCAGCGTTCCGAGGCGTGAAGCCGCCGGAAGAGGATTTGAGAGCCAGCGACGAGGCTGAAGAGGCAGCCCTTGACGGCACCACAGAGGTGCCCGCCACCGATCGAACACTCTAGATACGGAAATTTGGCCAGTGTGGACGATTGAATTTACCGAGTGATCCGTATGGCGCGATTCATGTCAGGCGGCGGCGCACATCGGATCGACAACAGGAAGCATGCCGATACGGCCGTTGTTCAAGCGAAAAGCATTGAGGTTGGGCGACTATCGTGGCGAGGCCAGTCCCCTGAAATCGGCGGGCCAGAAACCGTAATGACCTTGATTTCAGGGCATTCGGGTACGACATGTCATGATATGCACTTGTATCAGACGCAATGTCATTATATCGTCCTGCGATGTGCTCGCTCTCCTGAAACCGAGCTTAGGGCGTTCCTCACATCGTCGATAAGTTGCTCGTGGGGGCGATCGGTATCGTCAGCCTCTTCCGCTTCGTCGATCCAGTCCGCCAACTTCTGATGAATCTCCCTCAACTCGCGTTCATTCAACATCATCGGGTCCAAATCGCGAATATCCGGCGGCTCTCCCGGTCCCTCAGGCATGACGGCAACGCCGCGTATATTGACTTCGCCGGGTGTGTGTGGTGCAGGTTATACCCGACATCAGCTCACCCGCTCAAACTTCTGAATGGACCGGTAGCTGTCCGGGAAGGTGCCACGCCCGGCGTCGCCAGACACCGTCACCTCGCCGACGTACACGCTGCCGTCGGGTCCGATGGCGATGCCGTGGGGCGAGAAGAAGGAACCAGGTTCAAAGATGTTGTCGCTGCCCCATTTGCCAACCAGTTCATGATCGACGGTCCAGACGCTGATGCTCGGGATGCCGGGATTGTTCGTCGGAGCAGCGAGTCCCAGTCCGCCTTTGTGGCCGAGTTCGGCGACGTACACAAGGCCGTCTGGACCGACGAATACGTCACACGGCCGGCTGACCTCGTCCCACGTGTCCAGA
>JAPYSM010000221.1 GCA_029936485.1 Dehalococcoidia bacterium
ACCGGAGCTGCAAGCCTGATGTGGCCCATGCGCTCACGTCGCACTTTGGCGCGTGCAATCTCAACGCCGCAACGGTCGCATACAACGCCCTTGTAGCGGATCTTCTTGTACTTACCGCAGTAGCACTCCCAGTCCTTGGTCGGGCCGAAAATACGTTCGCAGAACAGTCCGTCTTTTTCCGGACGAAGCGTCCTGTAGTTGATGGTCTCCGGCTTGGTTACTTCACCAAAGGACCATGCCCGTATCTGCTCTGGCGACGCCAGGGAGATGCGTATTGAGTTGAACTCTGGACCTGGCTGTGTGGTCATTCGTCTACTTGTCCTCTCCACTCCATCGGGCCGTCGGGCGCTCCGGGGTGTCTCAGGTTCCGGCTATTAACGTCGATAAAAGGAGCTCGCTCGCTCCTTGGACTCTTCGTTATCTAGCTCTGTGTTAGAGGGTTCAGAATGTTCTTCCTGTGGGTCTTCGGGCCCTTCCGAGAAACCGTTATTTTTTATCTTCAGATTCGCTCTCCTGATCGGCGGACGCATCTGAAGACGATGAGCCTGTGGTCGGGGAGTCCGTCCAGCCGTCCGCGGCGAGGACGGCTTCGTCCTGCACAACGCTCGTCTCAGCGAGCAGGCTGGCCGCTGCGGCGAGCGCCTCTTCGTCGACAACTCCTCCGCCCCACATTCCGTCTTTCGGTCCGGCAGTGAGCGCACCTTGTGTGATGTCTCCAGACAGCGCAAAGTCGTCCTGCTCCTGGTTCAAAAGCTCGACCGAGAGGCCAAGACCCTGGAGTTCTTTGAGCAAAACGTGGAACGATTCCGGAACGCCGGGGTGGATCACATCCTCGCCCTTGACATTCGCCTCGTAAGTTTTGACCCGACCGTCAACGTCGTCTGACTTGACCGTCAGCATCTCCTGGAGGTTGTAGGCGGCGCTGTAAGCCTCGAGCGCCCACACCTCCATCTCACCGAATCGCTGGCCACCGAACTGGGCTTTACCACCCAGCGGTTGCTGCGTGATCAGGGAGTAGGGTCCAGTTGATCGCGCGTGGATTTTCTCTTCAACAAGATGGATCAGTTTCAGGATGTACATTCTGCCGACGGTGACCGGCCCGTCGAATGTCTCGCCGGTCCGGCCATCAATGAGTTCCATCTTTCCGAACACCGGCGCAGATTTGCGAGTTGCTTTTTCCAGCTTCCTCGCCTCGTCGATGAGCTCCTGGCGGTTCTGCCCGTTAACGTGCAGGTCGCTGTTTTCTTTGAGCCACATTCCGAGACACGCCTGGCTGGCGATGCCTTCTTTGGATTCGTCAAACAGTTCGTTGTAATTTTGACCGCGCTCCTCAAGCCACGCGCTGACCACGTCTTTGTTGATGGTCGAGTCATCCAACCTTCTCCGGTCTTTGGCGCCAGACTCGTTGACCATCCACGCACGTGCGAGCGCGTCCTCAAGCTCGACACCCCTGGTGCCGTCAAATACCGGCGTCTGGGCGTCATAACCTAGCGTGCCGGCGGCCCAACCCAGGTGTGTCTCAAGCACCTGTCCAAGGTTCATTCGGGACGGGACGCCGATCGGGTTGAGGACGATATCCATAGGGGTGCCATCGGGAAGGTGAGGCATGTCCTCAGTCGGGAGGATCTTGGCGATCACACCCTTGTTGCCGTGCCGTCCCGCCATTTTGTCGCCTTCGGTGATTTTTCGTGTCTGTGCAATCCAGCACCGCACCAGCTTGGTGACGCCGGCGGGGAGATCGTCCCCGGTTTCCTTGGTCAGCACCTTCACGTCGATGACCTTACCGCGCTGTCCATGCGGAACCTTCAGCGAGGTGTCACGCACGTCGCGTGCCTTCTCACCGAATATGGCACGGAGCAGCTTCTCCTCTGCGGTCAGCTCGGTCTCGCCCTTTGGCGTGATCTTACCGACAAGGATGTCGCCCGGCTCGACGTAAGCGCCGATACGTATGATTCCCTCTTCATCAAGGTCACGCAGGCTGTCTTCGGCAACGTTTGGAATGTCACGGGTTATCTCTTCAGGCCCGAGCTTGGTCTCCCGTGATTCCGCCTCGTGTTTACCAATGTGGATGGAGGTAAACCGGTCATCCTTCACCATGTCCTCGGACAGGATGATGGCATCCTCGTAGTTGTAACCCTCCCAGCTCATGAAGGCCACGAGGATGTTCTGGCCAAGGGCCAAGTCTCCACGGTCTGTAGAGGAACTGTCGGCCATCGGCTGGCCAATCTCAACGATGTCTCCCTTGTTTACGATCGGACGCTGGTTGATGCACGTGCCCTGGTTTGAGCGCACGAACTTGGTCAGCGGGTACTCGATGATCTGTCCGGTCTCGTCACCCAGGACCTTGATCTCAAGGCCGGTTGACTCGATGACAAGCCCTGCCTCTTCGGCGAGCACAACCTGTCCGGAGTCACGCGCAACGCGTGCCTCCATGCCGGTACCTACCACGGGCGCCTGCGGCTTCAGTAGCGGGACCGCCTGTCGTTGCATGTTAGAGCCCATCAACGCACGGTTGGCGTCGTCGTGCTCAAGGAAGGGGATCAGTGCCGTAGATACGGATACGATCTGCATCGGCGAGATGTCCATGAACTGGACGTTTGCCGGGTTTTCGAGGGC
>JAPYSM010000222.1 GCA_029936485.1 Dehalococcoidia bacterium
GTGTCGGAGAGCCAAATGGTGCACCGATAGGTGATCGTCTCCGTGGCGAAGCAAGCGGCGGGCCGACGCAATTGCTAAATGGACCGGACGTCGTTTGGTTTGGCGCCGCCGAACGGCTTTCGGCATCGTCTCGTTCGGCTTACCTTGTGTTCAACGATCCACCACCTCATTACGTTTCGTTTGGTGAGGCTGAAGGTCCCGAAGATCCCCCTAAAACGCTTGAAGGGATCTCGTTCGGCGATTCGCACGAAGATCTGGCCGATGCTCACAACGGGCACTCCCACGGCGAGCATGACCATGCTGCCCAACAGAGTCACGGGCACGACCACGCTGGGCACGATCACGGCCCCGGCGAGCATTAATCACCGGCGATCTGTTTCACGCCATGAGGAGCGCTGTCTGAGCTCGCTCTTTTCCGCATAGCCGTGTCGCCTGTGGCAGTTCAACGACTCCTTCAGAGTAAATTCCGGCCAGTCGAAAATGCCTCAACCTCCAACCGTTACTCCAACGCTGGAGGTGCTATCGACCGCGACCGTCCCCAGGCCACCGATACCAATGCCCCTGCTGCTCTCACAATATCCTGCATTTTTTCAATGGCGTCGTCCCTACTTCGGAATCCAACCAGCGCGTCGAGAATACAAAAACAGGTGGCCCGGGCGCAGATATCGTCGGATGTGCACCTACAGATATCGCTGGCAAGACTCCTACTTTCCATTTCGCGGCGGTGATCTTGAAAGCTGGTGCAACAGATCCGCGTGTATAGGAACGAGGTCCGCCCTGAGTCCGAAAGATCCCGTTTCAAACGAGAAACCAGCCACTGAACCAACAGCATGCCTGACAAGGCGGGCGTCTACGACATCTCTGGAATCCTCGTTAGCCGGAAAAGCTACCCTCCGGCTGATAAACGACGCTTTAAGAGTGTCACCGCCGCGTTGACACATTCTCCGGGCATTGCTAGTTTTCAGAACATTAGTGCGAAATATGCCCGACAAACGTCGGGGGAACCCGTTTTGCCAATCGACGCTCCACGGACGGACAAGTAGATGCGAGAACTCTCTGAAAGACAGCAGCGAATCCTTGATTTCATCGAGGAGTTCATGGACGAGTACGGATACCCGCCGACTATCCGAGACATCCAGGCCGGATGCGAGATTAGCTCTACCTCAGTCGTTGATTACAACCTTCGCGCTCTTACTGAGAAAGGGCACCTCAACCGAGATGCTGAGGTATCAAGAGGTCTACAACTAGTGAATCGTGGCGGTCATCGAGCGGACCTTTTAGATACCGTTGCAATCCCCCTACTTGGCACGATCGCAGCAGGAGAGCCGTTCCCGTTGCCATCGGCCGATTCTCAGGGCATCGAGACTATTGATCTGCCGCAATCCATCGCAGGATCGGGAGAAGGCCTGTACGCACTGAAGGTCAAGGGCGAATCAATGATCGATGCCCTAATCGCGGACGGTGACCTCGTGATCATGGAGCAGACAAGCCGGGTTGAGAACGGCCAGACGGCAGCTGTGCGGTTGAAGCTTGAAGAGGAAACGACTCTGAAACGCTTCTATCGGGAAGGCGCCACAATCCGCCTGCAGCCCGAGAACAGTCAGATGGATCCAATCATGTGTGACGCCTCAAACGTAGAGGTGTTGAGTCGCCTCGTGGCAGTCTGGCGATACATCGGATAATTCTCACAGGTCATATAGGAACAAACGGTCTCCGCGGGCGTATACTTGGCTACTGCACGGATATCAATGGAGACGGTCATATCGTGATCGCCACTGTCCGTTGCAACCGGCAATATTTCTGGAGTAACGCAAGATGCCGAGGATCGGACCGCTCGAACTAATCATCGTCTTGGTGATCATCGTTGTTGTGTTCGGTATCGGACGTCTGCCCGAAGTCGGTGGAGGCCTTGGCAAAGGAATCCGCGAGTTTCGGCGGTCATTGACCGGCAAAAACGACGACGACGGAGACGACGCGGGCGACGGCAAGAACGGCATCTAATCCGTCTAAACGTAAATTGATGTGAAGAAAAGACCCGCCTTATCGGCGGGTCTTTTTTATCTTACATATCGGGCGTTGTAACTGACCAACGCGTTAGAGGTTGGTCGGGCTGTTAACAGAGGTCCTTACGTACCGGCCTCTGCCTCGACATCACGCTTGCCTTTATTTCGTACCCCGAAACGGGCAAGCCAGTATCCGAGTTCGTAAAGAACGATAATCGGTCCGGCAACCAGCGATTGGTTCACCGGGTCAAACGTTGGAGTAATCATCGCTCCGGCCACGAAAGCCAGGACAACGACCCACTTACGCTTCCCGGCCAACCACTGTGGCGTCACGACGCCGATCTTCGCTAGGAAAAAGATCACGATCGGTAACTCGAATATTGCGCCCAGCCAGAACAGCAGCGACGTCACAAGGCCCACGTACGAACCGATCCGTATGAACGGCGTTGCGATGTCGCCCCCAAAGTTCAAAAGAAAGTTAATCGCAGGAGGAAGCAGGACGTAGTAGCCGAAGGCGACACCTGCAGCGAACGACAACACACTGACCGGAAGTAGACCCCACACCCAGCGACGCTCGTTTGACTTGAGCCCGGGTGATGCAAACCGAGCGAT
>JAPYSM010000223.1 GCA_029936485.1 Dehalococcoidia bacterium
GCCAGTTTCTAGAAGTCTATGACGATATCAGGGCGTACCCTGAACAACTGCGCCGAACAACTGCGCCGGTACTGCCAATGTGTTGCCGCGGGAATTCTAGCAGCGCGGACCCTCCTTAACTCGACGTCATAGGTCAAGGGCCATGGCAGTCAGGCAATTTCCGAAAACACATAGCCATGAGAGGCCATTAAACTTGCCGATAAACGAGGCGCTCGTCAGTTACGAGGTCGACGGCGATCAGGTCAACGGCATCGTCGTGCAGCCTTCCCCTGGAGAGGCTCCGTATCCCGGCGTTGTTGTGTGCCACCCACACCCGTTATTTGGCGGCGACATGAACTCGTCGGTTGTGGTTGCCATTTGCAGCGCGTTGTCGGATAGGGGAATCGCTTCTTTGAGATTCAACTTTCGTCAATCCGGTGAGGGGGAGAAGTTGAACGAAACCTCGGTTAGGGACGTGGAGATGGGACTGCAACTGTTCGATGGCTGGGAGATGGTCAACAGCGTTCGCTTGGGCGTAGTCGGTTATTCGTTCGGCGCGGCGGCGATTGCACGCGCCTCAACCAACCTCACGTCTGCGCGGGCGCTCGCTTTCGTTTCTCCCCCGGTCGCAGCTATAAAGAAATCGTCTCTTGGCGATGATACGCGGCCGCGCTATTTCGTTGTCGGGGGAAGGGACCGATTGGTCGATCCAGAAGCGCTATCTGAAGTTGTATCAAGCATGAAATCGCAGGCAAATTTCGAAACACTGGACGGTGCAGATCACATGCTTAGCGGATACGAACGGGAGATCGGCGAACGAGTAGCCGACTTCATGGCCGGGATCCTGCTGTCCTGAGGCCCACTGGGGCCTCATAGGGGTGTAAATTCAATTTCCGATCGGACAGCACCGATTTTCCATCCACGCCGCTGAGCGCAGAATCACTCAGCCTGATCGATCTCAGGCAGGCCGTACTCCCCGTCAGCACGTACATATACTTCAATGAAGGCGCCTATCGCTCTCGATAATTAATTGAGCGTCGATGAGATAAGTCCAAAGGCTGAGCCCCACACGATGAGTGAATCCCTCGACCACGGCGCTGAAGAAGAATCGGCAACGCCCGTTCGCCCCGCGGCGCTGGTCACGCCTGTCTCGGAAGAATCTGAACTACCGTCCCGACAATCGTCATGGCGGGCCTTCCGCGACCCGCTACTGATTGGCATCCTGATCACAGCCCTCGTGGTCGATCAGATCACGAAACAGCTTGTGTTGAACAACCTCGGCATTGGGGCATCATGGCCGGTCGACGGGTTCTTCCGATTCACGTATGTGCGCAATGACGGCACAGCTTTCGGACTGTTCCCGGACAACGGCACGCTGCTGACCTTCGTCTCGATCGGCGCCGTCGCACTGATAGTCTATTTCTACCGGGAAGCGGTCATGGTGTCATGGTTCACCCGCACCGCCCTCGGGTTGCAACTCGGGGGAGCGCTTGGAAACCTTTTAGACCGGTTCCGCCACGGTTACGTAGTCGACTTCCTAGACGTCGGACCGTGGCCCATCTTCAACATCGCAGACTCCGCGATAATCACTGGCATCGTCGCGCTGGTCGCCTACTTCACCCTGTTCGGGGAACGTGGCGATAAGACTGAACCGGCGCTCGCAATAGGTGGTGATGGTCCAGAGTCATCGTCCCCTCCAACCGCCGAGACGAGGGATTGACGGAGTGACGACATCACAGTTCCGTTTTGAAGGACCCCAGAAAAAACGCCGCCTCGATGTCTGCCTCGCTGAGGGGGTCGAAGACCTCAGCAGGAGCGCTGCACAGCGCCTTGTTCGTGCCGGTGCAGTGTCCGTGAACGGCGAAATCGAGACACGACCGGCCCACACGATTCTTCCCGGCGCCGAGATTCAGGTGGAGCGGCCGGGGCCGGAGGATGAGTCCGAGCTGATCGCGACCAACCAATCCTTCACGGTCATATATGAAGACGAGCACCTTCTGGTCGTAGATAAGCCGATCGGGTTAACCGTCCACCCTGGACCCGGGCACAACTCTGACACGCTGATAAACGGCCTCCTGTTCGATTTCCCGGAGATTCGAGAGGTGGGCGAGCCAGAACGACCCGGAATAGTCCACAGGATCGACCGTGATACATCCGGCCTGATGGTAGTAGCGCGTATGCAGGCCGCTTACGAACTACTGTCCGAGATGATCCGGGAGCGACAAGTTCGACGTGTTTACACAGCGCTGGTTCGAGGAGGCCCTGAGACGGACGAGGGGCTCATCGACGCGCCGCTAGGACGCGACCCACGCAATCGTCAGCGACAGGCCATAGTCGAAGACGGGCGCAAGGCGCGCACGCGATTTCGCGTACTGGAACGCCTATCACGTACAACCTTGATGGAACTGGTGCTCGATACCGGACGAACCCATCAGATCCGTATTCACCTGTCATCTATAGGCAACCCGGTAGTCGGAGACGGCATGTACGGGCGAGCCGCAAGAGGCCCGGGAGGACTGAGCCGCCAATTCCTCCACGCGTCAACCCTCGCCTTCAAACACCCGATAACCGGCGAGACGATGCAACTGGAATCGTCACTGCCTGAAGACCTGCAGACGTCCCTGGAC
>JAPYSM010000047.1 GCA_029936485.1 Dehalococcoidia bacterium
CACTGGTGGCGGTTCGGCGGGCGGATCATTCGGACTACGAGTGCATGCCTTGGCCTGCGGGCGGGACTCGTCCTACATACCCTGACGAATCTACTACTAGAAATAACGACCGCAACTAGAGATAAGGATCTTGATGCTAACTAATCTAAGCCCAGTTAAAATATCACCTGAAGAAACCGTCTTACTTCGCCAATTGGAAGAGCTCAGCGCTCGATCAGGTTCGCATTCACCGAGTCTCGGCACGATGCAAAAGGCGATTCCTGAGATAGTTATTAATATTGACGCTTGCTATCTTTCTAACCCGTTGGCGACCGACCTGTTTTGGTCCTATTTTAACTCCGATGTCCTGGCCGACCCGCAACTTTTCAAGCGGATGTTAGAGGCATATCCTTCTCAGAACAGGGCGATAGCTGAACGACTTTCAACTGCCATTGGTGCGCCCGCCGAACATCTTTTTATAGCGAACGGCGCGACCGAAGCGATTCAGGCAGTTATTCATAACTTCTCGTCGCACATTCACATTTGCACACCGACATTTTCGCCTTACTACGAATTCGCTGGCCCAGATAAACAGGTCACGACTTTCAATCTCGACCCTGCGAAAAACTTTGCGGTAGATCCAGAGGCATACGTAGAATCAGTGCTTCGCAGCCATGCCGACACGGCTGTACTGATATCGCCGAACAACCCTGATGGTTACCTGATTCCGGACGACGACTTAGAGTGGATTCTTTCGAAGTTGACCAGTCTTAGCACGATCATCGTGGACGAAAGCTTTATCCACTTTGCTGACAATGCGACTCCCGACGGTGAACTGCCGAGCCTCACCGGTATCACGAATCAATTCGATAACGTCACGATTGTTAAAAGCATGTCGAAAGATTTCGGGATAGCCGGAATTCGTGCTGGCTACTCAATCATGCCAGCCGAACGTGTGACTCATCTGCTCGATAATGGCTACCTGTGGAATACGAGCGGGATAGCGGAGTACTTTTTCTCGCTTTTCGACCGCCCAAAATTCTTGGAGCAATATCTTGGAGAACTATCGAGTTACAAACTCTTTATCGATAAGTTCACGTCCACGACCGAGAAATTCGATTTCATCCAAGCGTTCAAGACAAGTGCTAACTTCCAGCTAATGAAACTTCCAGAACACGTTTCATCTGACGAGGTAGCCGCGTTGCTATTGATTAGGCACGGCATTTATGTACGAAGCTGCGGAGACAAGATCGGTTTGAATGGAGAATTCATACGCGTTGCCATTCGAACAGAACGTGAAAACGAAAAAGTTCTCGATGCGTTGGCGGACATTCTCGGTTAACTGCTGAGGGTCCTCAACGAACTGACCGGACTAGGAGTATCCAATATCTGGTCAGTGACACAGGAACTTGCTTCAGATCGGTATCTCGGCGGTGTGTGATGATCTGAGTTCTGACGAAGCTCTACCCCCACAGTCCCCGCAGTACATCCCGGCTTCGCACAACCGCATCCTCGCGGTCAACCAGCCGACCCGACGTCTCGAGCGCGACCACAAAACCGTTCCGTTTTACAAACTCGCCGACCGAATGGAAATCGAGCACACCCGTCCCAACCTCCATGTGCTGGTCTCGAACATTGCCCGCCCCTTCCGGGCCACGAGCATCGTGCACCTGCACATGCCGAATCCGATCCCCAAACGCCTCGATCCCCGCATCGACTCCACCCGAACCCCACGCATGGCCAACATCGAAAGTAATCCCCACTGCCGTACTACCGATCGCATCCACCACCGCGACTAAATCGCTGTGCGCACGAATCAACCAGCCGGGGTTGTAATGCATGTTTTCGAGGCCGATTACAACCCTCGCGTGTTCAGCCTCTTGCCCGGCTTCCTTCATGAAATCTACCAGGTACGAATTCGAAGCAGCTCGGTCGGCCTCAGAGGTTTCTTCCGGCGCGAGACCCGGCACATCAAGCTTGCCGGGATGGACGACAATCGCCTCTATCCCAAGTTCGCCCGCGATCCTTATCTCGCTGATGAACTCAGTGAAGACCCGTTCCCGGGTCTCTTGAACGTGGGAGCCAGGTAACGCGGATGTCGGAAAATGGTGCGTGTATCGCAACCCGTGCTCATCGGCGGCCGCCGATAAGAACAGTCGATCATCGAGGCTCAGATCGCCCAGCCAAATGTCGGGCGCATTGAACTCAACGCCGTCGAATCCATGCTCGATAGCCCACCCGACTGCATATCGCGCCGAATCCTGATTATCGATAGAAGATGTCGCAACGCTAATGTCGATCATATACATACATCCGTTTCAGATCGGAAACTCTCGGACCGTGACGGTCAGTTGCAGATTCCCATAAATCAAAAAGCCGCCCCGGTGATTGATATCACCGGGGCGGCTTGGTTCCCAAAGGTTATCTGGCGTTAACGCCTAGTAGCTGCTGGACTGCCGCTGTTGGGAGAAGCACGAGTTGCAGTACACCGGTCGGTCGCCCCTGGGTTCAAAGGGTACCTGGGCCTCTTGTCCGCACTGTGCGCACGTTGTGGTGAACATCGGTCGGTCTGAGCGGAATCCACCACCACCACCACCGCCGCCGTAGCCTCCGCCTCCGCCACTCTGGGAGCGACGTGCGGCCCGGCAGGACGGGCAGCGTTTGGGGTCGGAGTAACCTCTCTCGGAGTGATACTGCTGGTCATCCGAGCTGAATACGAACTCTTCTCCGCATTCTACGCACCCTATGTTTCGATCTTGGAACATTTGAATCGTTCTCCATGGTCTTGTTTTGACATCTCGGACTAATCGTCACGGGTCCGAGCAAGGCCGGTTAACCATGGGATGAGCTTCTACATGTCACTGACACCATAATACCCCTATTTAACGACCACTCACAAATTCACGGCGTGTGACCATGTCCGAAAGGCAGGGACGATGGCCCGGGCCCGTCGGTCCGGCCGCAAACACACACGTCGATCTGGCGTACTGGAAACGCTCGTCTCAAAGGCCAGTGAATATTTACGTCCTCGGAACTTCTCGCTGCGCGGGGATGCATTCGGTGAATGTCGGCCGGGTTCGCGCGTCCACGAACTTTTGTTCAACCGATGGCTGAATGATTTCCTGATTCAGTTGGGGGAGGCCTTAGGCCTCATGGGCCATCGTAATCATCCTGATCCGGGCTAGACTGCTCGTAGAGGCTTTGGGAGCGCCCTGTCGGCTGACATTCAACGTTGAATAAACCGATTCGTAAGAATCGAGAACATATGAGGTAGGTAGATATATGGCAACCGCAGAATTAATCGACCTAGGTGTTATGAACATTCAGTTAGGCGACTTTACCGAGGTGGGAGAGGGCGCCAAAGGGACACGCCTGATTGTGGACGTCAAAGAGGTCACCTTGGAAAGTGACAGGGTGAAGGCCTCGCTGTCTTCAAATGGATCGGCGGACGCGGGTACCGTGAGCGATAACGGCAGACTTCTTGCTCTGGACGTTAGATTCACACTGAAGACGGACGACGGTGCATTTATTTATGTTGAGTACGGTGGCCGGGCCAGCCTCGAGACTGGTCTTATTGCTGTAGCACCTACTTTCCAGACGGGTAGCGAAAAGTACAGTTGGCTTAACAGTGTGCAAGCCGCGGGCGCAGGACAGGCAAACATGGAAACGGGCGAATTGGTTTACCGCCTGTACGAGTTAAAGGTCACTGCCTGAGCGATCAAGGAGATTGCACCTCGTCTAGATATAAAAGTCGAAGCAAAACCCCCGACCTAGTACCTCGACTCCCAGCTTCCTATTCCAGCAACGACTACCCCCACCCCCTGCCTCTGCTTCCACACATCGGTCTGTGAGCAGTCGTGGCCCCTGTTGGGCGGGCGCTAGCTAGCGGTGCTGCGGCAGGTGACGGACCACCGGAGTTGAGGCGCGTGTTGATCGCATGATCCCTGGACGCGAAACGACCCCTCCGGAGTGCGAAGAGGCCGTTTTTCGAAGTCGGTTGGTTTACTTGTTGGTTTACAACTGACCTATGGAGTACCTAACTCGGATGGGGTCTCCACGTTTAGAGTACGAGTGGAGCGGGGGACGAGATTCGAACTCGCGACACCCTGCTTGGAAGGCAGGAACTCTACCGCTGAGCTACCCCCGCATCGCTGTTGACAAGTTTAGCAGGCGTCGACAAATCTGCTACCCATGTGCCGGGCGAGTGTGACTCTCTGATTGTGCTGGCCTTTCCATCGGATCGCGATCACCGCCCACGTCGACGTGATGTTGGTCTCGGATGATGTTAACGTCCCGTTTTCTAACTTTGGTGTTCCAACAGACCAGCCTTGAAAGCTGTGACCAACAATGCCCGACTTGCCCGATTCTGACGGTTTATTTGATCCTACGCGCTCCGTCTTTGACGGTCGTCGGAACTTGGATGCCTGTGGAATTACCCGATCAGGTAGCGTGATTCCCGCGTTGGTTCACCCGAATGCAAACGACCCGGACGCGACGGCAATTAGAGTTGTCTTGATCGGCGGGCTTCGTGGCCGGTACGCGGACGTCGAGGCGGCTCGCATCGCAGCGGAAATATTGCCGCTTCTGGCGCGTGATTCCGGAGTCGAACTCGTACTCAGCGTTATACCAGCCGCCAATCCTGACGCGCTTTATGGAGACGCAGAATCGAACGACCCATTGAGCATTGGACCTGCATCCGGATATCCACCGGAGGGCGGATTTTTCGACGACTCGGAGAACCCGGAGGCACGCTATCTCTGGCGATGGATCAGCTTTGCAGCGCCAGATCTGTTGCTGGAGGTGGAAAATGGTGATGGAGTGGAATGGCGCGAGAACGCAGCCGGAAGGACCCTGGGGCGAGTTCTCAATGCTGCGTCGGTCTCACCGGAAGACTCACTCATATCTGCAATGGGCGATGGCGAGCCGAGTGGGCTGGCTCCAATCCCTGGACTGAGACTTTCGGTCAACCCGGAAGCACTTCAAACGGAACTGGGAAAACTGATTTTGGCGTTGGGCTCATCTTCCCTTCGGTCGCCTGCGCGACTCGCCCTTGACGCACGCCGCCAGCGTTCAGTCATGGAGATTGCCCGGTTACTTGGGCGAACCTACGGGTACGCACTCGATCCAGTCATCTACACGCAGGGTGTCGCCGTGAGCGGCCGGTTGCGGCTGGCGGAGCTGGAACGAGAGGCTGGCTGGGAAGAGCCGGATAGTACAGCTACGGATATCGCCGAGCTTGTCGAGGGGTACGTGTCTGGCCAGAAGTCCGCATTTGGGGATCAACCGGGCGGATCGCACCTGGCGGCGCTGGTCTGGTGTAACGAACTTTCAGCGGTCACGGACGATCCTAGATACACGGCGATGCTGATCGATGCCGCAAACCGGTATCGCACTGGTGGGCTGCCAAATGGTCCAGGGAAACCGCCGCCGCCGTCTGACGATAACTTCCGCACTGAGGATATGTTTTTTGCGTCGGCGATACTTGGTCGCGCTTTCGCTGCATCTGGCAAGTCTGAGTACCTGGACCTGGCGGCGAGATTCCTAGCGGATACAGACACACAAAAACCCGACGGACTGTTCATGCACTGCCAGGGCGCTGATTGGAACTGGGGGCGATCGAACGGGTTCGCAGCGATGGGTTTCGCCGAGTTGCTGAGTTATATGCCGGAAGGGCACGACCTCAGACCGGAATTACTACAAGCCCACATCAAACATCTTGAAGCACTAATTTCGCTGCAACAGCCGGATGGTACCTGGCTGCAGATGCTCGACTACCCGGGCTCGTATCACGAGATGAGTGTCACATGCATGGTCGGATACGCCCTTGCCAGAGGCATCCGCTCTGAATGGCTAGATGCTAATTACAGAGAACCGTTGGAACGTGCGTGGAGCGCCACATCGGAACGTATAGACGACGAGGGTGGGCTGGTCGATGTATGTACCGGTACAGGTGTGCAGACGAGCACCAAGGAGTACCTGGATCGCCCGGCCGAATTCGGGTTCGATCACCGAGGCGGATCAATGGCGTTGTGGTTCGCAGTTGAGGTGGAAAGGCTTCGTCGAAAAGACGGCGTTCAGGGTTAGGATTGTCGGTCGGATCGGGCGTTCGCGCCGGCTCAAACCCTATCGCCAGTTTTAACAAGAGGAGAAGCTCTTTGAACGATGCCGTGTACCGGCCGGTGACCTTTGACCTTCCAGGACCAGAGTACGAAGAGGTCACATGGATACACAATGAGCACGGCTCATCATCGTCCGCACCTCTATCAAGAACCGCAGGTTCGCTGGCTCCCGGGATGATGGGAGCCGAGAAACCCGGCGAATTGCCTCAGCGTATTCATGTGAACAGCTACTCATACACTCGTGCCGAACACTGGCCTACCGAGTCCACGCTTTCACCCCACTTGGACGATACGGATCTGCCGAAGGACGATTCAAGCCTTCTGGACTGGCGTGAGCGATGCCTGCCACTGACCGAAAAAGTGGTTGTCGAACTCGATGCGTTCGATCCCAATTCGGTTGTTTCTGGCGGCTGGAAAGACGCGCTGGCCGCGCAACAGAAACAGATTTCGGAAGCCATGCGGCTGGTGCACTCGACGGCGGTGTTCCATGCGCAGATATTTGCCGAGACGTTCGCCGCTCGTTACGTCATGGAGTTTGGCACGGAGAGCCAGACCGACGGGTTGGCTCTCCTGCAAGGCTTCCCTAATATGTCGACACAGAGGGCGGCAGACCTGTGGGATCTCGGACGAATTGCACGACGCTCAGACGCCGTGATGTCGGCGATTAAATCAGGGGGTCTGCCATCCGGCGACGACGACGATGAAGTGTCGTTTCGGCATGGGTTTCAGACCGCAATGGTCAAGTACGGGCACATGAATCCACTGGGCGCGGAGGACTTGCCGACCTGGCGTGAGAATACTTCGATGCCGATATCAATTATTCGGCAGTACGCAATTGAAGACGACGGGCGTAGCCCACGTCTTGTTGAGCAGGCTGGGATAGCTCGACGCAAGAGTCTGGAAGCTGAACTGTCGACCGCGGCGCGCAGTTCAGCGGCGATCGAAGATCTGCTCAAGTTCTTGCCGTACGCGCAACACATCGGCCCCGTTACCGAGGATCACAACCTCCTGGCCGATCAAAGGATCGGAAATGCGTCGCGTGCCCGCTGGCTGAAGATCGGTGACCTGCTCCAGTTCCGTGGGTCTGTGGAGCAGGCCGAAGACGTGTTTTATTACGAGGTGGATGAGTTACTGGAGCTGCTGGAATCCGACGTACTTCTGGGTGCGTGCGAACTCTCATCTAGGAAACAACAGCTCGCGCGATGGCGATCCGTTGTTCCTCCGGCCGTGATCGGTAAGGGTGCGTTGGTGGTCGACGAAACGGCAAAGGAGATCGTCGTTGCGGGGATGGCCGCTTCCGCCGGGAGTTACACGGGGCGTGCACGCGTGATCAAGGTGCTCACCGAGGCCAATTTGTTGGTGGAAGGCGATGTGCTGGTGTGCGATATCACGACCCCTGCATGGACGCCTTACTTCGCTGTGATCGGCGCAGTCGTCACAAATATAGGGTCGGTACTGGCGCACGGGGCGATCGTGGCACGAGAGTTTGGGATTCCAGCCGTCGTCGCGACGGGGAACGGCACGAGCGTTATTCCGGACGGCGCCACGGTGGTGGTCAACGGAACAGCTGGGACGGTGACGGTGGTAGGGGAGTAGGGCGTTAAAGGGCGGATTTGCATCCGCCCAATCCCTTACCTTTGAAATGAAACGTACTGGCCTCTCCCGCCAATGGCAGAAGGGCAAACACGGAGATCGCTGGATCAGCGTAGAAATGCCGAGACACCGTAAGGGCGGGGCTTGCTCCACCGACACCGACTCTTCGAGAAGCTCAGGAGTCGGGGAATCACCGGTGTCATCTCGAGCGTAGTCGAGGGACCGTTACCAACCGACCGTGGGGCGGTAACACTCCTGGTCGTTGAACCTTTGTCCTCCCTCACCCCAGCCCTCTCCCACCCGGAAAGGGGGCTACCAATCCCTAACCCACCTTGGGCATCACCTCGTTCTTCAGCATCGACATCGACCCGTGCCAGGCCTCGTAAGGCTCCCACTCGTGGCCCATCGCCAGTAATGTGCCAAAGTCGCCGATCTCGCCCTTGAGATCGTTCAACTTCTGGGCGACCTCGTCGACGCTTCCAACAATGAAAACGTTATCGATCAGATACTCTACCGTGACCTCGGAGTCTGCCATCTCCGGATCGTTTTTCATGACATTTAAAACGCCGCCTTTGGCCAGCAGTTTCAAGAAATAATCGTTGAAGTCCCGCGCCAGGACACCTTCTTTAGCGATACGCCGTGCTTCCTCAGAGGTCTCGGCGACGAACACCTCTCGTGCCACACGCCACTCTGACAAACGCGGCTCCTTACCGCCTTCACGCGCACCTTGCTCGATGGCTTCCCGATGCGTCTTTAGAAGGACGGGAGGTGTAAGGTTGATGCTCATCGGAATCCAGCCGCGAAACCCAGCCATTTTCAAGGTCGAGGAGTAGGGCGTAACGCCAGCTACTCCAATAGGTGGGTGAGGATCCTGGTATGGACGGACGTGCGTCCTGAGACCGATATCGTCCTGAGGTTCCGGGACACGGAACTTCCACCATTCGGTCTCCCAGACTCCGGGTGTTGGGTCGTCCCACAACTTCAAAATCGTATCGATAGCCGCAGCTGTAAAGGCTCGGCTGTCAAGAGATGGATTCTCACCGCCGTAGTCGAATACCTGTGTGTCACCTTCGAAGCTTCCAATACCGACACCCCAGTTAAGCCGTCCCTCGGCCATATGATCCAGCTGAGCGATACGGTGGGCCAGAACGAAGGGGTTGTGGTTCGGCATGCAGGTCACACCGGTTCCAAGACGGATGTTTTCGGTTAGCGCCAGAGCCTGCGCGATGAACAGTTCTGGCGATGGAATGTTCTCCCATTCGGATGTGAAATGCTCACCGATCCATGCTTCGGAGTATCCGAGGTTGTCCAACTGCACGATTTGATCTAGATCGGATTTGAGCGTGGCCGTCAAGTTTGAACCCGCCGGGTGGAGTGGCATTGTGAAAAAGCCGAGTTCCATCAGTTGTCTCCTAGTCGGCGCCGGTCCGCCAGTAAGAATCAAGAATGGTCATGCCATACGCGTCAACGGAAGCGTACCGGGGAGGCCTATTGGGGGCAAGTACCTGTTCTTGGAAAAGAATTATCTAGGAGTTTCCGATAGAGGTACTAAATAATCCGAAAGATGCGGTAGAGACGCGCGTTCTGGGTTAGGGTTGGCGGCCTCGATGGATGACATTCAATGCGTGAGAGGACTCTGATGGCGCAGCTTGCAGACTCTACTGTGTATGAGGACAACGATCGGGTTCGTGTAACCAAGTGGATATTTGCTCCAGGGACAGAGACAGGCAATCACGTACATGAATTCGACTACACGGTCGTGCCCTTGTTGACAGGTACTTTGACGATCATGACGGACAATGGCGAAACTGAGAACAGCATCACTTACGGGGAGCCGTATTTCAGACAGGCGGGGTCTGAACACAATGTTGTCAACAAGACCAACATCGCTGTGGCTTTCATGGAAATCGAAGTTAAGTAGGAACGGGCTCCAGCACGACAACTACGTTTCGATTTGGGGAGATCCAATGCACCACGCCATTAACCACGTTCACCTGCGTTCCAATGACGCAGAAAGTGCGGCGTCCTGGTACACCGAGCACTTTGGGGCGAAGATGATCGGGTCACGTGAGGTGATGCCAGGGACGATCACCATCACCATGGACACGGGTAACCCGGTCCGGCTGAACATTTCGTCCCAGCGCGCCGGTGAGTCCCAGGAAAAGGCTGTCCCGGAGATCAACCGTCTGGGACTGGAGCACTACGGCTTTGAGACGAATGACATAGCAGCCGACATCGCTCATTTCGAGAATGTCGGTGTACGTGTTGTGATGCCGATTACTGACGTTGGGTCTGGGTCAAAGATTGCCTATATTGAAGGGCCGGACCAGGTCGTGATTGAACTGGTGCAGCCGGGTAGTTAGAACGATATCGGCGTCAGCCGGTATTCACTAGATTATTTCAGCAGGCTTTAGGATCGGGGACGAGTTGTACTCACACCTGGTCCCCACCATCGACCAGGATGGGGAAATGTAATTCGACTAGTCGAAGGTGATGATCATCTTGCCGCTAGTTTGTTTGTCGAAGTACTCATACGCCTCGACGGTATCTTCGATGTTCACACGCCGCTCTACGAGTGAGGCCATCGGAATGTTGTGGTCTGCGATGAAGTTTGCGCAGTCTTCCATGCCGAACTTGCTGACCGTCCACGATCCGTACATCGTCAGGTGACGATGGATGATGTCTGGAGTCGCATCGTACGTTGCGTCCCCCCGCTCGCCTACAAGCGCTGTACGTCCGAACACGCGGCACGCTTGAGCGGCCTGCTTTCGCGTTGGTCCCCCGCCGACTGCCTCCATGGAAGCGTGTACGCCCTCACCATGCGTCAATTCACGGATTGCCTCGACTGAGTCCACGTTGGAGGCGTTCACTGTTTCCCATGCACCAGCCTCTTTAGCCAGTTTGAGTCGTTTATCCGACAGGTCCACGGCTATGACGCGTGCACCCATCTCTGCGGCTAGCATGGTTCCAGCCACACCGACGGGACCCTGTCCGAAGATGGCAAGAACGTCTCGACTGGAAATCTGGAGTTTTTCCAAGGCAAGCCACGCGGTGCTGGTTCCGCAGGCGATCATCGACCCCACCTCGTAGTCGATCGTGTCCGGCATAGGGACCAGGGTCGATTCATGGACAACCATGTGCTCCCCGTGACCGCCGTGTGCCGATCCACCGTAATACTTGGTGTACGGACCGGGGTTGGAGCAGAGCTGGTGGTAACCCTCACGGCAAAACCTGCAGGAGCCGCATCCGAGGTAGTGGTGGATCATCGCCCGATCTCCGATCCGGGCCGATGTGACTCCCGGTCCTAACGCTGCAACTTCACCGCAAGGTTCGTGACCGGGCCGGTTTTCCGTGTTCACCTCCGAAATGGACGACCGGTACGTGTGGAGGTCGCTACCACACATTCCGGAGGCTCGGACTTTGATGAGCACCTCGTGCGGTCCGGGTTCTACGTCCGGGAAATCGGTGACCTCTGCCTTACGGTCGCCTAGGAAACGTGCGCCTCTCATAGGGAACTCCGTTGTTCAAGGGGATGTCTTACGGTTCCATACCGTTAGGGGGATTGTCTTCCTCCGCGGGTTGCGGAGTATATGTCGGATTTACCGGGAGAATGAATACGAATTCGGAGCACTGAGGCTATGATTTATCTGTGACTGGTTCGAATAAGGCAGTCAGGTCCGGAGGCAACGTGACCGAAAAAATTTACAACACCGATGCCTATATGCGTCAGTGCGAGGCGACAGTCTTAGAGGTAACCGAGTCCGGGGTAATACTGGACCGAACTGTGTTTTACCCAGGAGGCGGCGGGCAACCGAATGACGTCGGGTTGATGGTGAAGGCCGACGGGTCCGAGTTAGAAGTCAGCAACATGTCTGGACGAGGTGGGGTGATCGTCCATACCGTCCCGGAGGACGGACTATCGGTCGGTGACTCAGTTAGATGCAAGATCAATTGGGAACTTCGCTATAAGTTGATGCGCACACACACGGCGTTGCACATACTTTGCGGTGTTGTGTGGCGTGACTACGGAGCACAGGTGACCGGAGGAAACATGACTCCGCTCGCGGGCCGTATGGACTTCGAGTTTGAAAACATGAGCTCCGAACTAACTGAAGAAATCGAGTCAGCGATAAATATAGAAGTCGCCGAAGACCGGCCTATACAGGTCAATATCCTTCCTCGAACTGAAGCGTTCGCGATCCCGGACCTGATCCGGACCAAGATCAACCTTTTACCAGAAGGCATAGAGCAGATCAGGACCGTAAACATCAACGGCCTGGATCTACAGGCAGACGGCGGCACCCATGTCGCTTCAACCGTCGAGGTCGGGCATATCAAGATCACAGGCCACCAGAGCAAAGGCCGAATTAACAAGCGAATACGAATCGAAGTGAGCGACTAGGCGTACACTTGGCCGCCGACCCCCGGTTAGATGCGCAGAAATTCCCAGTACATTCTCACCAAAGAAACCCAGCAGAAATCGAAGGACCGCCACGGAATGACAACCACGTTTAGCTACTCAGGTCGTTTCTCTAAAGACTCTGTGGAGACGGCGGTCGCTCACCCGAGCCATGCGAAGTACGACTTCGGAACCGCATATCCGCCGCCTGAGACGGCTCCATTGAACGAGCTCGTAGAAGGTCTTATCAAGGGCCTGAAACGTGAGGGTCAGGACCTTGTCTACTACCCGGACTCCAACGGAAACCTTGCTCTCCGAGAGTTCACGGCAAAGAAATTGGAAGCCGACCGAGGCTTCAAAGTGGACCCCGAAGACGTGTTCATCTGTGCTGGCTCCGGTGAGGCCAATTACGGTCTGATCCAGGCGCTGACCGACCCGGGATGCACCGTTGTCACGGAGCGATTCGTGTACAGCGGAACACTCGGACAGCTCCGAAGCGCCGGATGCAATGTCATCGGATCGCCGATTGACGACGACGGGCTGATCCCGGAAGCGCTTGATGAGTTGTTCACCAACCTCACGGCGGCGGGCAACAAACCCCGGCTGCTCTACACGATCCCCGAGCATCAGAACCCGACCGGCTCGACCCTTCCGACGGGGCGTCGCAGGCAGATCGTAGACATCTGCCATAAGCACGAAATCCCGATCATTGAGGACGACTGCTACGTGGATCTTCGGTTTATCGGCAATGCACAGGAGTCATTCCGGGCGATCGACCAGACGGGCATGGTTTCGCACGTCGCTTCCTACTCTAAGCTGCTGCTCCCCGGCCTTCGGCTCGGCTACTTCGTGGCCAGCAAAGAAGTTCGTGAACGAGCCATCGGATTCCGCAGTTCCAGTACCGCTAACCACTTCACGTCGCTGGCCGTCGAGGGCTTCCTGTCCGAGCACTTGCAGGATCACAAGGACAAACTGAACGCCTCCCTCCACGCCAAGCGCGATGCCATGGTGTCGTCCTTCGGCGAACACTTTGGCGGGACCGGCGCCAAGTTGAGCGAACCCGAAGGCGGCTGTTACACCTGGCTCGAGATGCCGCTCGGGACCGACATGACGGCCCTGCGTGATAAGGCGTTCGATGCTGGAGTTGGCTACCAGGCGGGGTCGATCTTTGCCCCCAACGGTGACGGCGAAAACTACGCCCGACTGTGCTTCGGGTACGAGTCGCCGGAGAAAAACCGTGAGGGGATGGCGCTTCTCGCCCAGATCCTTGACGACAACGGCATGCTCAAGGCCGCCGACTAACCTAAGGCAGAAATGATGAACGACAACGGGTCGCCGAACGGCGGCCCGTTGTCGTTCATGCCATGTGTGGATGGAAGTTGGCTGGCGTTATTCGCCTGATATTGGGCGGTTGGTTGTAAGGGGCCGGGAGCGGGACTAAAATCTGCCGGTCTGCTTCGCGCCTGACTGCAATGAACACGTACGCGTCTGGCGCGGCCGCTGAAAGAATCACAGCTTGGAATGACAAGACCACGGATCGTCGATAAGGGACGGCCATGTCCCAGGAGTTTTTAACCGGATGACCACCACGTTCAGCTACGAAGGCAAGTTCTCTGCGCGCTCCAAAGAGACCGCTGTGTCCCATCCCCGGCACGCAACATATGACTTCGCAGTTGCATACCCGCCACCCGAGGTCGTCCCGTTTGATGGCCTCGTTGACGGCCTCAGGAAGGGCCTTGAGCGCGAGGGACACGACCTCGTTTATTACACGGAACGCAATGGCAACGAGGCGCTTCGTGAGTTCACCGCACAGAAACTTGCCAACGACCGCGGGATCACGGCCACTCCAGACGAGATCTTCATGACGGCGGGATCGGGCGAGGCAAACTTCGTTCTGATCCGGGCCTTATCCGACCCTGGCGACACGGTTATTACCGAGCAATATGTGTACGTCGGAACGCTCCACCAACTCAACAACCACGGCGTCAACGTGGTCGGCACACCGATCGACGATCAGGGGATAATCCCGGAGGCGTTGGACGAGCTGATGACGAAACTCACGGCCGAGGGCAAGAAACCGAAGTTCCTTTACACGATCCCGGAACACCAGAACCCGACGGGTTCGACCATGCCGACGGAGCGTCGAGTGCAGATCATCGAGATCTGCCACAGGCACGAAATCCCGATTCTGGAGGACGACTGTTACGTCGATCTCCGCTTTGATGGCGAGGCACAGGAGGCGTTCGCCTCGCTGGACACGACCGGCATGGTGATGCATGTCGCCTCGTACTCCAAGCTGCTGGTACCGGGACTTCGGCTGGGCTACTTCGTGGCGCCAGAAGAGGTGACGAATCGGGCGATCGGCTTCCGCAGTTCCGGCACGGCGAACCACTTCGCTTCGCTTGCGGTCGAGGGCTACCTGACCGATCACCTGCAGGACCATAAAGACGACCTGGCCGAATCCCTCGGAGCGAAGGCCAACGCAATGGTCACTTCGCTTGGCGAGAACTTTGGCGGAACCGGCGCGAAATGGGCGATCCCTCAGGGCGGTTGCTACACCTGGCTGACAATGCCAGAAGGCACGCCGATGAGCGATCTCGTGGACGAGGCATTCGACGCCGGAGTTGGCTACCTGCCCGGTTCCAACTTCGCCCCGAACGGCGACGGCCAGAACTGCGCCCGTCTCTGCTTTGCCTATGAGACGCCGGAAAAGAACCGTGAAGGAATTGCCAGACTGGCCGAGTTCCTGGACGGCAAGGGACTCATGAAGTCTGCGCCCGCGGACTAATTGGCC
>JAPYSM010000048.1 GCA_029936485.1 Dehalococcoidia bacterium
CGCCTGCACCATCAAACCATCGAGGAAGATCTCCGAACCTTCGAGATGGTGCAGGACGCCGTTGGCGATCGAATGACCGTGATGGTAGATGGAAACCAGGCGCAGTCGGCAGGTACCTGGCAGCCCGGGATCAGGTGGGATTTCCAGAGAGCTATGGATACTGCGATGGCGCTCGATGCGATGGGTTGCTTCTGGCTTGAGGAGCCGCGCCCGCGCTACGCATATAAAGAGTTAAGCCTCATCAACAACGCCGTCGCAATGCCCCTCGCCGGTGGCGAGAACAACGTCGGTATCCACGAGTTCGTCGACATGCTTGAGCAGAACACTTACGACGTGCTCCAACCGGAGGGCATGGTCCTGAGCGGTATCACCACCCTCAAGAAAATCGGCGTGCTCGCACAGGCCCACAACAAGCAGATCGTCCCGCACCACGGCGGCGGCAACATCGGCGTCATCGCGCACATGCACCTGATCGCATCCTGGCCGCACGCCCCGTTTATGGAGCTGCTGAACGACCCTCCGATCGGCGCATACACAAACGGCTTCTCCATCATGGCCAATCACCCGGTCGTTAAAGACGGCTACATCGACCTCCCACAAGGCCCCGGCCTGGGCGTCGAGATAGACCCGGGTCTGATCCTGGGCGATTAGACGGGCCGCGGGAAATAACCACCGCCCTTCTTAACAGCAGGAGGGAACGTTAATAGCCTCCTCCCTCGGAAGGAGGAGGTCTGGGTGTGGATCGCGTTCGGCAATAACGGTTATTTACGCAGCATCCCGTAACGCACCAAAACCCTCATTCTCTCGAAAGAGGAAATCCAGAGACATCAAATATGCAAACACGTTCGCACTAGCGATGACGACCGTGCCTGGATTCCTGTCTACACGGGAATGACGGTACGAAAAGAGACCCGCGAAGCATGGGGTTACCGTCCGCCCGTCACATCCAGGACCGTTCCTGTGATGTAGCTGGCTTCGTCTGACGCCATGAACGCCACCGCTTTCGCCACTTCATCGGCGCGCCCTGCTCTACCCAGCGGCACCGCCTCCGCCATCGCCTCCTGCGACGCCTGCTGAAGCTCCTCGTACCGACCTCGTACGCGTGCGCCCTCTTCCGTCAGGATGAAGCCCGGCAGCACACAATTCACGTAAATTCCAGATCGCCCTAGGTCACGCGCAAGCTGCGCCGTCAGACCGATAATTCCGGCCTTCGCGGCCGCGTACGGCAGCCGTATGCCGGACGTGTTGAGTGGCCCAAAGTGCCCTTTGGCGTTGGACGAGGAAAGGTTCACGATGCGGCCCGAACCCCGCCTCCGCATGTGCGGCACGATCGCCTTGCAGCACAGGAATGCGCCCTTAAGGTTCAGATCCACCTGAGCGTCCCAGCGGTCCTCCGACACCTCCTCAATCCTGAGCACGCCCTCCGTACCGCTACCGCCGGCGTCATTAACCAGAATGTCGACCTGTTCGAACTCGCTAATAGCCAGCTCCACCATAGAGGTGACGGAATTTGAATCTGTCACGTCCACCGCGGTAGCGGTTGCTTTGCTCCCGGAAGCACGAATCTCCGCGGCTACGCTCTCCACCTTGGCACTCTGGATATCCGCCAGCAGGAGGTTCGCTCCCCGTTCCGCAAGCTCCAGCGCCACAGCCCGTCCGATGCCCTGGGCCGCGCCCGTGATGATCGCTGTTTTACCTTCAAAGGACATATAGCGCTCCTGAAATTCTTATCCGCTAACCGACAGCTTGCCCGCCGAGTAACCGCCGTCAACGAAGATCACCTGTCCGTTTACATACGCCGCGTCCCCGGACGCCAGGAAGGCGACCGCGGCGGCGATATCGGCCGGGGCACCGGGTCTACCCATCGGCACCTGCCCCACGAACGCCTTCTGATACCCGTCGCTCGGCGCGGGCTTGACCTCGGAACCCGTGAGCGTCATCCCCGGCCCGACGGCGTTCACCGTGATCCCTTCGCCGCCCAACTCCAGTGCGAGCACTTTTGTGAACTGGATTATCCCTGCTTTGGACGAAGCGTACGCACTCGCCCCCGGTCTGGCGTTCGCCCCTGCGGTGGACGTGATGTTCACGATCCGACCGCCTTCGCCCTGCGCCACCATCTGTCGCGCCACCGCCTGGCTGCACAGGAAGTTACCTTTCAGGTTTACCGCCATGATGCGGTCCCAGAATGACTCTTCCATACCCAGTAACGCAGACTCACCGCTGACTCCGGCATCATTCACCAGGATATCGATACGTCCGAACGCCTCAACTGTAGCCATCACCATCGCGCCAACCGCGCCGGCATCGCTCACATCCACCTCAAACGACGCCGCACGCTGCCCCAGCGCACGGACCTCGTCTGCAACGGTCTCGGCATCCCCGCCAAGAAGATCCGCAACCATCACATCGGAGCCATCGTCGGCCAGCCGCAACGCAATAGCGCGGCCGAGTCCATGAGCGCCGCCCGTAACGATCGCCGTCTTTCCTTCAAGAGTCACCTGGAGTTCTCCTGGCCGATCTAACTGGTCCCATGACGTAGGGGCAAATGACTGCCCGCCCCTACGTGGTTGCTATTCCTCCACGATTATATTTGGAGCGACCGACGCTCACTCCCCGCCCGAAAGCTTGTCAACGAAAGGGTCGCCGCCTTTCATAACCAGCTTGATCTTGTCACGATCGCCAAGCAACGAAATGTCGGCCAACACGTCGCCATCCACCACCACCACGTCCGCCAGCTTACCCGCAACGAGCGTCCCAATCTCATCACCGAGACCCACACACTCCGCAGCCGTGCCGGTGCCGGCCTTAATCGCCTCCAACGGCGTCATGCCGCGTTCCACAAGCACCTCCATCTCCCGGTAGTTCTTGCCGTGCACGAAACCGCCCATATCCGTCCCGGCCGCCACCTTCACCCCCGCCTCCATAGCGGCGTGGAGACTGCGCTTGTGCACGTCCATTAACGCCTTTGCCCTCTCCGCCATGTGGGGCGGAGAGTTCTCGGCGTGATACTCGTAGACGGCGAAGGTCGGAACGTAAAACTGTTCGTTATCGGCCATCATCTTCAGCAGGTCCGGCTGCTCCACCAGATAGCCGCCGTGCTCGATAGACCCGGCACCCTCTTCGACGGCATATCGCAACCCGTCTCCGGCAAGCGCGTGACACATCGTGTTGAGGCCCTTCTCACGGGCCTCGGCAACTATCGCCGCAACCTCGTCACGCCCAAACGATGGATCGAACGGTCCGTGGCCGGGACGAGACGCGCCGCCACCGGTGGTAGCGAACTTGATCACATCGGCCCCGGCGCGCCACATCTCACGCACCTTGGCTCGCACAGCATCCGGTCCATCGGCAACGCCGTCCGGCAGTCGCGGATCGTTGTTGAACGGGTTTGTGTGACCCGATAGCGACACCCGGTCCGCGTGCCCGCCGGTACCCGACATAAAGCTGATCGTCAGTCTGAGACGCGGGCCGGGATAAAGCCCTTCCTCTATCGCCATCTTGAACCCGACGTCGAGACCCCAGCCGTCCCGGATGCAGGTGAACCCACCGGCCAGCGTGTCCTCCATGATCTTCGACGTGCGCAGGTGTTGTAGCGAGTTCGGCATCGCCATGCGCCAGCGGGTCAGGATGTCGTAGTGCATTTCCGAAAGGTGATCGTGGCAGTCGATCATCCCGGGCATCACGGTCATGCCGGCGGCGTCAAAAATCTCGGCATCTGGCGGCACCGTGACGGCGGCTCTTGGCCCCACTTCACGTATCCGCTCGCCATCCACCAGAACGGTCATGTCCGGCAGTGGGGCCGACCCGGTCCCGTCGATCAAGTTCCCGCCAACAATCGCCTTCATCAATAATCCTTATGGAGCTAGTGGTCTTGTCGTTACCCCATCTCCTGGTGGGAGAGGTCAGATATATCCCGGACATATCAAGGGTGAGGGAGGTCAAAGTCTTCGGTCTCCGTTCACCCGGCTCATTTAAGGCTCTCTCACGGTCCCCAACCCATCAACAAACGCTTCTCCACCCTTCATCACCATCTTGATCCGATCCCGATCCCGCAAAACCCCGATCTTCGTGAGCGGATCGCCGTCTATGACCAGCAGATCGGCGAACTTACCCTGCTCTACAGAACCAACATCGGCGTCCAGTCCAATACATTCAGCCGCCCACCCGGTCGCCGCCTGGATCGCTTGCATCGTCGTCAGACCCTTCTCCACCAGCAGCTCGATCTCCCGAGCGTTGTCGCCGTGAACAAAGCCTCCGGCATCCGTCCCGGCCACAACCTTCACGCCCATCGACAACGCCATCTCGATGCTCAACTGATGCGCATCGGCCAGAGCAAGTGCCCGTTCCTTAACGTGCGACGGGCTGATAGTGGAGTGAAACTCATAGACCATCAGGGTCGGCACGAAGAAGGTGTTTGAGTCCGCCATCAGCCGAATCAGATCCGGGGTCTCGGACAGGAAACAGCCGTGTTCGATCGACCCCACATCAGCCTCGATCGCCATTCGTAACCCTGGACCCGCGAGCGCATGGCACATAGTCTTGCGGCCCATCGATGCCGCCTGCGTGACAAGCGCTTCGACCTCGGCTTCTTCGAACGAGGCGTCTCGAGGTCCGTGCCCGGGCCGAGAGCTGGCGCCCCCTGTCGTGGCGAACTTGATCACATCTGCTCCCGCCGTCACCATCTCGCGCACAGCGACTTGCACACCGTCCGGCCCATTTGCCACGCCCGAGGGCATTCGTGGATCGGCGTAAAGAAGATTCCGGTGGCCTGAGGGAGATACACGATCAGCCAGACCGCCCGTCGGCGAAATAATGTTCACCGTAACCATCAATCGAGGCCCAGAAATTATGCCGCCCTCGATCGCCATCTTGAACCCGGCGTCCAATCCGCCGCCGTCCCTCACCGACGTGTATCCGGAGATCAGCGTGTCCTCCAGTACATTCGCCGTGCGCAGGAAACGCAATGAGGCGGGATCGTCGAGACCCCAGCGGCTCAAAATGTCGTATTTCTCGGACATCAAGTGATCGTGGCAGTCGATCAAACCCGGCATCACGGTCATCCCGGCGGCGTCGATAACCTCTGCATCAGGAGGCACCGTGACGGCCGCCCTGGGGCCGACCTCAAGAATACGTTCGCCATCTATCAACACCGTTGAATCTACGGCGACCGGCGCTCCGGTCCCATCGATCACATTGCCCCCAACGATAGCTTTCAACGGGCTCACCTCCGACCACGGAAATCACGAACCAGCAGCGCGTGGTCAAATATGCGCCAAAGGTCCGGGAAGCATACTCGTGAAAGCAGCCTGCTGCGCCATACGTTGTCGAACGACACGCCCTTCGAAAGTCTCAGAATGGGTATCTCCTGGCAGGCCGTAATTCCATCTGCCCGCCACAGCAGAGTGCACCTGACCAGACCCTCATAACTGTCATCCTGAACTCGCTTCAGGATCGGCTCGATAGTCGAATCGTCTGTACACGACGGGCACACCGATCAGTAATACGCGATCGGTCCACCGTTCCTGGAATGCACAGCTACCCGATCCTGAATCAAGTTCAGGATGACAGGGGGTCTTGTTCAGGAAATACAGCGTCGTACCCACACGCGGCAACACGCCACGTGAGTACCAATCAACCGTTCGCCCCCTATCCACTGCGCGGGAGAGGGCAGGCGGCATCAAAAGTGAAAGGGTAGCCGACCCAGCCCGCCCTTCAAACAGGAGCGCGTCATCAAAATGCGAGCGCCACGCCAGTAAACCGAAGGTAATACACTCCGGCCCTGCCGGTTAGATCCCGCCTGAGGTTGGACCGTCCTCGGAATCTCCGCCGCGGACCTCATCCAGAAACGCCTCGATCTCGGCCGAAAGCTCTACCGACGGCGGCGGCGTCTCGTCGTCATTCGAGTCGTACTCGTCCTCAAACCGCTTCACCATCTCGGCCAGCCGCGGATTGTTGGTCATTGCAGGCGTCACCTGGGAGTACTGCTGCTCCCCGAGTTCGACCTCTGGCAACTTCACGTCCTTGAAGTCGTACAGCGGGGCCAGGGCCTCAAGCGCACGCGCTGCTCCGGCGTAATCATTATCGAGCTGGAGGTACATCGGCAGATGGACCATCACCGTCAGCGTCGCCAACCCGCGTGCGGTCGCGCCCACACCGATCCCGTTCGTCGCCGAGGTGGGGCCCTCATATCGGCTCCGGGAAAGGGTCACCCCACCCAGATCCGGCGCAACCTCCCAACCCCTGCTCGATCCCGTCACAAGCAACGGACGAGAGTGTGGAACCGAGTCGTACATGCCGCCGACTGTGATGTAAGTAGTCACTCCGAGCGCTTCAAGCATTTCGAGGACAGATTCGTTGAAATCCTCCGAGTTGGAATGCGGCTCGAGAAGGTGGACCAGAACAAGGTCTGGCGCTTCATCACGTCGAACGATCTCGATCTTCGAGGTCGGACTCGTGATCTCACGCTCCCCATCCACCCACTTCATCTCGGGCCGGTAACGCGTGAAATCGTAAAAATGTCCGGGCCGTCGGAGTTTTGCGACTTCCTCAGCCTGGTAGATCGAAGCCAGTCGTGATAGGACGATGGTCCCCACGTTGCCGACGTTAATCCATGGCCGGAGCATCACTATGGCGTGGGGATCACGCAGCGGCACTTCCGGCGGGTCGAAATCAAACCATCCAATTTCCATATAGCGCGTACCCTAGCAAAACTTCACCGGACGTCGCAACCGTATTACTTTCATTAATTGTCTGTGTACCTCGGGGATACATGAAAAGCGCTCATCCCGCTTTGACCACCCCATCGACCAAACTTATACTCAACTCCGCTTATATGACTGATATTACGAACAACGGACCCGACTACGACGCCTCCCTGGACGAACTGGGGAACGATTCGGGACACCCCTCAGGGGACGAGTCGTCTCGTCGGCCCGATCAAAACTGGCTGTACGAACGCACAAATGCGGCGATCGCGGCAGATCCAGAGCTGGTCAAACTGAGGCTCAAGCCGCTTAATCGATTCAACACGGATGTCACCGGCCGTGCCGAGTTCATCAAGATCTACTACGGCATCAGCTGTGAATGCTCTACGGCGGCAGTATTAAGCGTCGAAGCTTCGGCTGACAAAACCCGGGAGGAGTTTCAGGAAGCACTCCCTGCGCTGCTTGGGAACCTCCAGCTGCAGGCCGTCGGCTTCCGACGAATGGATTGCGATTCACACCTTCAGATGCGAATCCAGAACCTCCCGACAGCCCGCTAGTCTAAAAAGCTATCGGCAAGCACGACCTGGAACTAGAATTAGAACCCGGCGATCAACCAATCCCCGACAATAGATGGCCACTCGCCCCCAGATGAACAGATGAAAGGCCCATATGCCCAGGCGAAAGCTGACACAGGAACAGGCGATAGAGGGAACCATCAAGTTCTCTGAACGCTACGTCGAACGCGGCGCATACGAGTTTTTCCCCGAACCGGAAGTGGTTACTGAGGTCCAGAAGGGCCTTGCCGAAAACCAGGTGACACACGGCTACCGCTACTGTCCTTGAATGCCCCTCAGCGGTGATCCCGTGGAGGATCGCAAGAAGATCTGCCCGTGTGACAGGCATCACGAGGACATCGCTCGTGATGGCTTCTGTATATGAATGTTTTTCGTTAGCGAAGAGTTTCTTCGTGAGTATCAGGGTGCGGACGAAATCACCCAGACCATCGACGAGGCGGTTGCCGATGGTGAAGACCTGTTTGGCGGGGACTACATGACCAAGTCGGAAGCCAACACCGGACGCAGGGATGACGCATCTAACGAGTAAGCGGTTACAATTCCTCAGGATAAAATTTAGGTAACAAGCTGGCCCACGCACATGCAATTGCGGCCAGATGTCAAACAGTATTCAGGAGTTCGGGTTGAGCGCAGACAACCAGATCACGGTCTTCACCTCAAACGGCTGAGGCCCCTGCCACATGGTGAAAGTGTATCTTTCACGAAAAGACATC
Source organism: Dehalococcoidia bacterium (assembly GCA_029936485.1). Classification (GTDB taxonomy): domain Bacteria; phylum Chloroflexota; class Dehalococcoidia; order Lucifugimonadales; family Lucifugimonadaceae. The sequence continues at coordinate 7,993 of JAPYSM010000048.1, forward strand.
CCGTTCGAGGAAGTAAACGTCTCCGGCAACCGTGAAGGCGTAATGCGCCTGATCGCACTCGGACGAAACACCACCCCCGTAACCACCATCGGTGACGAGGTGATCGTCGGCTACAAGCCGAAGGACATCGACGCCGCCCTTGAAACCGCCGGAATCTCCTGAACCCAGATTCCAGGGACCCGGAAACCGAAAGGCCTCGCCAACCGGCGGGGCCTTGTCGCGCCGACTCATCATCGTCGGGCACCACGTGCCAAACAAATTAGTCATCCTGAATGTAGCAAGACGCGCCGCTATCTCAGCCGGCGGCGGCGGCACATTGCCGGTTCTCCGAAAAAGGGAGGCCCAACCGCCATCCTCCAACTTCATCGCTGCTTTTGATCGCCTGCGAAGTCAGGCAACGCACCCCATCGCACAATTCGGCCCTTCGAGAGCCTCGGATCACCATCGGCAGTACACTCGCCCACGCAAACACCCGTCCATTAAACAACCACACAAGGCAGTGGCAATCATGCTTGAACAGTTCCACGTTCCGGAAGACATCGCATACCGAGTCCAGCACGATGCCCTCAAAGACACCTGCACTGAACTATTGGAAAAGGCCGGGCTACCGGAAGCAGACGCCCGGCTTGCTGCCGACGTCCTGGTCGCCTCCGATCTTCGAGGCGTCGAGACCCACGGCGTCTCCAACCTGATGCGCAATTACATCACCGGCCTCGGCAACGGCCACCTCAACCCGCACCCCAACATGCGAATCGTGCGTGAAACCCCGGCCTGCGCCACCATCGACTCCGACGCAGGCATGGGCGTCGTGATCGCTCCAAAAGCCATGGAGATCGCAATCGAAAAGGGAAAGGCCACCGGCGCCGGACTGGTCACAATCGCCAACGGACGACACCTCGGCATGGCCGGCTACCACGCCATGATGGCCCTTGAGCACGACATGATCGGTCAATGCATGACCGCCTGCGGTCCGTCCTTCGTCCCCACTTTCGCCGCCGAAGCCGCCATCGGCACAAACCCCATCGCAATCGCAGCCCCCGCAGGCGAAGAGCCACCCTTTGTGTTCGACGCCGCCATGTCCATCCTCGCGGCAAACAAGATCACCCTTGCGAAACGCCTCGGGGTCGACCTGGAACCCGGGTGGATCGCTAACCCCGACGGCACACCCATCACAGAGGCCGGTCCAGTCCCTGACGAGTACATGCTCCTGCCCGCCGGGAGCACACGGGAACTCGGATCGCACAAGTCGTATTCGCTTGGCGTCGTGGTCGATATTCTTGGCGGCCTCCTGAATGGCAGCCCAGCCGGCCCGATGGCGCCTAGAGGGAACAACAACCACTTCGTCGCCGCCTACGACATCGAGGCTTTCATAGATGTGCAAGATTTCAAGAAGGGTATGGACGAGTACCTGCGTGCATTGAGAGACCTCAAGCCAGCGCCGGGACACGACCGCGTCTTCTACGCCGGACTGCCAGAGCACGAAGAGACCGCAGAACGCAAGGAACACGGAATCCCGCTTCACCCCGAAGTGATCGACTGGTTCCGTTCCGCTTGCAGCGAGCTAGGAGTAGAGTTCCGCCTGTAATTCACTAGGAGCCGGTGTCCCCTCTCCCAGCCGGAGAGGTTCAGGGCGTGGGAGAAGCTCAGCCTCCCATAACCTTGAATTCAGTGATCACCTTCAAACGCCGTCGGTAAACATACCAACTCACTAGAAAGAGCTTTCGTGCCCAAGTTCGTAATCATGCCCCCACAGACGGACCACCAGAAGTCGTGGGCAGCACGAATCTCAGACACGCTGCCGGACTACGACGTGGTGCTCCCGGCGAATGCAGACGAAGCGAAGCGGGAGATCGTGGACGCGGACGCAGCTTTTGGAAACCTCCCGGCCGATGCGCTTGCGGCGGCAACCAGACTGCGCTGGCTTCAGTCGCCCCAGGCTGCGCCACCACCCGGCTACTACTACGACGAACTGATCGAGCACTCGGTCACGGTCACGAACTTCCGTGGCATCTACAACGACCACATCAGCGCCCACATCATGATGATGGTGCTATCCCTGTCCCGTGGCCTCCCCGGCTACATGCGCGCCAAGGCACGAGGAGACTACGAGAAGGACGCCAACGACGCCCCGTTCGTCTTCTTGCCCGACTCGACCGCAATCATCGTCGGAGTCGGCGGCATCGGTGGTGACACCGCCCTGCACTGTAAAGGCTTCGGCATGCACGTCATTGGCGTTGACCCACGGGTCGGCGATCCCCCGCCCGGTGTGGACGAGCTTTTCCCAACAGATCAGTTGGCCAGCGTGATCGGGCGAGCCGATTTCGTGCTGGTCACGATGCCACACACGCCGGATAACAGGGGACTCTTCAATGCCGAGATGTTCGCCCGAATGAAGAGCACCGCGTACTTCATCAACATCGGACGCGGCCCGACCACAAAGCTGGACGATCTAGCGGAAGCAATAGAAAACGGCGTGATCTCGGGCGCCGGCCTGGACGTGTACGAAGTGGAGCCCCTGGACCCGAATCACAAGCTCTGGAAGCTGGACAACGTGGTCTTGACCCCGCATGTGGCAGCAAAAGAGGACGAGGGCGGAGCCAACCTCAACCAGCGCCGCTCAGACCTCCTACTCGACAACGCCCGCCGCTTCGCCGCCGGGGAAGAGCTCCTCAACGTCGTCGACAAATCACTGTGGTTCTAGGCTCTACCGGGAATCGACATGGCAGGGGCGTATCGCAATACGCCCATCGGCGGCCCGAAGGTCGCCCTTACGCGTTGATTTCTGTGCACGCTAAAAATTGACCACAACCCGCGCCGATAACTACCAGTGGATCGCGCTATTCGCCGTTTCGCTCAGCGTCTTCACGACAGTCGTCGACTTCAGCGGCGTCACCGTCGCACTGCCGACAATAGCGGACGACCTCGACCTGTCATTGCCAGCGGCGTCCTGGATCATCCTGGCGTCCACGCTGACGATAATCGCAGTCCTGGTCCCGGCGGCCAGCCTATCTGACAAAATTGGCCGCAAGCGATCCTACACACTTGGTCTGGTTCTCTTCGCTATAGGGGCGATTGGCGTAGCGTTTTCACCCTCGTTTGGATTCCTGATCGGCGCACGAATCGTCCAGTCCGCCGGCATCGGCATAGTCCAGACCAACTCATACGCCATCATCGCCACCGTATTTCCGGCCAATCAGCGCGGGAAAGGCATTGGCGCGTACACTTCCACCGTGGGACTGGCGGGAATCGCCGGACCGATCATCGGCGGCGTCGTGGTCGACGCCCTTGGATGGCGGTCGTTCTTCGTCATAACCGCGGGCCTCGCGATCATCGCCACGGTCGCCGCCATACGGCTTCTCGACCCAGCCCGGGTCGACGGCGAGCGCAAACGGTCCACCGGACCTGGATTCGACTGGGTTGGTGCGGCGTTATCGGCGGCGATGCTGTCCGTGTTCATCGCCGCCATCAACACCGGGAGTCGTGTCGGCTGGGACTCGCCATGGATCATCGCTGCGTTTCCGATCGGCTTCATCCTGCTGGGTCTATTCGTGTGGCGAGAGCTGTCCATCGAACGCCCGATGATCGACCTGCGCGTCTTCACGAATGCGCCGTACTCGTTCTCCATGGCGACCAGGTTCTTTGGTTTCATGAGCGGGTCAGGCTGGCGGTTCATGATGCCTTTCTACCTGCAAGAAGTTCGAGGGTTTCAGCCGAGCCAGGTTGGTTTGCTCATCTTCTCATCGGCCGTAGGCATGGCGATTTTTTCTTACATATCTGGACGACTTTCTGACAGATATGGAACTCGACGGTGGGTAATGGTCGGGCTTGTGATCGTGGTGGTCGTCTCTATCTTCTATTCGACACTAGACCTGGATACCCCGGTAGCTCTGATTGTTTTCGTACTTTTCATCAGCGGAATGGGCCTCGGGTTCTGGGAAGTCCCGAACACTACTTCCGCTATGGATACTGGCGAAGAATCTGCCATCAACACGACGGGGGCGCTGGTCAACGTCACCCGGAACGCCGGGAACATAGCGAGTATCGCCATCGCATCATCCATCGTGACCGGTGTTCTTGTGGCCAGGGGGTTTGAACCGGACATCTCGTTAGTTGGCAAGGACGAGACAGGGATGATGGCAGACGCCTTTCTGGATGGCGCCCGTTGGGTCTTCATCGCACTTGCTGTGGTAGGGGCTGCTTCGGTCCTGGCCGGGTGGCGTGTGGTGATGCGCAAACCGAAGAATAGTGCTCAGTAGGTCAGTATCGGCTGCGCGCCCTGACGGTCGAGCCGTTACCATCGTCGATCCAACGCACAAAGCAACGAAAGGTCATCATGCGGGTAGTCCAGTTTGAGATACCGGGCACAGGTCGGCGCGTCGGTGTTATCGACGGCGACGATGTAATCGACATCACAGCCGAGTCGCCGTCTCTGACCTACATTTTCCAGGTATTCGACGCCGCACAGAACTCAGGCGTCGGCTTCGAGGAAATCCTCCAGGAAGCCGCAGACGCCAGCAACACCAGGCTGAACTACGCCGAACTCCTCGCAGCCCCGGTCGGCGGCGATGCGCCCTTCCTTCATGCCCCGGTCGACCACTTCGATCCGCATCGAGTCCTGATCTCCGGGACCGGCCTGACCCACACCGGCAGCATGGAGTCGCGTGACGCCATGCACGTCGAAGAAGACGAGCCAAAGTCGGAAGAACCGGCCACCGATTCGGCAAAGATGTTCCAGATGGGTATCGAGGGCGGCAAGCCAGAGCCCGGGACTCGCGGCACGTCTCCGGAGTGGTTCTACAAGGGCAACGGAACCTTCTTACGCGGCCCAGGCGAGCCGTTGGACATCCCGGCTTACGCACTCGACGGTGGCGAGGAGCCGGAGGTCGCTGCCTGCTACATCATCGATCGCAATGGCACGCCTCGACGCCTGGGATTCACGCTCGGGAACGAGTGGGCGGATCACGAGACGGAGCGCATCAACTACCTCTACCTGGCTCCGTCCAAATTACGTGTTTGCTCGATCGGACCAGAGCTGGTGACCGACTTCGCGTTCGAGGAGCTGGAGTACGAGTGTGAGACGACCCGCTCCGGAGATACGATCTACCAGAGCGGTCCGATCTACTCCGGAGAGAAGTACATGTCGCACACGCTCGCTAACTGTGAGGATCATCACTTCAAGTACCCGGGGCACCGGGTGCCCGGCGATATTCACGTGCATTATTTCGGCACCAGCAAGATCAGTTACACAGAGCGGAAGTGGAAGTACGAACAGGGCGATGTGGTGACGATCTCCGCCCCGGGATTCAGCGCTCCGCTCCAGAACCCGGTAGTCGAATCAGACGCCGACGCAGGGTCCGTGATCGAGGTCAAAAAGGCCTAGGAGTTGGAGAGGTGGGCAAGTAACTACCCGGTAACAGCGCCTTTACTCGCCGGCTGCACCAACTTGATGTATTTGCCTAACGTGCCCCGGGTGTAGGACGGCTCTCTCGGGGTCCAGGCATCAAGGCGTCTCGACAACTCTTCGTCGGACACCTTGAGGTTCAACTCGAACTTTTCGAGGTCCAACTCTATCGTGTCACCGTCTTCTACGGCTGCGATCGGACCGCCCACAAAAGCTTCAGGGCCAACATGGGCGATCATCGATCCATGGGTCGCTCCGGAAAACCGTCCGTCGGTCATAAGGAAAACCTTCTCGTTCAGTCCCTGCCCCGCGATCATCCCGGTCACCTGAAGCATCTCACGCATCCCCGGTCCGCCCTTCGGTCCTTCGTATCGGATGACGATGAACTCGCCTTCTTTGACCGTCCGTTTGTTCAGTGCGTCGATCAACTCCTCTTCCTGCTCAAACACCCGCGCCGGGCCCGACCAGGTCGCTCCGAACTGGTGGCCTGCGACCTTCAGAGTGCAACCTTCAGGGGCGAGGTTGCCGTGAAGCGTAACGAGGCCCCCGGTCTCGGAAAGCGGATCATCGATCGAAGTAATGATCGGCTCCGGCTTACCGTTCGAAGGGTATATGTGAGTTTTTGAGTCGTCTTTAACGCTCGCCAGGTTCTCCTCGATAGTCTTACCTGTGACTGTCATAGCGTCGCCGTGCAGGACACCAGCCTCAAGCAGTCGTTTCATGATCACAGGGATCCCACCAGCACGGTCCAGGTCGTACATCAGGTACCGGCCACCCGGCTTCATGTCTGCCAGAAGCGGTGTTCGCATCGAGATGTCGTGTATGTCCTGCAGGTTCAACGGAATACCAGCCTCGTATGCGATTGCAGGGAGGTGGAGGGCCGTGTTGGTCGATCCGCCCATCGCCACGACCAGCGAGACGGCGTTTTCGAATGCCTTGCGTGTCAGGATGTCAGATGGTCGGATGTCCTGACGCAGCATATTCATCACGGCCTCACCAGCAGCACGGCTGGAAGCGATCTTGCGCTGGTCGACCGCTGGTTCTGAGGCGCCGCCGGGCAGCGAGAGGCCGAGAGCCTCGCCGATGCTGGACATGGTGTTGGCTGTGAACATGCCGCCGCACGCGCCCGGTCCTGGGCACGCCCGCACTTCCATGTTGTAAAGCTCTTCGTCATCTATCTCGCCGGCCTGGTATTGGCCGACTGCTTCAAACATGTCCTGGATCTGTATGTCTTTCCCGTTCCAGCTGCCAGGAAGGATCGAGCCCCCGTAGACGTATACAGAAGGAATGTTCAGTCGGGCGATGGCCATCATCGCTCCTGGCTGCGATTTGTCGCAGCCAGCGACCGCAACCAGACCGTCAAAACGCTCAGCAAAACATACGGTCTCTATGGAGTCGGCGATAATCTCCCTTGAGACAAGGGAGCCTTTCATGCCTTCGGTGCCCATGGATATGGCGT